>NZ_JBSHFH010000012.1:0-173446 GCF_053617235.1 Streptomyces sp. NPDC055749 | reverse complement strand
GGTACGACGCGTCGCGTCGTACCGGCCCCCGAGGCCACAGCCGTCCGGTCATGATCTAGGGCCTCTCGTTTGGATCAGGCCCTAGCCCGGATGCACCACCATCGCCGAGCCCCCGCCCCTGCGCACCTTTTCCGCCGCCGCGACCCAGCGCCCGTCGGGCAGCCGCTGCACCCCGGTCGCCGCCCCGATCTCCGGGTTCGCCTTGAAGACGTGCCCGAGCGATTCGAGACGGGCGCGGAGCGGACTGTCCCACAGTCCCGGCTCGATCTCCGTCGTCGGTGAGTTGCGCTGGCTGGCGCGCGGCGCCGCGATCGCCTCGACGAGCGGAAGCCCGCGGTCGAGATGGCCGGTCAGGGTCTGCAGGACGGTGGTGATGATGGTCGCGCCGCCCGGTGATCCCAGCGCCAGCAGCGGTTTGCCGTCCTCCAACACGATGGTCGGCGAGATCGACGACCTGGGGCGCTTTCCGGGACCCGGCAGATTGGGGTCGTGGACCGCCGGGTTCGCGGGCGCGAAGGAGAAGTCGGTCAGCTCGTTGTTGAGCAAGAAGCCGCGCCCCGGCACCGTGATGCCGCTGCCGCCCGTCGACTCGATGGTCAGGGTGTAGGCGACGACGTTGCCCCACTTGTCGGCGGCGGTCAGATGCGTGGTGTTCTCCCCCTCGTACGTCGTCGGGGCGGCCTCGCCCGCGGTCGCACAGGGGGCGGGATCGCGCGGGTCACCGGGAGCCAGCGGGCTGGTCAGCGCCTTGTCGTCCTGGATCAGGCACTCCCGGGCGTCGGCGAACCGCTGACCGAGCAGTTCCCGCACGGGTACGTCCTCGAACGCGGGGTCGCCGACCCAGCGCCCGCGGTCCGCGAACGCGATCCGGCTCGACTCGATGAGGCGGTGCAGATACTGCTCCGGGCTCGCCTTCGACAGATCGGTGGACTCCAGGATGTTGAGAGCCTCGCCCACACTCGTACCGCCGGAGGAGGACGGCGCCATGCCGTACACGTCGAGTCCGCGGTAGCCGACCCTCGTCGGGGCCCGGTGCACGGTGCGGTACTTCTTCAGGTCCTTGGCCGTCAGATCACCGGACCGCACCACCCGGGTCGCCGCCGGATCGACGGGCGGGTTGCGGACCGTCGACACGATGTCCTCGGCCAGCTCGCCCCGGTACAGCGCGTCGACGCCTTCGCGGCCCAGCTTCTCGTACGTACGCGCAAGGTCGGGGTTCTTGAAGACGGAGCCCGTCACCGGGAGTTGGCCGCCCGGCAGGAACAGCTTCGCGGAGGCCGGGAAGTCGGCGAACCTGGCCTGGTTGCCCTCGGTCTGCGAGCGGAACGTGCCGTCCACGACGAAGCCGTCACGGGCCAGCCGCTGGGCCGGTTTCAGCAGTTCGCGCAGGGACTTGCTGCCCCAGGCGTCGAGCGCGCTGTCCCAGGTGGCCGGGGTGCCGGGCGTTCCGACGCCGAGCCCGCTGGTCATGGCCTCGGCGAACGGGACCGGCTTCCCGTTCTCCAGGAAGAGCGAGGAGTCCGCGCTGCGCGGGGCCGTCTCGCGGCCGTCGACGGTCTGTACGGTGCGGCTGGCGGCGTCGTAGTGGACGAAGTAGCCACCGCCGCCGATGCCCGCCGAATACGGCTCGGTGACCCCGAGCGCCGCCGCGGTCGCCACGGCCGCGTCGACCGCGTTGCCGCCGTTGCGGAGAACTTCGATACCGGCGGCCGACGCGTCCGCGTCGACGCTCGCCACCGCGCCTCCGTAGCCCACCGCCACAGGCGACTTGGGCGGCGGTCCCGCAGGTGTCGCGGAACCGGCGGGAGCGGCTGCCCCGACCGATGCGATGACGGCGAGAACACCTAAGAACGAGACATTCCGCCCGACGGAACGACGCATGCGCACCTCCAGTGAAGGGTCGTCCGCGCAGGGTAACGCTGTCCCGCCCCGATCGTCAGGACCGCCTCGAACAAGTACCCGTACGACCGCTAACATGCCCGCCCATGACCGACGACGTACGCAACATCGTGCTGGGTGTCGTAGCGGCCGGTATCAGCGCCGCTCTGGGCTGGCTCGCCCGCACCTACCTCTGGCGGCGCAGGCTCCGCCGCAAGCAGGCGTTCTTCGGCCTGCCCGGCAACTCCGAGTGCCTGCTGGTCGTCAACCGCGACGCGGGCGGCAACGGGGCCGTCCACCGGTACGACGTCTTCGCCCTGCTCGAACTCTCCGCGCTGATCAAGGACTGTCAGGCGCACGCCCAGATCATTTCCCACGACGTCGCCCAGCAGGGGTTCGGTGAGCGCACGGAGTTCTGTGTCGGCGGACCGGGCTCCAATCGCAGGATGGCCGCCCATCTGCATTCGCTGCTCCCCGGTGTGCGGGTGAACACGGACCCGGAACCCGGGCCCGAGCGGGGCGCGTTCCAGATCGGCTCCGAGCGCTACCTGGCCGAGAAGGGCGTCTCGGAGTACGTGCTCCTCGCCCGGCTGACGGCCGGCCAGGACACCCGTCCGGTCTTTCTGTTCTGCGGGCAGCAGGCGATCACCAACCAGGCGGCATCCCGCTATCTGAGCCGCAACTACGAGAAGCTGCACCGCAAACACGGCAACAACACCTTCTGTCTGCTGCTGAAGGTGGTCAACTCGCAGGCGTACGGCCCCGATGTCGTGGAGCAGGTCGCCGATGTGACCCGTGCCGCCCAGGCGCCTCTGCCGGCCGCCCCGCGCACCTCGCACCGGGCCACGAGCTGACCCGGGAACGAGGAGAGCGGCCCCTTCGTCGCACAACTCACGACGTGGGGCCGCTCGGCCTATCGAGCACAACCCGACCGGCGCACAGCTGACCTTCTCCTCACTCGGCACGGACCCGGTTCCATGTCCCGGTCCCGCTGCGCGAGAAGTGATCACCGGCTGCTGCCGGGCGGGTACCGCTCGGCTACCGCCCGCCGGGCAGCAGCGATCCCGGTTCCGCAGGGGCGATCTTGACGGCCTTGGTCTTGACGTTGCGCCGCTCCCGCTTGGCCACCCACGTGGCGAACCATGAGAGCAGCATGCAGAGCCCGATGTAAATGGGCGAGATCACCATCACCACAGGGATGAAAGGGAGATCGTAGTCGAGGTTAGACGCGATCAGCTTCCCCGCGTGGAGGAACTCCTCGTAGGTGATCAGATATCCGAGCGAGGTGTCCTTCAGTGCCACCACCAACTGGCTGATGATGGTGGGCAGCATGGCCCGTACCGCCTGGGGCGCCAGCACATAGGTCGTGACCTGTGTCTTGCGCATGCCGAGCGCGTAGGCGGCTTCCCGCTGGCCCCGGTCCACCGAATGGATTCCGGTACGGAACACCTCGGCGAGCACGGAACCGTTGTAGAGGGTCAGCCCCGCGACCAGGGCGGGCAGCGGCTGCACCTTCAGCGCCACGAAGATGAAGAAGATCATCACCAGGACGGGCATCGCCCGGAAGAACTCGACGAGCAGCGTCGAGATCCAGCGGAGCGGCCGGTGGACGGAGAGCCGCCCGACCGCGAGTACGGCGCCGAGCGCGAGGGAGAGCACCGCCGCGTACGCGAACGCCTTGAGGGTGTTGCCGAGCCCGCGCAGCAGCAGTTCCTGGATGCCCTTGTACTCGAAGGGCGTCCACTTCTCGGCCGTGAACTGGTCGGTGTCGAAGAGCAGATAGATGATCCAGCCGAGCAGCGCGAGGATCAGGACCGTGGACACGATGCCGTACAGACGGTGCCGTTTACGGGTCAGCGGTCCAGGGATGTCGTAGAGCGCGGTGGCCGAGGGCGCGGAGTGGGTCATCGGGCGACTCCCCAGCGCTTCTCCAGCACATTGAAGAGCGCACTGATGGACAGGGTGATGAGCAGGTAGCCGACGGCGATCCACACGAAGGACCAGATGATGCTGTAGCCCAGCTCATTGAGGGTCTTGTAGGTGCCGAGCAGTTCCGTGACGCTGAACGCGCCGGCGATCGCGGAGTTCTTGGCGAGGGCGATGAGTGTCGATCCGACCGGCGGGATCACCGAGCGGAACGCCTGCGGGAGAACGACCGCGTTGAGTGTCTGCCCGAAGCTCATCCCGAGGCTGCGGGCCGCTTCGCCCTGCCCCGTGGGCACGGTGTTGATGCCGGAGCGCAGGACCTCGCAGATGAACGCGGAGGTGTAGCACCCGAGCGCGAGGACGGCGAAGACCTCGAACGGCAGGACGAGGCCGAAGCGCGGCAGCCCGAGCAGCACCGCGAAGAACAGCAGGGTGAGCGGGGTGTTGCGCAGGACCGTCACCCAGACCGTGCCGAGCACCCGGAAGGAGCCGACGGGTGCGACCCGGAACGAGGCCATGAGGAAGCCGAGGACCAGGGCGAGGACGGAGGAGTAGACGGTGAGTTCGACGGTGCCGAGGAACCCTTCGCCGTAGAGGGAGAAGTTCTCCGTGAGTACATCCATGTGCTGGCCGGTCCCCTCAGTTCGCCGGGTAGCGGTCGATGGGCGGCGGCGTCGGCGCGGGCACTCCGGAGAGCCCCAGCGTCGCTTCGAACGCCTTCTTCCAGTTGCCGTTCTTCTCGTTGGCCTCCAGCGCGTCGTCCAGCGCGAAGCGCAGCGCGTTGTCGCTGCGCGGGACGCCGATGCCGTACGGCTCCTCGGAGAACGGCTTCCCGACGACCTTCATCTCGTCCGGTGCCTTGGCGGCGAAGCCCAGCAGGATGGCGTCGTCGGTCGTGACGGCGTCGACCTGGAAGGTCAGCAGGTTGTCGACGCAGATCGAGTACGTGTCGTAGGCGACGAGGTCCGCCTCGGGATAGTCCTCGGCGATCCGCTGGTACGGAGTCGATCCGGCGGCGGAGCAGACGGTCTTGCCGCCCAGGTCCTGCGGCCCTTTGATGTCGTCCTCGTCGGTACGAACCAGCAGGCCCTGGCCGGCCATGAAGTACGGTCCGGCGAAGCCGACGAGCTTCTTGCGCATGTCGTTGATGGTGTAGGTGCCGACGTAGTAGTCGATCTGCCCGTTCTGGAGGGCGGTCTCGCGGTTGGCGGACGCGATGGTCTTGAAGCGGATGGTCTTCGGTTCGAAGCCGAGGGACGCCGCCATCATGCGGGCGATCTCGATGTCGAAGCCGGAGTAGACGCCGCTGGCCGGGTCCTTCTCGCCCAGGTAGGGCTGGTCCTCCTTGGCTCCGACCACCAGGTATCCCCGCTTCTCGGCCTTGCGCCAGGTGCTGGAATCGGGCAGCTGGAAGCCGGTGGCAACCTCGTAGCGGGGCAGCGCCCCGGGCTTGGGTCCCTTGACCGGCGGGCTGCCGTCCTTGCCGCAGCCCGCGGCGAGTAGGGCGAGCAGCAGACAGACCAGTACGGCCAGGGTCTTCCGGGGCTTTCTCGTACGCACCATGAATCCCCCCGTCAGTGCTTGAGGATCTTGGACAGGAAGTCCTTGGCGCGGTCACTCGACGGGGCGGTGAAGAACTCCTCCGGATTGCGGTCCTCGACGACGGCTCCGTCGGCCATGAAGACGACGCGATTGGCGGCGGACCGCGCGAAGCCCATCTCGTGGGTGACGACGACCATCGTCATGCCCTCGCGCGCGAGCTGCTGCATGACCTCCAGCACCTCGTTGATCATCTCCGGGTCGAGCGCCGATGTGGGCTCGTCGAAGAGGAGGGCCTTGGGGTCCATGGCCAGGGCGCGGGCGATGGCCACGCGCTGCTGCTGGCCGCCGGAGAGCTGGGCCGGGTACTTGTCGGCGTGCGCGGCGAGCCCCACGCGCTCCAGGAGTTCCCGTGACCGCTTGTCCGCCTCTTCCCTCTTGCGCTTGCGGACCTTGATCTGCGCGAGGGAGACGTTCGCCAGCACGGTCTTGTGCGCGAACAGGTTGAACGACTGGAAGACCATGCCGACTTCGGCCCTGAGCTGTGCGAGCCCCTTCCCCTCCTCGGGGAGGGGTTTGCCATCGAGTGCGATGTGGCCGGACTCGATCGTCTCAAGTCTGTTGATCGTCCGGCACAGCGTCGATTTGCCGGAGCCGGAGGGGCCGATGACCACCACCACCTCCCCGCGGCCGACGGTGAGATTGATGTCCTGCAGTACGTGCAACGCCCCGAAGTGCTTGTTGACGCCCCGCAGCTCGATCAACGGATCGACGGCCATACACTGCCCTACCCATATGTCGCTTGTGTTGAAGTCTGCGCAAACTATCCGCCCCGGTACGGGACTTAGCAGGCGACACGCATTGGGGGGCGATAAGGCTGTTTATCTTCGTCAGCTCTCGGCGGACTCCGCGTACACCTGGGAGAGCTCTGGGCTGCCCGACATCGCCCAGTCGAGACCGGCCTCGACCACATCGATCTCCCGCCCGGAATCCAGGCACACCACGGGCTGGCCGCTGGGCCGGATGTGCCACACGGCGCCGGGCACGTTACGCACGAGAACGGTGCCGAGATAGAGGCCCGCGTCGTTGCCGAGCCAGGGCAGTTCCTCGGGATCGTCGCGCCAGCGGGGCGGGAGTTGATCGAGGGCGGTCAACGAGGCAGGACTGTCGTCCAGTTCGAGTCCGTTCTGCTCCGCTCGGACACGCAGCAGCTCGCATTCGGCGAGCAGCTCGGCCACACCGTCCGGGTCGGCTTCGACGGCAGCCGCGAGAGCGACCCCCTGCGTACCGCCCTGACGCTTACGCCAGTTGTCCAAGAAAGGGATGTTCATACCACTAGGATCCCATCCCTGACGTGTTCCGCACCACAGGGCGCGCGGCTGATTCCGTCCTGAGACCGGATAAGTCAAGACAGACATCAAAACGGACCGGCCCGGACCGAGTTACGCGGTGACCGGGCGTGGGGCGGAGCGGGCCCGGGATTAGGGTTTGGTCATGATCACGCAGTCGTACCTTTCCGAACTCTTCTCCCTGGACGGTCGCGTCGCCGTCGTGACCGGCGGCAGTTCGGGCATCGGCAGGTCCATCGCCGGCGCCCTCGCCCACGCCGGCGCGAGCGTCGTGATCGTGGCACGCAGGGAGTCCGAACTGACCGTCGCGGTCGACGAACTGAAGGCCGACGGCTGCCGCGCGGCCTGGGTGAGCGCCGACCTGGGCACCTCCGAGGGCGTCCGCGCGGCTGCCGAGGAGGCGGCCTCGGTGTTCGGGGAGCCCGACATCCTCGTCAACTGCGCCGGGATCAATCTGCGACCGCCGATGGGCGAGCTCGGCGAGGACGTCTGGGACACCACGATGGCGGTGAACCTGAAGGCGCCCTATCTGCTGGGCGAGCGGTTCGGGCCGGGCATGGCGGAGCGGGGCTTCGGCCGGATCATCCACATCACCTCGCAGCAGGCGCACCGGGCGTTCGTCAACAGCGGTGCCTACGGGGTCTCCAAGGGGGCACTGGAGTCGCTGGCCCGCTCGCAGGCGGAGGCGTGGTCACCGCACGGGGTCACCTGCAACACCCTGGTGCCCGGCTTCGTGATGACGCCGCTCAACACCAGGCTGTCGTCCGACCCGGAGAAGGTGGCAGCGCTGGCCGCGCGCACGATGGTCAAGCGCAACGGGCTGGCGGAGGACTTCGCGGGCGCGGCCGTCTTCCTCGCGAGCGGCGCCTCCGCCTACGTCACCGGACAGTCACTCTTCGTCGACGGCGGGTTCTCCGTCCACTGAGGGCGTACGCGCTCAGAGGTCGAGGTCGACTACGACCGGGGCGTGGTCGGACGCGCCCTTGCCCTTGCGCTCCTCACGGTCCACGTAGCTGTCCTTGACCGCGGCCGTGAACGGGGCGTTGCCGTAGGCGAGGTCGATCCGCATGCCCTTGTTCTTCGGGAAGCGGAGCTCGCGGTAGTCCCAGAAGGTGTACGGGCGGTCGTACTTGAGGGGGCGCGGCATCACGTCCGACAAGCCCTCCTCGCGCAGCGTCGCGAGTGCGGCGCGCTCGGCCGGGGTGACGTGCGTGGCCCCCTCGAAGAGCGCCGGGTCCCAGACGTCCTCGTCCGTCGGGGCGACGTTGAAGTCGCCGAGGACGGCGAAGGGCTGCGAGCCCGCGGCGTCCGCGGCGACGGCCTTCTGCAGGGCCTCGAACCAGGCCAGCTTGTACGCGTAGTGGTCGTGGGCGACCTCGCGGCCGTTCGGCACGTACACCGACCAGAGGCGGACCGGGCCGCAGGTCGCCGAGATCGCGCGCGGCTCCTGCACGCCCTCGTAGTCGGGGCCGTCGGGCAGGCCGGAGACGACGTCGGCGAGGCCCACGCGCGAGATCAGCGCGACCCCGTTCCACCGTCCCGTCGCGTTGACCGCGGACTCGTAGCCCAGCTCGCGCAGCGCCTCGTACGGGAACTGTTCGTCGGAGCATTTGGTCTCCTGGAGGCACAGCACGTCGGTGCCGGTGCTCTCCAGCCAGGCCAGCAGCCTCGGGAGACGGGCGGTGATGGAATTGACGTTCCAGGTGGCGATGCGCATGGCAGTAAACCTAACCCCTCCCACTGACAGTCGCCCGGCTCCCCGCCTCCCGGCGCCGCCGCTCAGAGTTCGGCGGCGCCGCCGGGGGCCAGCCTGCCGTGGTCGGTGCCGCCCAGCTTGCCGATCTGGTTGTCGTAGATCGGGCGCGCCAGGTCGGTGAGCAGCGCGTCGTGGATGTCGATGGCGCGGCGCGGCCGGACCTCGCGTACGTAGTCGATGACCTCGGAGATCTTGTTCCAGGGGGCCATCACCGGCAGCATCAGCGTGTCGACCGGACAGTCGGGGACCGTCAGCGCGTCACCGGGATGGAAGACCGAACCGTCGATCAGGAAGCCGATGTTGGTGACCCTCGGGATGTCCGGGTGGATCACCGCGTGCAGCTCGCCGTGCACCTCCACGTCGAAGCCGGCGACGGTGAACGTGTCTCCGTGGCCCACGGTGTGGACCCGGCCGGGAAAGGCGGCGGAGAGCTGTTCGGCCACGCTGCGCAGGGTCCAGATCTCGGCCGCCGGATTCGCTTCGAGACCTGCGCGCAGCCGCGCCTCGTCGAAGTGGTCGGGGTGCTCGTGCGTCACCAGGATCGCGTCGGCGCCGACCGCCGCGTCGTCCTCGGAGAAGCCGCCGGGATCGATGACGAGCACCTGCCCGTCCCGTGCCAGCCGGATGCAGGAGTGCGTCTTCTTCGTGAGCGTGAGAGGTGATGCGTCCATGCGCCCATCTTGCTACGCGGGCGGTCTGGTTTCCTCCTGGATCACGGACCTGGCGATGGCGAACGCGGCGCCCGCGGCCGGGATGCCGCAGTACACGGCGGACTGGAGCAGCACTTCCTTGATCTCGTCGGGCGTGAGCCCGTTGCGCAGCGCCGCCCTGGTGTGGGATGCGAGGCCCTCCAGGTGGCCCGAGGCGACCAGCGCCGTGAGCGTGACGCAGCTGCGGGTACGGCGGTCGAGGCCCTCGCGGTTCCAGACCTCGCCCCAGGCGTAGCGGGTGACGAGCTCCTCGAAGTCCTCGGTGAAGGCGTCGGCGGCGGCGGTGGCACCGTCGACATGGGCATCGCCCAGCACTTCGCGGCGAACCTTCATTCCACTGTCGTAGAGGTCGCGGCCGGCCGCTCCCCCGGCCTCGGGCACGGCCACGGGAGCTGCGGCGATCTCCGCGACGGGCATCACCGGGGCCGAGAGTGCCGGGACGACTGGCGGCACGGGGATGAACCCCGTGGTGTCCTGCCAGGCCGTGGAGAAGTGCATGAGGAGCAGGTCCGTGACGGCTCCGGGCTGCTCGACGGGGGCCAGGTGGGAGGCGCCGGGAACGAGGGCGAGCCGGGCGTCCGGTATCCCGGCGACGAGCGTGCGGGCCTCGGCGGGCCCGGTGACGTGGTCCTCCGCGCCGACGAGGACGAGAGTAGGAACGCTGATGCGGCCGAGTTCCGTACGTATGTCGAAGGCGGCCAGCGCCTCGCACGCGGATATGTAGCAGCCGGGGTCGGTCGTGCGGACCATCTGGACCGCCCATTCGACGATGGCCGGCTGGGCCGCCGCGAAGCCGGGGGTGAACCAGGCTTCCGGCGCGGTCCGGGCCATCGGCTCCAGACCGTTGGTACGGACGATCACACCGCGCTGCCGGAACTCATCGGCGCTGCCGAACCGGGGCGAGGCCGCCACCAGGGCCAGCGAGGCCACCCGGTCCGGGTGGCGCAGCGCCAGATCGGCACCGATCGCACCGCCGATGGAGCACCCCGCGTACCCGAAGCGCTGGACGCCAAGGCTGTCGAGGGTGGCGAGCAGCCGGTCCGAGAGCTCGGTGACGGCGGTGGCGGGGTGCGCGGGGGCACCGCCGTGGCCCGGGAGGTCGTACCGGAAGATCCTCCAGTGCTGGGAGAGCTCGGGTATCTGCCGGTCCCACATGTGCCATGTGGTACCCAGCGAGGGACCTATGACCAGGACCGGGGCGTCGTCCGGCCCGTCAAAGCAGTATTTCAGGGTGTTCGGGGGTGTCTCGCTCACCCGCCCGACCCTCTCATCTGTCACGGCAGCCCCTATGAGCGGGGTCCTGGCTGTAGCTGTTTGACCAGGTGGAAGACCTTCCGGGCCGCGCAGCGGTTGAGGCGAGGGGACCGACCCCGCACAGCGCGACGAAGGACGCCTCGCTGTCCAGCCGTACATTGCCGATGCGCGTCTACTTCCAGACCGCCTCCCCCACAGGCCGACGACGGAGCGGCTTCGGAGCAGGCGATTCTGGCCGATGCCGGCTATCAGGGCCTCGGCGTCCAGACCGGTCGGGCGCGCCGGCGCAAGGCCCTGCGCGAGCTCGGAAGGGCTGTCCCGAAAGTGATCTCCCTGCTGACACGCGCCGCGCCGCCCTGTACTGTGCGGGCCCGCGCCTGCCAGACGTTCGTAAGAGCAGGCTCGCTGAGTGGACGGGGTGGGCGCATAGAGCGCATCGGTGGATTGTTGACGGGCTGCGGGCCCTCGGTGTTGGAAGCGCTCGGAACTGCCGGGTGGAGAGCAGGACGACGGATCGACACTGAGACCTGGACACGACGACTCGCGGCGGCGGGGTTCGAGTTCAACGACGTGGCGACAGCGGCTTGGGCAGAGTTCGGCGATCTGACGATCAAGAGCTCTCCGGCTCGTGTCCCTTCCTCGTCGCTGTACCTGGATCCCGTTGACGCCTGTATCGACGCGTCTGCGGAGGCTCAGAGCCTGAGGCGCCGATACGGGGAGAACTACAGCCCTCTGGGCATGTGGTCAATCCAGTACAAGTCATACGTGGCGGCGAGCGGGCGTGTCATCGCCGTGGGAGCGGGCTTCATGTGGCAGCTGGGCACGAGCTTCGCAGAGGCGCTGACCTACGTGGTGGATGGCGATGGCGGTGCCGATCGTACGGAGCGGGCAGCCTGGCTGTGACTCCTTCGCAGAGAGTGTCCTGCCGTGGCTGCTGTGATCACTGCGTTCGAGTCGTCCTGGATGGCCCCGTTCACGGGGCTGAGACCGCGTGCGTTCGTGGACGGCACCCTGGTGCCCACACGCGATCACAAGGTTGCCGAGCAGTCGAAGAACTACCGCTACTCCGCCAACCACCAGGTGGTCTGGTAGATCCTGCGCGACTGCCGCCTGCGCGGTGACGGCGCCCACCACGCCATACGCGCCGAAGTATGAGCGGCCCAGGTTGCCGATGGTGTCGATGACGCCCTTGCCGTCATCTGCGTCGGAGGCCGGTTTGGCGTACGCGACTTGAGGTAGCGACGTTGCCAGCAGGGCCGACAACGCCGCGCCCACCGAAGAGCCATTGAGCGCGCAGCAGTCAGCCCCTGATGGTTCGCGGCGCAGTGGCCACGGGGTGAGCAGTACGCCCCAACGTCCTACTCGAGATCCACAGCGAAAGTCCGCGCAGAGTCATCACACCGAACGGATGGTTTGTTATCCAGATCACATTCGCTGACGGCTTGTCACCCGAATTGCATTGCTTTGCCTACGGCTTGCGCGAACTGAAGCTTCAACTGGCTCTAACCGGTGGGGTATAACCATCCAGCCCGTGTGCGAGCGGCAGTGTGCGATCTCTGGCCGATCCCCACCGCCACGGCGCCATCTCCCATGACCCTTGTGCACCGAGGAGCCCGTTATGGCGCTTGTGTCCGCCCGTCTGCGCCCATGCATCGGCGTAGCCACCGCCGTCCATGTGGCTGCGCTTGCCTTTCCTGGTACGGCTGTTGCCGCTGCCGCCCCGCCCAACGCCGACTTCAACCAGGACGGCGAAACCAACCTGACGGTCGGTATTCCACAGGCCGCCGATGTCACCGTCACCGGTGCGGGCGCAGCATCCATCGCGCCCGGATCCGCCACCGGCTCCAACGGTGAAACCAAGACCACCGTCACCCAGAACAGCCTGGCCAGCGGCATTGACCTGCCCAGCAGTTCAAAGACCGGAGACGCCTTCGGCTCCGCCACCGCGTGGGGTGACATCAACGGCGACGGAATGGCGGTCATCGACGGCGCAACCCGCACCGTGAAGGACACCACCCCGCAAGAGATGGCGAGCAGCGCGGGCGCCCTGTCGCTGCCGTCTGCACAGAGGGACAGCACCAGCCCGCTCTACCTGAGCCAGCCCACAGCGGTGACCGGCGGTCGGGTCACCGCGTACTACGGCTCCACCACACGGCTCGCCCCGGCCCGGAGCACCGTGATCAACCAGGAGTCCACCGATGTGCCCGACGGTAGCGAAGCCGGCACCGGCATCACCGGGATCGGCAGCGAGGGGCAACGCATCGGAACGTACGGCGTCCCCGCAGGCGCCCACATCGGCGACGTCCTCGCCCCGTGAGCAGCAAGGAAACAGCACTCGTGACCACAGACAGTCCGACTGAGGCGGCCGAGCAAGCCGAGGCGACGACAGCCACTGCCGAACCCCGTCGCACGCTCGCGTGGGCAAGCGGATGTGTGCTCGCCGCCGCACTCGCCGTTGTCACCGTGCTCGTGTGGCCCGGCCCTGACGAGACGCCTCCGCCCTACACGGTGCCGGTGGCCTATGAAGTCACGGGTGAAGGGAAGGCCGACATCACCTATCACGCCGGTGTCAGCGGCAAAAAGGCTGCTTCAGGGCACGAGTCCTCCGCCGAACTCCCCTGGCACCGCACCGCGGCCGTCACCCCGAAGAGCGGTCCGGCCACCGTCACTGTTCAGCTCGGCGGACAGGGCGGGCAAGCCACCTGCACGGTGCTGCTGCGCGGCCGGGAGGTACAGGCGGCCACCGCCTCCGGACCGTACGGCCGCGCCACCTGCACCGCCGAAATCCCCGTCGAGGACAGGTAGAGAACACCCCTGCCCGGCCCGTGGCCACGAAGTCCGCGACCGCGCTGAGACGTTTTGCGGTCCGGATGCGCTGTAACAGATGCACGTGTTCAACACCCCATCACCGTACGGAGTTCACTTGAACGGCAAGAGAAGACTGCCGCGCCAACGCCTGCTGAAAATAGGCGTACCCGCGCTCGGCAGCGCCCTGCTGGCCTCCGGGCTGCTCGCAGCGTTCGCCATAGGCTCGCCCGGCGCATCGGGCGGCTCCGGCGAAGCGCACCGGCCCGCCACCGTACGGACGCTGGGGTTCGACAAGGAGCGGGGGCAGACCGGCACCGAGGCGTTCTCGATGCTCGGGGTGAGCTGGGCCTCTCCCACCGCCCGGCCCACAGGCGCGGTGGAGGTACGGACCCGCGGCAGTGAGAGCGGGAAGTGGAGCGACTGGCGTGACCTCGAAGTGCACGACACCCCGGTGGACTTCGCACGCGGCGCGACCGAGCCGCTGTGGGTCGGGCCGTCGAACGGCGTCCAGGCGCGGGTCGGTGGCCGTCCCGCGGGAGGCGGGCTCAGGCTCGACCTCGTCGATCCCGGTACGAGATCGGAAGCAGCCCCCACAGCATCGGACGTCGTGGCGGCCGAGCCCGTGGCGTATGCCGCCGAAACGGCGACGCCAACCCCGACCGCGACGTCCGTCACCGGGCCGCAATGCCTGACCGGCCTCACCACCGCACCCGCCAGGCCCGCCGACGGCAAGGTCAAACGCCCGCCGATGGTCACCCGCGGCCAGTGGGGCGCCGACGAGGCGATCGTGCAGTGCCCCACGTTGTACAGCCCGGCCGTCAAGGCCGTGATCGTTCACCACGAGGCCGGCACCAACACCTACAGCTGCACCCAGTCCCCGGCCATGATCCGCTCCATCCAGGCGTACCACGTCAAGACCCAGGGCTGGGGCGACATCGGCTACAACTTCGTCGTCGACAAGTGCGGCCGGATCTTCGAGGGCAGCAGGGGCGGGGCCGACCTGCCCGTCAAAGCGCGTCACACGCTCGGCTTCAACCCGGACACCGTCGGGATTTCGCTGCTCGGCAACATGGAGACCGCCAAGCCGACCAGGGCCGCACGCGCCGCGATCGCCCGCATCGCCGGGTGGAAGCTCGGCCAGTACGGTGCCGACCCGCTCTCCAGGACCACGCTGACCGCCGAGTTCGACAACGGCAAGCACACCGCCGGGCAGCAGGTCGAGGTCGACCGGATCATCTCGCACCGCGACGTCATGGCCACCGCTTGCCCCGGCGCGAACCTCTACACCCAGCTCCCCAAGCTCCGTGCGGCCGCGGCCGGTCCCACCGCATCCGCCGCCGCACCGACCGCCGACGTCAACCGTGACGGGACCGCCGACCTGGTCGCCGGTACGCCCAAGGCAACCGGCGGCGGCACCGTCACCGTCCTCCCCGGCAGCCCCACCGGCCCGGCCACCACCGCGAAGAGGACCATCGGCCAGGCATCCACCGGCGTACCCGGATCCGCCGAGACCGGCGACGAGTTCGGCACAGCCACCGCATGGGGCGACGTCAACGCCGACGGCCACGCCGACCTCGCCATCGGCGCACCCGGCGAGGACGACTCCTCCGGCAACAACGACGCCGGCACCGTCACCATCCTCTACGGACCCGCCCTGACCTCCGGCACCACCCACTCCATCCCCTCCGCCTCACGCACCACCGGCGCCAAGCTGGGAACCAAGGTCGCCCTCGCCGACTTCAACGCCGACGGCCGCGCCGACCTCCTCGCCCTCGCCCCCGGCGGCACCGGCCGCTGGTGGCACTTCGACTCCGCCACCGCCGCCGCGACCTCCGCACCCACCGGCCCGACCCGCAACGGTGTGGCCACCGGCGACTTCAACGCCGACGGCTACCCCGACGCCGCCGTCAACTACCGCGACACGACCGGCCGCGACACCACCCGGGCCCTGTACGGATCCGCGACCGGCCCCAAGCCCGCCACCACCGTCCTGTACACCGGCGCCGGGTCGGTCGCAGCAGGCGACCTCAACGCCGACGGCTTCGACGACCTGATCATCGGCGACCCCTACACCGACGAGGCCACCGCCCGTACCGACGGCAAGGTCCAGGCCCTCTACGGGTCCGCAACCGGCCTGTCCACCACCCGCGTCACGACGATCGCCCAGTCCACCTCCGGCGTACCCGGCGCCGCCGAGGCAGGCGACAAGATGGGCACCTCCGTCGCCATCGGCGACTTCGACCTCGACGGATACGCCGACGTCCTGACCGGCGTACCCGGCGAGGACGGCACCCGCGACTCCATCAACCGCACCGACGCCGGAACCGCCCTCCTCCTCAAGGGCTCCACCACCGGCCTCACCGCCACCGGCTCCGCCGCCTACACCCAGGACAGTCCCGGAATCCCCGGATCCACCGAAACCGGCGACCAGTTCGGCACCGCCGTCTCACTCGCCGACACCACCGGCACCACCCGCGCCGACCGCGTCTTCGGCGCAAGCGGCGAGGACAAGGGCGACGGCGCCATCCAGTACCTCAACAGCACCGGAACCGGCACCCACTACGGCCGCACCACCCTCGGCACCCAAACCGCCACCCGCCTGGGCCAGAACCTCGCCCCGTAACACCACCACCAACAACAACACCGCTCCTCCCCGAGGAGGCTTCGTGTGAGCTGGTGCATCATCAAGCACGAGAGTGCCCGTGCCAGTACGCGGAGTTGGGGGGTGGGGACACGGCAAAATACCTCCAGTCCCGAGCTGGCTGCCAGGGCCTGTCCGACCCACCCCCCATGGCCGCGAGTCCCTCACGATCTCCGTCCGGCCAATCACTCCGCACCGTATCCCGGGCCACTGACAGCGCTGCCGGTCCATAGCCACCCCGTGCGACTTCCCGGGCCCTGCTGATGCCGTTAACCGCCGCTTTACCGTCGGACTGAAGTAATCGGCCCATGCGGATTCTCGTGGCCGAGGACGAACGCTTCCTCGCCGACATGGTGGCCGAAGGTCTGCGCGAGCAGGCGATGGCGGTCGACGTCGCCTACGACGGCGCAGGGGCGCTGGAGCGGCTCGGCGTGAACGTCTACGACGTCCTCGTACTCGACAGGGACCTTCCCGAGGTGCACGGTGACACGATCTGCGCGGAGCTGGCCCGGCGTGGGGCACCGGTGCGCATTCTGATGCTGACCGCCTCCGGAACGGTGCACGACCGGGTTTCCGGTCTGAACCTGGGAGCTGACGACTACCTGGCCAAGCCGTTCGCATTCGACGAGTTGGTGGCCCGGATCAACGCGCTGGGCAGGCGGAGCCTGCCGCCGCTCCCCCCGGTGCTGGAGTACGGCGGCATCACACTGGACACCGCGCGGCAGGAGGCGTTCCGCGACGGCCGTCTCCTGCCGTTGTCCCGCAAGGAGTACGGCGTACTGAAGGTGCTCATGGAGGCGCGGGGAACGGTGGTCAGCACCGAGCAGCTCCTGGAGCGGGCCTGGGACGAGCGCATCGACCCGTTCACCACCATCGTCAAGGTGACCATGAGCAAGCTCCGGGCCAAGCTCGGCGCCCCTTCGGTCATCGTCACCGTCCCCGGGAGCGGGTACCGGCTGTGAGAGGCTGATGAGGATCGTGCGGCGTCTCAGGAAGATGACCAAGGGTTCGGTACGGACCCGGATGACGCTGCTCTACGGCGGACTCTTCACGGTGATCGCCATGGGCGTGCTGATCGTGGCGCAGCTGCTCCAGCAGAAGATCGTCAGCGAAAGCCTGCAGGATGTCCCCTTCGGATATCCCTTCAACACGATTCCGTGCGAGGAGCGCCCGTCCGGGGCCCCTTCCTGTACGAGCGTCCCCTACCAGCCCGATTCGGGCATCGCGGAGGCCGGGGACCTTCAGGCGAACCTGGTGGGTTCGCAGCGGCTCGTCACGCTGATCGCGATCGCGGTGATCACGGTGCTGGCATTCGGGGTGTGCTGGTGGCTCACCGGGCGGCTGCTACGGCCTCTGCACCGGATCACCTCCACCGCACACCAGTTGTCGCTGTCCACCCTGCATGAGCGCATCGCGCTGACCGGACCGGAGAACGAGCTCAAGGAGCTCGCCGACGCCTTCGACGCGATGCTCGACCGGCTGGAGGACGCGGTCGCCGGGCAGCGCCGTTTCGTCGCCAACGTCTCGCACGAACTGCGTACCCCCCTGGCCATCCAGCAGACCGCCCTCGAAGTCGGCCTGGCCAACCCCACCCCCGAGAAGGTCGCCCGGATCCGGGCCGAACTGCTGCGCAACACGGAGCGGTCCAAGCGGCTCATCGAAGGTCTGCTGGTCCTCGCCCAGGGCGAACGGGGCCTCGAAACCCGGGCCCCGGTGGACCTCGGATCCGTGGTCGAGCAGGTGGTCGCGGACCATCTGGCGCTCGCCGGACGCGGCGCCGTCACCATCACCGCCGCCACCCACCCGGTCCGGGTCGCCGGCGACGAGGTGATGCTCTTCAGGCTGGTCGCCAACCTGGTGCAGAACGCGATCCGGCACAACCACGCCGGGGGGCGTGTGCTGGCCGAACTGTCCCCGGACGCCGGGTTGGTGGTGCGCAACACCGGCCCGCTCGTCCGCCCCGAGCAGGTGGCGGCGCTCTTCGAGCCGTTCCGGAGGCTGCATGCCGACCGCACCGGATCGATCGAGGGTGCGGGGCTCGGCCTGTCCATCGTCGCCGCCATCGCCCATGCGCACGACGGCACGGTGACGACCACGCCCAACCCGGACGGCGGCCTCACCATCACCGTGGTCCTCCCCGTCCTCCCCGTCCTCCCTGTCCTCACCTAGGCCGAGGCGTGCGCGTTCTTCTCATTCGCTGCGGAGTACGGCGGCGGTGCCGGTGGCTGCCGCGCGGACGGCGGGCACCCATGCGCCCAGGACGGCGATCACCACTCCGGCGAGGGCCGGAAGTACGAGCAGGGGCCAGGTATAGACGTCGATGAACGAGGCAGCCATGCCGCCTCCGGTCATGTCGCCGGTGAGTTCCACTACGCCGTGGTGGATCAGGACGCCGAGCGGGACCCCGAGCACGCCGCCGATGATCCCCAGAGCGGCCATCGACGTCACCATCATGAGGACCACCTGCCGTGGGGCCATTCCGATGGCCTTGAGCACGCCCAGGTCGCGGCTGCGCTCCCGGCTGCTGAGCACCACACTGTTGAGCACGCCCAGCGCCGCGACCCCGCAGATGAACAGCGAGAACAGCAGGAACAGGCTGCTGAAGACCAGGCTGTCTCCGAAGTCCGGCTCGCTGACCTCGGCGTACAGCCCGGTTCCCGAGGCCGCCTCGTTGAGGCCGGCGGCGTAGGCGGCCGGATCGGTCCCCGGTGTCACGATCACCGAGAACGGCCGTTGGCCGAGTCCGCCGTCGGCGCTGCGCAGACTGGCGGCGTCGAGCATCAGCCGGTCGGTGTCGGGATGTGTGAAGGAGCCGACGATCTTGAGTTGGGTCTGCTCCTCGCCAACCCGCAGGTCAAGGGTGTCGCCCACGTCCAAGTGGTAGAGCCGCATAAGGCCTTCGGCCGGCACTACTTCCCCGGCGCGGGCGAACCAGCGTCCGCGGACGAGGTTGTCGCCCAGGAAGCGGCTGTACTCACCGCTGTAGGTCTCGGCCGTCAGGTCCGCGGGGATTCCCGGGCTCCGCCCGGTCATGGGGGCGAAGGACATGATGTGGGCGGTGCCCGGCCGGCCGCGCAGCAGGGTGAGGACCTCCTGCTCGCTCAGGTCCGTCTGCTGCTGGGCTCCCGGTGCGATGCCGACGCTGACGGACGTGTGTCCTTCGGTGTCCGCCGTGAGGATCTTCGTGACCGTCTGGTGGAGGCCGAGGCCCATGGTGGCCGCGGTCACGCCCAGACAGAGCCCCGCGACGGTGAGCGCCGTCCTGGCGGGGCGGGCGACGGGCAGGCTCAGCCCCAGGCCGACCGCAACGGGCAGCCGGGTGCGGGCGAGCCGGCGCTGCACGCGCCGGCCGCTGCCGCGGCGGGACACTGTCCCGGCGCTGATCGCCGCGACCGCCGGCAGCCGGCCGGCCCGCAGTGCCGGGACAAGGGCGCTCAGCATCACCAGCGCGATGACGCTGCCGCCCGCCACCGCGTCCAGCAGGAGGGAACCTCCCCCGGCGGACGGCAGCCCGAAGCTGTCGGCCACGCCCTGCCCCACCCTGACGGTGAGCAGGTGACCGGCGAGGATGCCCAGCGTGCAGCCGGCCGACGCGGGGGCCGTGAACATCACTACGTACACACCTGTCACCTGCGCCGGGGTGAACCCGAGTGCCTTCATGACACCGATGTGCCGGAAGCCCGAGGCCACCGCTCCGCCGACCACGTTGCCGATGATGAAGACCGACACGGCCAGGGCGAACACCCCGAAGACCGTGATGAACGGGGTCAGTGAGTTGAACTCCTCCTCGAACCGCTGCTTGACGGTGACGTACGACTCGTTGTCCCGCATGGACAGGCCGGCGGTCGCCGCGGCCAGGCTCTGCTGGACCTGGGGCGAGTCGGCGGCGCGGGCGAACCGGTAGAGCATCTGCAGCCCGCTCGGCCGGAGTTCGCCGACCTGGTCCGGTGTCACCCAGCCGCCGGTTCCGTCCGCCATCGAGGTGGCGAAGCCCACGACGTCGAGCGGCGGAAGTCCCGGTGCGGTGAGGGTCGTTCCGAGGCGTACCGGGCCGTTGGGCTCGCCCCGGAGCACGATCTCGCCCGGCGCGCGGGCCCACCGTCCCGACGTGACGGTGAGCCGGTCCACCGGGCCGCCCGGGTCGGCCCGCCCGACCACGAGGAACTGATCGTCTCCGAGCGGCATCCCTTCGGACACCCGCGCTCCGCTGAGCACCGCGGTCCGGAAAGGGCCCGCGGCGTCGGTGACGCCGCTCGCCCGCCCGGTGGCCCCGGCCTGGTCGGCAGTCACGTCGCCGGAGTCGAAGGAGGCGGTCGCGTGCGCCCCGTTGGCCCGCTCGAAGGCGTCGTCGAACAGTGAGTTCGCGGAGGCCAGCAGGCTGAGACCGAACACGAGGGCGGTCGTGGACAGTAAGACGACGAGGCCGATGCTGAACGTCTGCAGCCGGCGGCGCTGCACGCCTGCCCGTGCGACCGTCCGGACCGCGCTCAGCGGGCGCTCCACGGCTTGCCCCTCTCCAGCTCGGCCTGCCGTACGATCCGGCCGTCCGTGACGGTGACCAGCCGGGTGGCGCACTGGGTGGCCAGTCGCTCGTCGTGGGTGACGAGCAGCAGGGTCTGGCCCAGCCGGTTGAGGTCGAGCAGCAGGGCGATGACCTGGTCGCCGGTCCTGCTGTCGACGGCTCCGGTCGGCTCGTCGGCCAGCAGCAGCGCCGGCCGGTTCATCAGTGCCCGGGCCACCCCGACCCGTTGCCGCTCGCCTCCGCTGAGTACGGCCGGGTAGGCGTCGCGGCGATGGGCCAGGCCGAGCTCGTCGAGCAGTTCCTGGGCGCGGGCGCGGGCTTTGCGTGCCGGGACGCCGACCAGCCGGCCGGCCAGTGCGACGTTCTCCAACGCGGGCAGGTCGTCCAGCAGATTGAAGAACTGGAAGACCATGCCTATCCGGCGGCGCCGGAAGCGGGCGAGTCCCGCCTCCCCCATGCCGGTGAGGTCCTCGCCGTTGACCACCACCGAGCCGGAGGTCGGCCGGTCAAGACCCGCGACCATGTTGAGCAGGGTCGACTTCCCGCTCCCCGAGGGGCCCATCACCGCGACGGCCTCACCGTGACGGATTTCCAGGCTCACTTCGTCCAGCGCGGTGACGTCGCCGTACACCTTGCTCACCGAATCGAGCCGTACCACTGCTTCCTCACGTCTCATCACAGCCACATGGTGGCCGCCCAGGGGTTACCCGGAGGTGAGCGCGCGTGTTCGCCGACTCCTTGTCAGATCGGCCATGACCCCGTACGCCCGAACGGGTCAGCCCACGTGCACATATGGGCTAAATGGTGCGTAATGGGACAAAATACTTTGTTCCGAGACGCGCACCGCAGGGGAGCTCATGGGCACCGCAGGCCTTCAGTTCGACGACACCACCGACGCCTCCAATGCCGATCGCGGGTTCATCGCGGCGTTGCCCGATCCGGTGATCAAGGACGATTCCGGAAAGGTGGTGTTCGACACCTCCGCGTACGACTTCCTCGACGCGGAGTGCCCCGACACCGCGAACCCGAGCCTGTGGCGCCAGGGCGCACTCTGCGCGCGCAGTGGTCTGTTCGAGGTCACCGAGGGGATCTACCAGATCCGTGGCCTCGACATCTCCAACATGACCCTCGTCGAGGGCGAGACCGGCGTCGTCGTGATCGACCCGCTGATGTCCATGGAGACCGCCGCGGCCGGTCTGGCCCTGTACCGCACGCACCGGGGCGACCGTCCGGTGAAGGCCCTCATCTACACGCACTCCCACGGCGACCACTTCGGCGGCTCCCGTGCCATCGTCCCGCACGGCGTCACCGACATCCCCGTCATCGCGCCGTCCGGGTTCATGGAGCACGCGGTCTCCGAGAACGTCTACGCCGGCGGCGCCATGGCCCGGCGCGGCGGGTTCATGTACGGCGTCCGCCTTCCCCAGAGCCCCACGGGCCAGATCGGCTGCGGCCTGGGCACCGTCACCTCGCTCGGCACCATCAGCCTCGTCGCGCCGACCGTGGACATCAACCACACCGGCCAGGAACTGACCCTCGACGGCGTGCGTATCGTCTTCCAGCTCACGCCGGGCACCGAGGCGCCGTCGGAGATGAACTTCCTCTTCCCCGACCACCGCGCCCTGTGCATGGCCGAGAACGCCACCCACACCCTGCACAACATCCTGACCCTGCGCGGCGCGGTCGTGCGCGACTCGCGGATCTGGGCGCACTACATCACCGAGGCCCTGGTCATGTTCAAGGGCCGGGCCGATGTCGTCTTCGCCTCCCACCACTGGCCGACCTGGGGCGAGAGCGAACTCACCGGGTACCTCACCAACCAGCGCGACCTCTACGCGTACCTCCACGACCAGACGCTCCGGCTGCTCAACCAGGGGCTGACCGGCCCGGAGATCGCCGAGGAGATCTCCCTGCCGCCGGCCCTGGAGAACTCCTGGGGCGCGCGCGGCTACTACGGTTCGGTCAGCCACAACGTCAAGGCCATCTACCAGCGCTACATGGGCTGGTTCGACGGCAACCCCGCGCATCTGTGGGAGCACCCGCCCACCGAGCTCGCCAAGCGCTTCACCGCCGACTACGGCGGCATCGAAGCCCTGGTGGCCAAGGGCCGCCGGTACGCCGACGACGGCGATCTGCGCTTCGCCGCCACGCTCCTCAACCACGGCGTCTTCGCGGAGCCGGGTCACGCGGGCGTCCGGGAGGCGCTCGCCACCGTGTACGACCGGCTCGGCCAGGGCGCCGAGAACGCCACGTGGCGCAACTTCTACCTCACGGCCGCGATGGAACTGCGCGGCACCATCGCCACCGTCGGCGTCGACCTCGGGAACCCCGAGATGGCCATGGCCCTGACCGTGGACCAGCTCGTCGACTCCCTCGCGATCCGCATCGACGGGCCACGCGCCTGGGACACCGACCTGACCATGGACTGGCATCTCACCGACCAGGACCGCACCTGGCACATCGTGCTCTCCAACGGCGCGCTCACCTACCGCACCGCTTCCGGAGCACCTGCCGCCACGACGGCCGATCTGACAATGACCCTCACCAAGCCGCAGCTTCTCGGGGTGATCGCGGGGCACGGCCTCGACGGTGTCGGGGTGGAGGGCGACCCCGGTGTCCTCAAGCGCCTGGTCGGGCTCCTGGACACCCCCGACCCGAACTTCGCCATCGTCACTCCCTGAGTCACTCCCGGTGGGGCTCAGGCCGATGATGCCGCTGAGCAGCACGGCCGCGACGGCAACGGTCCTCGACCCGTCAGGGGGTCGCCGCGGAGACCACGTACACGACGGGACTGGCCGGGTCGGTCATATTGACGGTGATGTTCTGGGTGGGGCGCGGGTCCTTGTTGGTGTGGGTCACGCCCGCCCAGTACACGCCGGGGCCGAAGTACCAGCCGGTGATCTTTATGTCCCGCGGGCCGATGGTGACGGCACCGGGCTTCAGGGCGGCCCGGCCCGTGCCGGTATTGCTGAGGAAGCGGTCGAGGCCGGCGGACGTCGTACGGAACTTCACGTACATCCGGCTGGCTTTCCAGTTGTTGGTCTCGTAGTACTGGACGCCCGTCGCGTTGCCGGGGATCGGGATCTCGAAGATCCGCCGCTGCATGCCGGACGGCCAGTCCTCCCGCAGTCCCTGCGCGGCGGCCTCGGCCTCCTTGTCCTTGCCGGAGCGGCGGCTCTGGCCGGCGGAGATCACCAGGTAGCCGGCCGGGATGCCGATCAGCAGCACGATGGTGGTCGCGGTGATCAGCCTGCGGCGGATCATCCTGCGACGGTCCTGCGGGGGCGGCCCTTCGCCGTCGCCGGACGGCGAGGTCGGGCGCGGCTCGGCGGCGTGCTCGGCTGCGATCATGGTCGGTGGTCCCCAGGTGCTGCGGATACGGAGTACGGAAGGCGGAGGCGGCGGAGCGGCGCGGATCAGTCGAGGGTACGGGCGCTCCGCGTGCTGCGGATGGTGCTCGCCGCCTGGTCGTAGATCTGTGCGTACCGCTCGTACCGCTCGACCCGGCGCCGGTTGGCGCGGCGGAATCTGCGGGCGACGAGGCGCGCCAGGTCGGCGGCGCCGACCATACCCGCCTCGGGCCCGAGCTGCGCTTTCGCGATCCGTGCCTCGGGGCGGTAGCCGCGGCCGGTGAGGTGGCGCTTGAAGGCGTCCCTGGCGGGGCCGATCAGGAGGTCGTCCGCGGCGCTGACGCCGCCTCCGATGACGAAGCAGGACGGGTCGAGCGCGGCGGCCAGATTGGCGATCCCGACCCCGAGCCACTGGCCGATGTCCTGGAGGAGTTCGATGCACATCGCATCGCCCTCGCGGGCGAGTTCGGTGATGAGCGGTCCGGTGATGTCGGGGATGTTCCCCTTCACCCGGTCCAGCAGGTAGTGCGCCACCGGGGAGTCCGCTGCGGCCAGTTCCCTGGCCTCGCGCACCAGGGCGTTGCCCGAGCTGTACTGCTCCCAGCAGCCTCGGTTGCCGCACGGGCAGCGGTGCCCGCCGGGCACCACCTGCATGTGGCCGAACTCACCCGCGACGCCGTACTTGCCGCGCTTGACGTGCCCGTCCTCCAGGATCGCGCCGCCGATGCCGGTACCGAGCGTGATCATGACGAGGTGGTCCTCGCCGCGGCCCGCGCCGAAGCGCCATTCCGCCCAGGCCGCGGTGTTGGCGTCGTTGTCGACCATGACGGGGACGACGAGGCGGGAGGCGATGGCGTCCCGCAGGGGTTCGTCGCGCCAGGCGAGGTGCGGGGCGAAGAGGACCTTGGAGCGGTCCGCGTCGACCCAGCCCGCCGCGCCGATCCCGACGGCGTGCACGTCGTGCCGGTCGGAGAGGTCGAGGACCAGCTCGACGATGGTGTCCTCGACGACCTTGGGGCTCTTGGACTTGTCGGGCGTCTCGGTGCGCAGCTGTTCCAGGATGTTGCCGTCCGCGTCGACGACGCCGGCCATCACCTTCGTACCGCCGATGTCGATGCCGACCGTCGGGACGCGGGGTGCCGTGAGGTGCGAGCGCCGCTCACGCGTGCCGACGGTCTTCAGGACGGTCGCGCGGGCGGAGCCGCGGTGTGCGAAGTCGCGGTACGTGCTCATCGTCCCTGCGTCGGTCGGGGGGCCGGTGCGTGCTGCCGCCGGCAGCGGACTGTGCCCGCCGTGGTCGATTCTGCCATTGCCTGCCCCGGTCCGTCCGGCATCCGTTTTGTCGTCATTCTCCGGACAGGTCCGATTTCCCCAGCTCGTGGCTGAGCTCCTCCAGTTCGCTGCCGCCCGCCATCTCCCGGGTCAGCTCGTCCAGCGTGATGCCGCCCTTGGTGTGACTGCCGGACATGGCGCCGCGCTTGAGCAGCACGAACCGGTCGCCCACGAGGTAGGCGTGGTGCGGGTTGTGGGTGATCAGGACCACGCCGAGGCCCGCGTCGCGGGCCGCCGCGACGTACTTCAGCACGACACCGGACTGCTTGACGCCGAGCGCCGCCGTGGGTTCGTCGAGGACGAGGACCTTGGCTCCGAAGTGGACGGCGCGGGCGATGGCCACGCATTGGCGCTCACCGCCGGACAGGGTCCCGATGGGCTGGTCGACGTCGCGCAGATCGATTCCCATGCGCAGCAGCGCCGCGCGCGTCGTCTCGCGCATCAGCTGTACGTCGAGACGCTTGAACGGTCCCGCGCCCTTCGTCGGCTCGGAGCCGAGGAAGAAGTTCCGCCAGACCGGCATGAGCGGTACGACGGCGAGGTCCTGGTAGACCGTGGCGATGCCCCGGTCCAGGGCGTCGCGCGGATTGGCGAGGGTGGTCTCCTCGCCGTCGATCAGGAAGGTGCCGCCGTCGTGCCGGTGCAGTCCCGCGATGATCTTGATGAGGGTGGACTTGCCGGCGCCGTTGTCGCCGAGCACACAGGTGATCTCGCCCGCGTGGACCTCCAGCGAGACGTGTTCGAGCGCCTTGATGCTTCCGTAGAACTTGCTGACGTCGTCCAGTTCGACGAGTGCCTGGACAGCATCCTGGCCGGGGGCCTGGGCAGGGGCCGGGGTCGCGGTCATTTCGTCGCCTCCGCGCGCTTGCGAACCCATGCGTTGAGCAGGGTGGCCAGGAGCAGCATCGCTCCGAGGAAGAACTTGAACCAGTCGGGGTTCCACTCCGCGTACACGATGCCCTTGCTGGTCATGCCGAAGATGAACGCACCGACCGCCGAGCCGATCGCGGAGCCGTAGCCGCCGGTGATCAGGCAGCCGCCGATGACGGCCGCGATGATGTAGATCAGCTCGTTGCCGACGCCCTCACCGGACTGCACGACGTCGTAGCTGAACAGCAGGTGCTGTCCGGAGACCCAGGCGGCGAAGGCCACGCCGAGGTAGAGCCCGATCTTCGTACGGATCACCGGTACACCGACGGCCCGCGCGGCGTCGGCCGCGCCGCCGACCGCGAAGATCCAGTTGCCGAAGCGGGTGCGGAGCAGGATCCAGGTGGCGATCGCGACGAGCACGGCCCACCACAGGATGGTGACCTTGAGCTCGATGTCGCCGATGGTCAGCTGGGAGGCGAAGACCTTGCGGGCCGACTCGAAGCCCTCCATGTCGCCGATGGACTTCGTCGACACGGTGCCGCTGATCAGCTTGGTGAAGCCGAGGTTGAGACCGGTCAGCATCAGGAACGTACCGAGCGTGATGATGAAGCTCGGCAGTTTGGTGCGGGTCAGCATGAAGCCGTTGAAGGCGCCGAAGGCCAGGGTGACCAGCAGGGAGACGAGGACGCCGACCCAGACGTTGGCGGTCATCTGGTAGCTGAACATCGAGGAGATCAGCGCGGAGCTGGTCACCAGCACACCGGCGGAGAGGTCGAACTCGCCGCCGATCATCAGGAGCGCGACCGGGGCGGCCATGATTCCGATGGTCGATGCGGCGTACAGCACCGTGCCGAAGCTGGACGCCTGGAGGAAGCTGTCCGCGACGACGGCGAAGAAGAGGAAGACGGCGGCCGCGCCGACGACCGAGCCGAGTTCAGGGCGGCCGAGGAGTCTGCGCAGCGGCGAGGTGTGCAGCAGCCGCTCGTCGGGCCGGCCCGGGGCCGGAGCCGCTGGTTGGCCGGTCGCTGTCATCGGGTCCCCCGCTTCGTGTACTCGGCGAGCTCGGGCGCGTCGTCGGCGGTGATGATCTGGGGGCCGGTCAGGACGGGCAGGCCGCCGCCGAGCACATTGCGGTTGTAGCGGTAGAGCCAGAGCAGGTCGACGGCCTCGTACCCCTGGAGGTAGGGCTGCTGGTCGACGGCGAAGCCGAGCGTGCCGGCCTTCAGCGCGGTGGCGACCTTGGCGTTCAGGTCGAAGGTGTCGACCTCGGCCTCGCTGCCCGCGGTCTCCTTCGCCTTCACAGCGGCGTCGGCGAAGGGCGCTCCGAGGGTGACGACGGCGTCGATGCTCTTGTCGGCCTGGAGCTTGGCCTCGATGGACGACTGGACGTCGGGCATGTTGGTGCCGTCGACGTAGAGGTTCTGCATCGTGCCGCCGAAGGACTTCTTGGCTCCGTCGCAGCGCTGCTCGTGGCCGACGTTGCCCTGTTCGTGCAGGACGCAGAGAGCCTTCTTGCGGCCCCGCTCGTCGAGCTCGTCGCCGACGGCCTCACCGGCGATCGACTCGTCCTGGCCGATGTGGGTGAGGGCGCCGAAGTCCTTGGACTCCGCGGAGCCCGAGTTGACGGTGATGACCGGGATGCCGGCCGCGGTGGCCTTGGCCACGACGGCCTTCATGGCGTCCGGCTTGGCGAGGGTGACGATCAGCCCGTCGACCTTCTTGTCGATGGCCGCCTGGACGAGCTGGGCCTGCTGCTGCGCCTCGTCGTGGTGCGAGTAGAGGAAGTTGATGTTGTCCTTCGCCGCGGCCTGCTCGGCGCCGTTCTGGACGATGTCCCAGAAGGTGTCGCCGTCGCCCGAGTGGGTGACCATGGCGAAGGTCCAGCGCGGAGTGTTCACCGCGGACCGGCCCTCCGCGGCCTCGGCCGCGCGCTCCTCCGCCCGCTTGCCGCCGGTGCTGCTGCATCCCATGAGGGAGGCCCCGAGCACCGCTGCCAGCACGGCGCCCATCGCGCGTACCCCTGTCCGAACCCTTGCCACGACGCCGTGCCCTTCTGGTGCTGCTCGCTGTGCTGCTTGGTGGAGCCGGGGAGAGTGCGCTCCCGGCCCGGCTGCCCAAGTATCCCCGAGGGGGTGTCCGCGCTGCCCGGCAGGGGCGAGGCGGTGCGGCGGCACGGCGCTGAGGGGGCGGGTCACCGGGTGCCGCGCGCGGTGTACTTCTCCAGCTGCGGTACGTCCTTCGCGGTGACGATCGCGGGTCCGGTGAGGACCGGCTTCCCGCCGCCGATGACGTTGCCGTTGGTCTTGTTGAGCCAGAGTTCGTCGACGGCGAGATAGCCCTGGAGGTAGGGCTGCTGGTCGACGGCGAAGCCGACCTCCTCGGCCTTGAGACGTTTGACCACTTCGGCGTTGAGGTCGAAGGTGTCGACCTCGGCGGTGGAGCCGGAGCCCTCCTTGGCCTTGACGGACGCGGCGGCGAAGGGGGCCCCGAGGGTGACGATCGCGTCGATGCCCTTGTCGGCCTGGAGCTTCGCCTCGATGGAGGAGGTGGAGGCCGGCATGTTGGTGCCTTCGACGTTGAGGTTCTCGACCTGGCCCCCGAAGGTCTTCTTCACGCCTGCGCAGCGCTCTTCGAGTGACACGTTGCCCTGTTCGTGGATCACGCAGAGGGCCTTCTTCCTGCCCCGGCCGTTGAGCTCCTCGCCGACGGCCTCGCCCGCGACCGCTTCGTCCTGGCCGATGTGGCTGAGCGCGCCGACCTCGGTGGAGTGCTGCGCGCCCGAGTTGATCGTCACGACGGGGATCCCGGCCTTGACCGCCTTGGCGACGACCGCCTTGACGGCTTCCGGTTTGGCGAGGGTGACGATGATGCCGTCGACCTTCTGGTCGATGGCGGCCTGGACGAGCTGGGCCTGTTCCTTGCCCTCCTTGTCGGCAGAGTAGAGGAACTCGACGTTGTCCTTGGCCGCGGCCTGTTCGGCGCCGCTCTGCACGATGTCCCAGAAGGTGTCGCCCTGCCCGGAGTGCGTGACCATCGCGATCTTCATACGTGGGGTGGAGACCGCTTTGCCGCCTCCCCCGCCGCCGCTTCCGGACGCGTCCTCGGAGTCCTTGCCGCCCGAACCGCTGCATCCGGCGAGGGCGAGGGCGCATATGGCGATCAGGACTGTTGCCGTGCGAGTCGTGCGCATGGTGGGCCCGCCTTCTCTCCCCGGCCGCCGGAGTGCGGCTGGGGGAGTTCTAGCGGCGTTGTATGACCACCGTCAATAGTTTGTCAGAACATTCTTACGCAGCCGCTCATTCGGAACGGTCGTTCAGGGGCGTACGAGCAGCTGGAACTCGAACGAGTAGCGCGAGGCCCGGTACACGTGGCTGCCAAATTCGACCGCCCGCCCGGTGTCGTCGAACGTGGTGCGCTCCATCGTCAGGAGCGGCGCCCCTTCGGACTCCGCGAGCTGCGCGGCCTCCTCCGCAGTGGCCGCCCGCGCGCCGACGGACTGCCGGGCACTGTGCAGGGTGATGCCCGAGGCGCGCATCATCCGGTAGAGCCCGGTGGATTCCAGCTGCTCGGTGGAGAGGCCGAGCAGCCCCGGGGGCAGGTGGTTACGGAGCAGGGCCATGGGTTCGTCGTGCGCAGACCGCAGGCGCTCGACGAGGTGGACCTCGCTGCCCTCCGCGACGCCGAGCGCGGCGGCGACCTCGGCGGTGGCGGGTTCGACGGTGTTGCGCAGGACGCGGGTGGCGGGGCGCTGACCGGCCTTCTCCAGGTCGTCGTAGAGCGAGCTCAGTTCGAGCGGACGCCTGACCTGGCTGTGCACGACCTGCGTACCGACGCCCCGGCGGCGGACCATGAGCCCCTTGTCCACGAGCGACTGGATCGCCTGACGGACCGTGGGACGGGACAGACCGAGCCGGGCCGCGAGCTCGATCTCGTTGCCGAGGAGGCTGCCGGGGGCCAGCCTGCCCTGCTCGACCGCCGCCTCCAGCTGCTGCGACAGCTGGAAGTAGAGCGGCACCGGGCTGGTGCGGTCCACGCTCAGCGGGAGCGCCTGGCCGGTTCCATGGTCGGTTCCTTGTGTGGGCACGGAACGAGCCTAGTTCGATTGTCCTGACAAAGCCATGCCGTTCCGAACGGGCGCACGACCCGTTTCATTTGTCAGGACAAACGCTTGACATGACACCGGGCGAACGCCACCTTGGGGCCATGCGCATCGGACTCATCGGAACGGGACGTATCGGCACCTTCCACTCGGAGGTGCTCAGCCGTCACCCCGCCGTGGATTCACTGGTGGTGGCCGACGCCGACCCGGAACGGGCGGCCCTGACCGCCGCCAGAACGGGCGCGACCGCGCTTCCGGTGGACGAACTGTTCGCGGGCGGCGCCGCCATCGACGCCCTGGTGATCACATCCGCGACCGCCGCCCACGCCGGACTCATCGCCCGTGCTGCCCGCTCCGGCCTCCCCGCCTTCTGCGAGAAGCCCATCGCCGTCGACCTGCCGGGCACGCTGAGCGCCCTGGCCGAGGTCGAATCGGCGGGCACGGTCCTGCAACTGGGCTTCATGCGCCGCTTCGACGCCGGTTACGGTGCGGCCCGCGCCGCCGTACGGGAGGGCCGGCTCGGCCGGCTGCACACGGTGCGAGCGATCACCTCGGACCCGGCGCCCCCGCCCGCCGCCTACCTCCCGCTCTCCGGCGGCCTGTACCGGGACTGCCTGGTCCACGACTTCGACATGCTGCGGTGGGTGACGGGCCGCGAGGTGACGCAGGTGTACGCGACGGGGTCGGACGCCGGGCCCCCGATGTTCCGCGAGGCGGGAGACGTCGACGCGGCGGCGGCCCTGCTGACCCTGGACGACGGGACACTCGCGACAGCGACGGCGACCCGGTGCAACGGTGCCGGGTACGACGTACGCATGGAACTCGCGGGCGAACTGGACCAGATCGCGGTCGGCCTCGACGACCGAACGCCGCTCACATCGGTGGAACCGCAGAGCCCGGGCGCACCGGCGAAGCCGTGGCCCGGCTTCCTGGAGCGGTTCGCGGCGGCGTACGAAGCGGAACTGGACGCGTTCGTCCACGTGGTCAGGGGCGAGCTGGCGAACCCGTGCGACGGCCGGGAGGCGCTGTACGCGCTGCGGATCGCGGAGGCATGCGAGTGGTCACGGCGCGAGCGCCGGCCGGTGGACCTGAGTGAGGTCCCGGGGGCCTGAACGGCCCCCGAGGTCCCTTCAGGACAGCCCGGCCGAGAGCACCGTCCCCTGCGCGACCGCGCACAGCGTCTCCTCGCCGTCGTCCCCGGCGGTCAGCAGGTCGCAGCGGACCACGGCCTGGCGGCGGCCGGAGTGCACGACGGTGGCGCGGGCTGACAGGGTGCGCCCGGTGGCCGGGCGCACGTACTGGATGGAGAACCCGCCGGTCAGCACGGCGGGGCCGAGCGCCGTACCGGCGGCGAAGGTGATGGCGTTGTCGGCCGCGTACGCCAGTACCCCGCCGTGCAGAAAGCCGTTCTGCTGCTGGAGTTCAGGCCGGACGTCGACTTCGAGGGTCGCTGCGCCGTCCCCGAAGGCCGTGACGCGCGCCCCGACGAGGACACTGAACGGCTGGCTGTCGAGGACCTTCTGGGCCATCTGGAGATCGAGTGTGCTCATGACAGGTTCCTACCTCACCAGCGCACCGGCAACCGACGGACCCCCCGCATGAGCAGACCCGGCAGCCAGTCGGGCTCGCCGCCCTCCGGGTCGCGTACGAGGCCGGGGCACCGTTCCAGCAGCGTACGGACCGCGATCCGGCCCTCCATGCGGGCGAGCGGGGCCCCGAGGCAGAAGTGCATGCCGTGGCCGAAGGCCAGGTGTCCCTGGGCCTCGCGGCGGATGTCGAAGGTGTCCGGTTCCGGGTAGCGGCCGGGGTCGCGGTCGGCGGAGGCCAGTGCGACGACCACCGGATCGCCCGCCCCAATGACCGTAGAGCCGATCGTCACCTGCTCCCGGGCGAAGCGGAACGTTGCTGTCTCCACCGGTCCGTCGTAGCGGAGCATCTCCTCGACCGCGCCGTCGATGAGCCCGGGATCGGCCCGGAGCAGGGCCAGTTGCTCCGGGTGGTCGAGCAGCGCCCGTACCCCGTTGGAGATGAGGTTGACGGTCGTCTCGTGGCCCGCCACCAGCAACAGGAAGGCCATGCCCACGAGTTCGTCGGAGGACAGCCGGTCGCCGCCCTCGTCGCGCGCCTCGATGAGGGCGCTCATCAGATCCTTGCCTGGAGCGCAGCGCTTGTCCTCGATCAGCTCGACGAGGTAGGCGCCCATGGCCTCGACCGCCTCGTTACCCTGCTCGAACGAGGCCGGCGCGACGACGCCGCCCGACATCCGGCGGAAGGCGTCCCGGTCCAGGTCGGGGACACCGATGAGTTCACAGATGACGGTCATCGGCAGCGGGAAGGCGAGCGCGTCTACGAGATCGGCGCTCCCCGCGGGGAGCATGGCGTCGAGCAGTTGGTCCGTGACCTCCTGGACCCTCGGCCGCAGCGCCTCGATCCGCCGGGCGGTGAACTCGCGGGCGACGAGCTTGCGCAGCCGGGTGTGGTGCGGTGCGTCCATCTCCAGCATGTTCACGCCGACCGGGCTGCCCGAGGGATCCCAGTGGTCCGTCGTCCCCCAGTCCTTGCTGAACCGCTGGTCCGCGAGCGCCGCCCTGGCCTCCTCGTATCCGACGACCAGCCAGACCCGCTCGAAGCCCTCGGCGCGGATGGCGTGCACCGGGCCATCGGCGCGCAGTTTCGCGTAGTGCGGATACGGATTCTCCGTGAAGCCCGGCATCTCGCGCAGATCGACCACGGCCATGGCCGCCCCCTTCCGGTCCGGTCGGTTCAGCCTATGCCGCCGCCCCCGCCGCCGTCCTCGTCGAGCAGCCCGGCATCGTGCACCAACAGCGCGATCTGGACACGGTTGTTGAGACCGAGCTTCGCGAGGATGCGGGAGACGTGTGTCTTCACCGTCGCCACGCTCAGATACAGCGCGCCGGCGATCTCCGCGTTGGAAGCGCCACGTCCGACCGCGAGCGCCACAGCCCGTTCACGCTCGGCGAGCTCGGCGAACCGCCCCCGCGCCCGGTCGGAGCGGCCGGCCCGGTCGTCCGGTGCGCCGCCCGCCGCGCGGGCCATGAGCTGACGGGTGACGGCCGGTGAGAGGACCGGGTCACCGGCGGCGACGCGTCGCACGGACTCGACGATCTGGGCGGGCGGGGTGTCTTTCAGGACAAATCCCGCGGCCCCGGCGCGGATGGCGCGCAGCACCTGCTCATCGGCGTGGAACGTGGTGAGGACGACGACTTCGGGGGCGTCGGGGCGGCGGCGTACGGCCTCGGTCGCGCTCAGCCCGTCCATGCCCGGCATACGGATGTCCATCAGCACCACATCGGGGCGCAGCCGCTCGACGAGGCCCTCGACCTCGGTGCCGTCGGCGCCCTCCCCCACGATGTCGATGGAGTCGGCGCCGCCGAGCATCAGCTTGAGCCCCGTCCGTACCAGCGGGTCGTCGTCGACGATGAGCAGCCGGACCGGTTGCGCCGCCGGGGGCGTCGGGGTGTTCATGGCGCCCACGGTAGCCAGGCCGTGACGCCGAACCCGCCATCGGGTTCGGGGCCGTGGTCCAGGTGGCCTCCCGCGAGCGTGGCGCGTTCGGTCAGGCCGATGAGTCCCTGGCCGGACCCGGGGACCCGCTCGAAGGGTTCGGTGGGGGCCGGGTTGCGGGCCTCGATCGTGAGCCCGTCGCCGGGACCGCCGGTCAGGGTGAGGGTGAACTCGGTGCCCGGTGCGTGTTTACGGGCGTTGGTGAGGCACTCCTGGGCGATGCGGTAGACGGTGCGGCCGAGGGCGGCGGGGGCGGCTGCCGGGTCGGCGACGCGGTTGTCCAGGGTGACCTTCATGCCGGCGAGCCGGGACTCTGCGATCAGGGCGTCCAGGCTGAGGAGGGTGGGCTGCGGCCGGTCGTTCTCGTCGCCTTCGCCGGGGGCGCGCAGGACACCGATGATCTCCCGGAGGTCCTGGAGCGCCTCGTGGGCGCTGTCCCGGATGACTCCGGCGGCCCGGGCGACCTCGGCCGGGGGTGCGTCCGGGCGGAATTCCAGGGCCCCGGCGTGGACGCTGAGGAGCGTCAGCCGGTGGGCGAGTACGTCGTGCATCTCGCGGGCGATGGCCTCGCGGGCCAGGCGCTGGGCCTGCTCGGCGCGGAGCTCGGCCTCGGCCTCCGCCCGGTGGGCCCGCTCGCGGAGGCTGAGAACGAGCTGGCGTCCGGACCGTACGACCATGCCCCAGCTGATGACCAGCAGGACGAGCAGCACACCGATGATGGTGGAGACGATGAAGGAGGTGCTCGGGTCGGGGCGCAGGAGCGGTTGCAGCGGTGCGACGGCGAGGGCGAGGGCGCCGACGATCGCGACCGGCTTGAACGGCCGGTGCACGGCCAGGCTGAACAGCGAGACGAGCAGGGGGCCGGCCGCCACCGGTTCGACGATGCCGACGAGGGTGAGCGTCACTGCGAGCCCGACGGGCCAGCGCCTGCGGACCCAGAGCGCGCAGCAGGCCGCGGCGCCGATCAGCGAGTCGACGAACACGACTCCGTCGGGGGTGCTCTGGTCGGCGTCGATCGCGTCGGCGGCGAGCATGCCGACGGCCGCGGCGCAGAGGAAGGCCGTGATGTCGACGGCCCAGTCCCGCGCGGTGCGGCGCATCCGGCCCCGGTCGCCCGGCAGCTCGGGGTCTGCCATCGCCGAGGGCTGCAGCCAGCGGTACTCCGTACGCGTCATATCGACAAAGCTACGCAGGCGGGAGGCCGGGAACGGGCTCCGAGCCCGGGGAAGCGACCAAAGTCGTACCACCCGAAGACTTTCGGCGCAGCCTCGCAGACCGGTGGCCGACGCAGCCGCCGGGCCGTACGCACCAGGCTCGGATCATGAAGAAATTCGTCGAGTCGATCGGGTTCATCGTCTGCCTGCAGGGCGCCGCGGGGCTGCTGCACGAGTGGACGGGCTGGTTCCGGCTCTGGGCCGTGGTGCGGCGGTTCGACTTCCTGGACGGGCACGGGATGTTCGTCAACATCGTGCTGGTGGTGACGGGCGTCGCCGTGATGATCGCGGCGGACCGGATCAGGACGTGACGGCAGCGCTGTCCGCGCTACGACGCCCCCACGCGGTGCCCGCGAGCACGAGCCCCGCGCCCAGCACCCCCAGGGCGCCGAGCCGCTCCCCGCCGATCGCGATGCCCACCGCGGCGGCCCACAGGGGTTCCGTACCGAGCAGCAGGCTGACCCGGGACGGCGAGGTGCGGCGTACGGACCACATCTGCACGAAGAACGCGAAGAGCGTGCAGAAGACGGAGAGGAAGATCAGCCCTGCCCATTCCCGGACCCCGAAGTCCGCGGCGACGGTCCAGGGCGAGGCGCCGGTGCCGGGAAGGGCCGCGAGTACGGCGAAGACGGCGACGGCACTGCCGAGCTGGACCGTGGTCAGGGAGAGCGAGTCGGCTTCCTGGACGGACTTGATCCGGGCCATCAGGAGGACATGGACGGTACGCGCGAGGGCGGCCAGCAGCATCAGGACATCGCCCGTCGAGGGGCTGGTGAAGCCGCCGCCCTGGGTGAGGAGGAGCACCCCGGCCACCGAGAGCCCGGCCGCGGCGAGGAAGGCCGCGGGCGGCCTGATCCTGGTCACCGCGGCCTCGGCGAGCGGGGTGAAGATCATTGTGAGGCTGATGATGAGCCCGGCGTTGGTAGCCGAGGTGTGGACGACGCCGTACGTCTCCAGCAGGAAGATGCCGCTGAGCACGAGCCCGAGCACCCCGGCACCGCGCCACTGCGCCGCGCTCAGCGCGCGCAGCCTGCGCCATCCGGCGACCACCAGGACGGGGAGCACGATCGCGAACCGCAGCACGAGGACCGCGATGACGGTGTGGGTCGTCGTGATGCCCTTGGCGGCGAGATAGCTGGCGCCCCAGACGACGGCGACCAGCAGTACGGGCAGATCGGTCAGCCAGGCGCGGCGCGGCGGGGCGAGAGCGGGCACGGCGATCGAGGACACCTGGGCTCCTGGTTCTCCACAACAGAACGATGTGGAGACCTCGCTGGCTCGCACGCGGAACGATCACCGTACCGGGCGGTTACGCCGACGGGAACACCCGTCTCAGGGGGCGGCGGGCCCGCGGCGTGCCGGCTCCATGATCCAGTCGGTCAGCACCTCCGGTGCGGAGCGCCAAGATCCGCCGGACACTCCCTGGGGCCCGACTGCTCACTCGTCGAGGGCGAACGTTCCGAACTCGGCCCGTCCTGTGGGCCGGTAGGTGTGGATCGCGATGCCGCTGGACGTGGTCCTGGACGCGGTGAGCTCGAAGCCGGTGGGCAGGCCGCCGTCCGGGAAGAGCCGCCTGCCGTGGCCGAGGAGGACCGGGAAGACCAGCAGGTTGTACTCGTCGATCAGGTCGTGCGCCATCAGGGAACCGGCCAGCATGCCGCTGCCGTGGATCTGGAGCTCGCCGCCCTGCGTCCGCTCCTTCAGGCGTGCCACCTCTGCCGGGACATCGCCGGTGACGACGGTCGTGTTCGCCCACTCCGGCTGCCACGACGTCGTGGACACGACGTGCTTGGGATACGCGTTGAGGGGGCCCGCGATCGGGTCCTCGGGGTCGGTGACCTTGGGCCAGTAGCCCGCGAAGATGTCGTAGGTGCGTCGCCCCAGGAGGAACGCCCCGCACCGGCCGAAGACCTCGGTCATGAACTGCCCCATGCCCTCGTCCGCGAAGGGCACGACCCAGCCGCCGTACTCGAATCCGCCGGTGCGGTCCTCGTCGGGCCCGCCGGGGGCCTGCATGACGCCGTCCAGGGACATGAAGGTGGTGAGGGTCAGTTTCGTCATGGCTCCGCTCTCCTTCGGGAGTCCGCCGGACCGCCGGCCGGTCCGCGCTCGCACTCCTTCTGACCCCACTGTCACCCGTAACTCATCGGTCCACCCGGCGTGCGTGGTGGGTGTCCGTTTCCCGCCGGTGTCCACGGCTCCGGACGGCTTTCCTTGACCTTGTCGCCAGCACGGCGGCGCTTACCGAGTGGCAAGGAATCCCGATATGACCAGCAGCAACAGGACCGCACTCGTCACCGGCGGCAGCCGGGGCATAGGGGCGGCCACCGCCCTCCGGCTGGCGCAGGACGGTGTGGACGTGGCCCTGACCTACGTCGAGGACGAGGCGGGTGCGCAGGCCGTCGTCCGCAAGATCGAGGGGTACGGCCGCCGGGCGGTCGCCCTGCGTGCGGACGCCGCCGACGCCGCGTCGCCCGCGGCTGCCGTGAACGAGGCGGCCGACGCCCTCGGCCGCCTCGACATCCTCGTCAACAACGCCGGAATCGGCGTCCTGGGCCCCATCTCCTCGCTCACCGACTCCGATGTCGACCGGGTCCTGGCCGTGAACGTACGGGCCGTGTTCCTGGCCTGCCGCGCGGCGGCCGGCCGGATGAGCGACGGGGGGCGCATCATCTCCGTCGGTACGGCCCTGAGCAGGTACGCGGGCGGCCCCGGCGGCACGCTCTACGCGATGAGCAAGTCCGCTCTGTCGGGTCTCACCAAGCCGCTCGCCCGCGAGCTGGGCCCGCGCGGCATCACGGTGAACCTGATCCAGCCGGGTCCTGTGAACACCGACCTCAACCCGGCCGACGGGCCGTACGCCGCGGGTCAGCGCGCGGCCACCGCGCTGGACCGGTTCGGCACGACGGACGAGATCGCTTCCCTGATCTCCTACCTGGCGAGCGGCGACGCCGCCTACATCACCGGTACGGAGGTGGTGGTGGACGGCGGCCACGCCGCGTAACCCCACGAGGCGGGTGCGCAGGGGCCGTCAGCGGTTGCGGGGCGTGACCTCGGCCATGCGGCCCCAGCCCTCGCCCGGCACCTCTACGTTGATGATCTCGGGCACCTCGGACACCAGCTCGGACATCGTGTCCATCGCCGCCGCGAAGTGAGCGGACTTCACGTGCGCCTCGCCCGCCTCCGCCGAGGCGAAGGCTTCGAGAAGGACGAACTGGTCCGGGTTCTCGACGCTGTACGACCACTCGAAGAAGACGTTTCCGGGCTCCTTGCGGGTGGCCAGGGTGAAGTCGTCGACGGCCGGGAGCCAGTTGTCCCGTTCGGCGCTGCGCACGGTGAATTTGACGGCGATGAAGATCATGGCAACTCCTGGTCGGGACGTCCGGCGGGTCCCCATTCAAGCCCGTTCGTCCATGGAGGACAAAACGGCACCCGAAGGACCGGGGGCCCGCCGGACGTGTCTCAGCCGCCCAGTTCGCGGTGGCGTGCGGAGAGCGCCGCCGCCCCTTCCGGGGTCAGCGAACCGAAGAGCCGGAGCCGTGAGATACCGCCGTCCGGGAAGATGTCGATCCGGACATGGGTGGAGACGACGGCCTCCGGCAGGACGAAGCGGTGGTTGGTGTCGGGCTGGAGCCGGGTCCGGGGCAGGATCTCGGCCCAGTCGCCGGTTTCCCCGTCCCGCACCGAGAGCGTCGCCCAGCCGGCCGAGTTGCCCTTGAGGTAGGCGGTGTCGATCTCGACGGCCCGGATCTCCGACTGCGCGGCCAGCCGGTAGCGGATCCAGTCGTTGCCCTTGTCGCGGCGACGCCTGGTCTCCCAGCCGTCGTCCATCTTGCGGGAGCGGCCGGGCTGGATGGTGTTGGTGGCCGGGGAGTAGAAGCGGTCGGACGCGTCCTCGACCTGCGTGCCGTTCTCCAGGGCCGCGAGGTCGAAGGTGCCGAGCGCGGCCAGCCAGGCGGGGTCGGGGGCCACTTCTCCGTACACGCGCAGCCGGGCTATTCCGCCGTCCGGGTGCTGGTTGACCCGCAGGTGCGTGAAGCGCTGCTCGGCGTCGACGGCGAAGCCGTTCGCCGCGTGGCCGCCGACGGCCGTGCGGGGGACGAGCGTTGTCCACTTCACGTCGGGCGCGAGCAGTTCGGCGGGTGACGGGGAGCCGGGAAGGCAGACCGCCTGGACGGAGACCGCCTGCGGGTAGTTCCCGCGGAAGTGCGCGGTGTCGAGGACCAGTCCGCGTACGACGCCGGGCGCCCCGAGCCGGACGAGCGCCCAGTCGTGGTCCTCGTCGGTGGGGTGCGGTTCATCGGCGCTCGCACCGCGGCGACGGCGGGTCTCCCAGCCGTCCATGATCTTGCCCTTGTGGCCGAAGTGCTCGGGGTCGAACTCGGCGGGCCCGGGCTTCAGAAGGTTCTCGCGCTCGGCGAAGAACTCGTCGTTGGCGGCGATCACCCCGGCGCCGAGACGGCGGTCGGCGAGGTCGACGAGGTGGGCGAAGGGGAAGTCCGCGGTGCGGTAGTCCGCGTACGGATCGCCGCCCCCGTACGGACTCGCGTCACCGGTGAAGTGCGGGATCGCCGTCATGGTCAGGAGTTCCTTTCGAGGAGGCGGCCGGTGGCTTCGGTCAGGACGCCGTCGGCCGCGATCCGTACGCCGCGCAGCCAGGTGGACTTCACGACGCCGTGCAGGGTCTTGCCCGCGTAGGCGGTGACCTGGTTGCGGTGGAAGAGCTCGGCCGGGTCGACGGTGAAGGTCTCGTCGGGGGCGAGAACGGCGAAGTCGGCGTCGCGGCCGGCCTCGATGGCACCCTTGCGGGTCAGTCCGGCAAGGGCGGCGGGGGCGGCGGACATCCAGCGGACGACGTCGTCGAGCGAGTGGCCGCGCCTGCGCGCCTCGGTCCAGATGGCGGGGAGGCCGAGCTGGAGGGAGGAGATGCCGCCCCACGCGGAGGCGAAGTCCGGCGTCTTGAGGTCGGTGGTGCAGGGCGAGTGGTCGGAGACGATGCAGTCGATCGTGCCGTCGGCGAGCCCCTGCCACAGCACGTCCTGGTTGGCGGCTTCCCGGATGGGCGGGCAGCACTTGAACTCCGTTGCCCCGTCCGGGACTTCCTCGGCGGTGAGGGTGAGGAAGTGCGGGCAGGACTCCACGGTGATGCGGACGCCCTCGCGCTTGGCGGCGGCGATCAGCGGCAGCGCGTCGCTGGACGACAGGTGCAGCACGTGCACGCGGGCGTTCAGCCGCTTGGCGTGGGCGATGAGGCCCTCGATCGCGGTGTTCTCCGCGTCGCGCGGGCGGGAGGCGAGGAAGTCGGCGTACGCCGGTCCGCTGCGCTGCGGGGCGGCCTCCAGGTGGTGCGGGTCCTCGGCGTGCACGATCAGGAGTCCGCCGAACCCCGAGATCTCGGCCATGGAGCGGGCCAGCTGCTCCTGGTCCAGCTCCGGGAACTCCTCGACGCCCGAAGGCGACAGGAAGCACTTGAAGCCGAAGACCCCGGCCTCGTACAGCGGACGCAGATCCTTGGTGTTGGACGGGATCGCACCGCCCCAGAAGCCGGTGTCGACGTGCGCCTTGGGTGCGGCGACCTGCTGCTTGGTACGGAGGTTGTCGACGGTCGTGGTCGGCGGGAGGGAGTTGAGCGGCATGTCGAGGAGGGTGGTGATGCCGCCCGCCGCGGCGGCGCGGGTGGCGGTGTAGAAGCCCTCCCACTCGGTGCGGCCCGGGTCGTTCACATGGACATGGGTGTCCACGAGGCCGGGGAGCAGGACGTCGTCCCCGAAGTCCTCAAGCCGGGCACCCTCGGGCACCTCGGCGTCGTAAGGAAGGACGGCGTCGATCGTCCCGTCGGCGACGGCGACCGTCGCGGGGCGCGTCCCCTCCGTAGTGACGACGCGCGTCGAGCGCAGTACCAGGTTCACGTCCGCACCGGACACCCGTGCTCCTCACCTTGTGGTTTCAACGAACTGTTGAAGGAGTCTTCATCGGGGATTCTTCCTCGTCAAGACCCTCACTGTCCTCGCCGGACAGCAAGCCGGCCACCCGCCGAGGCGATTGGACGTTTCCACGAAGTAAAAGAGTAATTTCGTAGAGCGGAATGTAGCATGGACCAGGAGGGACCTCGGGCGACCGCCCCACCCACCTGCGGCACCGGGACAAAACAGCCCCTGACCGGCAAGGACGCCGCCCCCGGGGCAGTGGGCCGATCGGGAACCGCCCGGTAGGCTGCTGCCTTGCTGTTCCGCTTCGAAAGGACCGTTGACGTGCCGCCGTCCGACGCCAGCACATCCGACTCCAAGCCCGCCGGCCCCAGCGGCGGTGTGCAGTCCCTTGAACGCGCCTTCGATCTGCTGGAACGGATGGCGGACGCCGGGGGCGAGGTCGGGCTGAGTGAGCTCTCCGCGAGCAGCGGACTGCCGTTGCCGACCATTCACCGGCTGATGCGCACACTCGTCGTGTGCGGCTACGTCCGCCAGCAGCCCAACCGCCGCTACGCGCTCGGCCCGCGCCTCATCCGGCTCGGCGAGTCCGCGTCCCGGCTGCTCGGCACCTGGGCCCGCCCGTACCTCCAGCGCCTGGTCGAGGAGACCGGCGAGACGGCGAACATGGCCCTGCTGGACGGCGACGAGATCGTGTACGTCGCCCAGGTGCCGTCGAAGCACTCGATGCGCATGTTCACCGAGGTGGGCCGCCGGGTCCTCCCCCACTCCACGGGCGTGGGCAAGGCGCTCCTCGCGCACACTCCGGCCGACGAGGTACGCGCGCTGCTCGCCCGGACGGGCATGCCGGCCGCGACCGAGAAGACGATCACCACCCCGGACGGTTTCCTCGACGCGCTCGACCTGGTGCGCAGGTCGGGGTACGCGGTGGACGACAACGAGCAGGAGATCGGGGTCCGCTGCCTGGCGGTCTCCGTACCCAACTCCCCCACGTCGGCCGCGATCTCGATCTCGGGTCCTGCGGGGCGGGTGACGGAGACGGCGACGGAACGGATCGTGCCGATTCTCCAGCAGGTCGCGAAGGAGCTCTCCGAGGCGCTGGCGAGCAGCGGCGCCACAAGCTGAGGCTGTGTCCTGCAATCGCCGGGCGGGCTTGATCTCACGCCCGCCCGGCGATTGCAGGACAGGTCACGCCACGCGGTCCGCAGCCGGCGACAGCCGTCCGTCCTCCATCACCATCACCCGGTCCATCCGGTCCAGATGGGCCCGGTCGTGCGTGACCATCACCGTCGCCGTCGACCGCTCCCTGGTCAGCGTGACCAGCAGATCCAGCACCGCCGCCCCCCGCTCGTGATCGAGCGCGCTCGTCGGCTCGTCGACCAGCAGGACCGCCGGGTCGTTCATCAGGGCCCGCGCGATGTTGATCCGCTGGCGCTGACCGCCCGACAGCTGGTGCGGCCGGCGGTCCGCCTTGTCGGCGAGCCCCACCGCGTCGAGCAGTTCGAGCGCACGGCCGCGGGCCGCCCGTGCCGCTCTGCCCGACAGATGGGTCATCACCTGAAGCTGCTCGGCGGCGGTCAGCGACGGCAGCAGGTTCGGCTGCTGGAAGACGATGCCGATGCGCTCGCGGCGCAGGGCCGCCTTGTCAGCGGGGCCGAGCCCGGCGGTCTGCGTACCGGCCACCACCACCCGCCCCTCATCGGGCGTGACCAGTGTGGCCGCCACCGACAGCAGGCTGGACTTCCCGGAACCGGACGGTCCGACGACCGCGGTGAGCGAGCCCTCGGGGACGTCGAGCGAGACCCGGTCGAGTGCGGTGAGCCGGCCGTCGCCGTCGGGGTAGGTGAGGGTGACATCTGCGAGGGTGAGGGTCATCGGGCACTCCCGAGTGCGGTGAGCGGGTCGACGGCGGTGATCCGCCGTATGGACAGGGCCGCCCCCAGCGCGCCGAGGGCGATCATCACGGCCGCCGGTACGAGGACGGTCGCCGCGTCGAGGACGAACGGCACGGCGCCGCCGCTGATCAGGGCGCCGATGCCCGCGGCGAGGGCGGTGCCCACCCCCGTACCGATGGCGAGCATGACCACGGCCTGGCCGAGCGCGTCCCTCAGCAGATACGGGGTGGAGGCGCCCAGCGCCTTCAGAACGGCGACATCGCCGCTGCGCTGGATCGTCCATACGGTGAAGAAGGCGCCGATGACCAGGGCGGAGATGGCGAAGAGGAAGCCGCGCATCAGCTGGAGCGAGCCGTTCTCGGCCTGGTAGGAGCCGATCGCGGTGAGGGAATCGTCGAGGGTGGACGTGCTGGTGCCCGCAGCCGCGTCACCGGCCGCCAGGTCGGCCTCGCCGGTGGTGGTCAGGGCGATGACGGTGGCCTGTTCCCGCCCCTGACCCTGCTCCTGACCCTGCTCCTGACCCTGCTCCTGCCAGTCGTCCAGGGAGGTCCACACGACCGGCGTATGACTGTAGGAGGCATCGCCCGCGACGGCGGCGACGGTCAGTTCTACGCTGCCGAGCCGCACCCGGTCACCGGCCGCTGCCCCCAGATCCTCCGCGGCCTGCTCCGACAGCACCGCCTTCCCCGGCCGAACCCCTTCAGGTGCGAGCCCCCCGTCCGGCTCGACACCGAACGCAGAGACGCCGGCCGTACGGTCCCCCGTGACCACGGCCGCGTTGAGCGTCCGGATGCCGAGGGGCTCGGCGGCGGCGACGCCCGGCTGCTCCGCCCAGGTCTGCCAGGCGCGCTCCTCGACGGTCGAATTGGTGAAGGACACCGACTGGCCGTCGGGCGGGGCGGCGAACGCGATGCGGTCGGCGTTCAGCCCCGTGACGGCCGAGGTGTTCTCCCTGGCCAGACCGGCCGTGAGACCGGACAGCAGACCCACGAGCAGCGTGATCAGCACCACGACCGTGCCCATCAGCGCGAACCGGCCCCTGGCGAACCGCAGATCTCTCCATGCGACAAACATGTATCCAGACTCACGCGGCGGACCTGCGGAAACATCGCGCGGCGGAGGGGCCCGACCTCAACCTTTCGATTGACCTGCGATCCGGCCGCCGCGTCTACGCTGGACGGACCATGGATTCGCGTTCGCACACACCTGTCACCGCCACGCTGCGGCTCTGCCTGCACGCCCTGCTGGTGGGGCTGCTGGCGCTCGTCGCGGTGCGCGCGGTCAGTGACGGCGCCGCGCGCGGCACGGCGGTCCTCGTCATGACGGGTGTGATGGCAGCGGTCTACGCCGCAGGCGCCCTGACCCCCGCCGTCCAGCCGCAGAACCGGGCCGCGGCCGTCTGGCTGGGCGCGCTCGGCGCGGTCTGGCTTGCGCTGCTCGCGCTCTCGCCCGACGCCCTGTGGGTGGCGTTCCCGCTCTACTTCCTCCAGTTGCATCTGCTGCCGATGCGTTGGGCGCTGCCGGCCGTGGTGGCGACCGCGGCTGCCGCGATCACCAGTTTCGTACTGCATGGCCAGGAGGTCACGCCCGGCACGTTCATCGGTCCGCTGCTCGGCGCGGCCGTGGCGGTGGCGACGGTGCTCGGGTACGACGCGCTGTTCCGGGAGAGCGAGCGGCGCCGCGAGCTGATCGAGGAACTGGTCGCCACCCGGGAGGAACTGGCCGTCGCGGAACGCACCGCTGGGACGCTCGCCGAAAGGGAACGGCTGGCCCGCGAGATCCACGACACCCTGGCGCAGGGCCTCTCCAGCATTCAGCTGCTGCTGCGGGCGGCCGAGCGCTCGCTGCCCGCCGACGGCACCGCCACCGCCCATGTCCGCCAGGCCCGCGAGGCCGCCCAGGACAATCTGGCCGAGGCCCGCCGTTTCGTACGCGCCCTGACCCCGCCCGACCTGGAGCACGGCTCGCTGGCCGCCGCTCTGGAACGCCTCCGCGCCCGCACCACGTCCCCCGCCCTCACCGTGCAGTTCGCGGTCAGCGGCACCCCGGTGGAGCTGCCCACTCCGTACGAGGTGGCGTTGCTCCGTACCGCACAGTCGGCGCTGGCCAACGCCGTGCAGCACGCCGGGGCGGGGCGGGCGGAGATCACCCTCAGCTTCATGGACACCTCGGTGTCGCTGGACGTCGTGGACGACGGCTGCGGCTTCGAACCGGGCGCCCGGTCCGGCCCGGCCTCCGGCAACGGTGGTTTCGGACTGCCCGCGATGCGGTCCAGGGCCCGTTCGCTGGGCGGCACCCTGAGTGTCGAGTCCGCCCCGGGCCAGGGCACCGCGGTCGCGGTGACCATGCCGCTCCCGCACCCCACGGAGGACGCCGCGTGAACACGCCGATCAGCCTGTTGCTGGCCGACGACCATCCGGTCGTACGGGCGGGGCTGCGCGCCGTACTCGACACGGAACCGGATTTCCGGGTCGCGGCGGAGGCGGCGACCGCCGAGGAGGCCGTGGCCCTTGCCGCGACCGGCGCGTTCGACGTGGTCCTGATGGACCTCCAGTTCGGCGCGGGCATGCACGGCTCGGAGGCGACGGCCGCGATCACCGCGGCACCGGACGCGCCCCGGGTGCTGATCCTCACCACGTACGACTCCGACGCCGACATCCTGGCGGCGGTGGAGGCGGGCGCGAGCGGCTATCTGCTCAAGGACGCGCCGCCGGAGGAACTGGCCGCCGCGGTCCGTACGGCGGCGGCCGGCCGCTCGGCGCTGGCCCCGGCGGTCGCCCACCGGCTGATGGACCGGATGCGGACGCCTTCGGAGGCACTGACCAAGCGTGAGCTGGAAGTGCTCCAGCTCGTGGGAGAGGGCCTGTCGAACCAGCAGATCAGCAAGCGGCTGTTCCTGAGCCAGGCGACGGTGAAGTCCCACCTGGTGCACATCTACGCCAAGCTGGGTGTGGATTCGCGCACCTCGGCGGTCGCGACGGCGACGGCACGGCGCCTGATCCGCCGCTGACGCTCCCCCTTGTACGTGGTTCAGCTTGTACGCGGTTCAGCGGCTTGTACGCGGTTCAGCGGCGCGGCGGCTCCCCGAACAGGTCCACCGCGATCCGTACCTCCCGGAGCCCGGGAGCCAGTGCGCTGACCGAGCCGATCGCCCCCGCGATCAGCAGCAGCGAGCGGCGCAGCCTGGGAATCTCCGGGGCACCGCTGATCGCCATGGCGTCCAGCGCCGCCAGCTCGTCCTCGGCGATCCCGCGGTCCGGGAACTCCGCGGGATGTCCGGCCAGTTCACGGCGGAGCCTGGAGACGGCCGTACGCAACTCCGTCACTCTCGGGTCCTCACCGCTTCCGGCCACCCGCTTCTGCCCCACGCTTCGCAACAAAGCACTCCCCCTCGCACGCCTTTGTGCCGGTGTTTCGACCAGACCCCGGACCGTGGTCAAGTGCCCGGGGTTGTCCGCAAGTTAACGCCATCGAAGGTGGCGTGCGCCACTCCGTGGACAGAATTCATGGTTACCCCTGCGGGTGACGTGTCTTTCGCCTGTGCGAACGGCGCGGTGGTATCCAGGGCGCATGTCTCCTCCATCAGAGAACCCGGTGATCGCCGGTCTCCTGCTTGCCGCAGGTGGCGGCCGTCGGCTCGGCGGCCGGCCGAAGGCGCTCCTGGAACACCGCGGCCGTCCACTGGTCGAGCACGCCGTACGAGTGCTGCGCGACGGGGGCTGCGACCCGGTCCATGTGGTGCTTGGCGCGGCGGCCGAAGAGGTGCGGTCCCGGTCCAACCTCTCCGGGTGCACGGTGACCGTCAACCCGAGGTGGGAACAGGGCATGGGCTCCTCGCTCAGGGCCGGCCTCGATTCGCTCTCCGCCACCGGCGCGGACGCGGCGCTCGTCCTCCTGGTCGACCAGCCGGGCATCGGGGCGGATGCGGTGTCCCGGGTGCGGTCGGCGTACCGCTCGCGGTCGAGCCTCGTCGCGGCCTCGTACGACGGGGAACGCGGCCATCCGGTGCTGTTCGGCGCCGAGCGCTGGGCGGACATCGCGGGGGCCGCGGTCGGTGATCAGGGGGCGCGGACGTATCTGCGGGCGCATCGCGATGCGATCACGCTCGTCGAGTGTTCCGATGTGGCTCAGGCGTACGACATCGACACGGTGGAGGATCTGACGCACCTCGAATGACTCGGACGAACGGACCGTGGCGGCCCTGGCACGCTGCGCCAGCAGCCGCCCACATCTGTCGACCCGGAGAATCTCGACATCAACAAACCATTGAACTTCCACCATGAGGAAACTACTATCCACTGGTCAGAAGCCCTCTGAACCCCAGACGGCGCCCATTGCCGTATCTCGGAGCCCTGGCACGCCGTGCCATTTCTGGCGACCCGGCGGCCGTGAGAGGCCGCTCGCACCGCCCGCTGAAGGAGTGACAGCTCATGTCCGCACCAGCGCCGTCCACGCTGGCCATTGTCGATGCCGAGCCCCTGCCCCGGCAGGATGAGGTCCTGACCCCCGCGGCCCTCGCGTTCGTGGCCGAACTGCACCGGCAGTTCACGCCCCGCCGTGACGAGCTGCTCGCCCGCCGGGGCGAGCGCCGTGCCGAGATCGCCCGCACCTCCACTCTCGACTTCCTCCCGGAGACCGCACAGATCCGCGAGGACGACTCCTGGAAGGTCGCGCCGGCCCCGGCCGCGCTCAACGACCGCCGGGTGGAGATCACCGGTCCGACCGACCGCAAGATGACCATCAACGCCCTGAACTCGGGCGCCAGGGTCTGGCTCGCCGACTTCGAGGACGCGTCCGCCCCCACGTGGGAGAACGTGATCCTCGGCCAGCTCAATCTGACCGCCGCCTACAACCGTACGATCGACTTCACCGACCCCGGCTCGGGCAAGTCCTACGCCCTCAAGCCCGCAGCCGAGCTCGCGACGGTCGTCATGCGCCCCCGCGGCTGGCACCTGAACGAGCGTCACCTCCAGGTCGAGGGCACCCCGGTGCCCGGCGCGCTGGTCGACTTCGGCCTCTACTTCTTCCACAACGCCCAGCGCCTGATCGAGCTCGGCAAGGGCCCGTACTTCTACCTCCCGAAGACGGAGTCGCACCTGGAGGCCCGCCTCTGGAACGACATCTTCGTCTTCGCCCAGGACTACGTCGGCATCCCGCAGGGCACGGTCCGCGCGACCGTCCTGATCGAGACGATCACCGCGGCGTACGAGATGGAGGAGATCCTGTACGAGCTCCGCGACCACGCCTCCGGGCTGAACGCGGGCCGCTGGGACTACCTCTTCTCCATCGTCAAGAACTTCCGTGACGGCGGCGCCAAGTTCGTACTGCCCGACCGCAACCTCGTCACGATGACGGCCCCGTTCATGCGCGCCTACACCGAACTCCTGGTCCGCACGTGCCACAAGCGCGGCGCCCACGCGATCGGCGGCATGGCGGCCTTCATCCCCTCGCGCCGCGACGCCGAGGTCAACAAGGTCGCCTTCGAGAAGGTCAAGGCGGACAAGGACCGCGAGGCGGCCGACGGCTTCGACGGCTCCTGGGTCGCCCACCCCGACCTCGTCCCGATCGCCATGGCCTCCTTCGACGCGGTCCTCGGCAAGAAGCCGAACCAGAAGGAACGCCTGCGCGAGGACGTCTCCGTGGCGCCCGGCGACCTGATCGCCATCGACACGCTGGACGCCAAGCCCACGTACGAGGGCCTGCAGAACGCCGTCGCCGTCGGCATCCGCTACATCGAGGCATGGCTGCGCGGCATGGGCGCCGTCGCCATCTTCAACCTGATGGAGGACGCGGCCACCGCCGAGATCTCGCGCTCGCAGATCTGGCAGTGGATCAACGCGGACGTGATCTTCGAGAACGGCGAGCACGCCACGGCGGACCTGGCCCGCAAGGTCGCCGCCGAGGAACTGACCGCGATCCGCGCCGAGATCGGCGAGGAGACGTTCACTGCGGGCAAGTGGCAGCAGGCCCACGACCTCCTGCTCCAGGTCTCCCTGGACCAGGACTACGCGGACTTCCTGACCCTGCCGGCGTACGAGCAGCTGCGCTGACCCTCTCGCTTGCACGACTGCCCCGGTGGTCCGCCCCCGGTACCGAACAGGTACCGGGGGCGGACCGTATCCGCCGATGAGCGTGACGTCAGGAAGGTGTCAGGGTGACAAATCTGACCGGCTCTTCCAGGACGGCCCGTGCACCCTCGAGGTCGGAGAACCTCGTCGCCAGAGTCGCCTGCGCAAGGCGAGGCGGCAGCGCATCACCGAACTTCAGCCCCTTTACGGCCCGTTCGTCGACCTCGGGCAGGCAGAGCTGGTCCGACACATCGGCCACGGCCTGCTTCCAGTGCTGCCGGTCCACGTCCTCCCGTAGCCGAATCCAGCAGTCGTTCACCCGCTGGGCGGGCGCAACAACGGTGCCGAGCGTCGCAGCGAGCGTGGCATTGGCCCGGTGACCCGCCCAGGTCCACCAGCGCACCTGCCCGCCGGAAGCACGAGTGATGAGTGTGCCGCCCGGGTGCACAACATCCATGAAGTGGTCCCGCGCCTCGGCGAGCGCCGTGACGGCACGCTTCGAAAGGGCTACGTCCGGGTCGGCCCCGAGCAGCACCTCACGCATGGCTCGCATAAGTTCGAACGCAGTGGCACGTTCGAAGCCGAGGCCGCTCCACTTGGCTTTCCCTCCGCTGTCGGTCGGCTCGACGAAGCAGCGTTTGCGATGCCAGTCGATGTACGTCACGAGCCAGCTCCGCCCTGCGAGGAGCAGCTTGCGCGGCCCTTCGATCTCCTCGGTGAGCAGGTCGGGATCGGTTCTGCCGATTTCATTGCGGCCCTGTAGAACAGTGAACTGGGGCGGCGCGGTGAAGACGGCGGTGAGGTTCATGAAGTGCCGGTGCCCAAAGCGTCGTTCCGCCTCGGGACCGATGAAGAGCATGCCGCCGTCCTGGTCCAGGTATCCCTCTTCGACGAGATGGCGCACGATCGGCTCGGCCGGCTGCCCGAAGGGGCCGAAGCCGTTCCACCACTCCTGCCACAGCTTGTCGCCCACCTGGTGTTCCTGGAGACACAGCGCGAGGAGCTGTTGCGCCACGATGTGGCGGGGCTCCGGGGGTGCGACGACGGGCTCGACCCAGCCGCGTTTCCATTGGAGCAACAGAGCGGCTGCGGCAAGAAGTCCGCCCTCGGTTAGCGCGAGAAAGAGACAGTTGCGCCTCGTCCCCGCGCGGCGGCCGGTGCGCCCGAGACGCTGCAGGAAGGATGCCACCGTCATAGGGGCATCGAGCTGGATCACTCGGTCCAGGTCACCCACGTCGATGCCGAGTTCCAACGTGCTGGTCGAAACGATGACACAGTCGCGCGCCTCGGCAAATGCCTGCTCCGCACGGCGCCTCTCGTCCACGGACAGAGACGCGTGCGAAAGAAACGTGGTGACGCCTCTCAGTCGAAGCTTTTCGCCCAGCTCTTCGACCAGGCGGCGCGATTCGCAGAACACGAGGCGTTTCTCACCTCGATGAAGTGCAGCGATCACAGTCGCCGCGTTCTCGACCGACCCGACGTAATCGAGTTCGATATCGCCCGGCACCGCATGCGCACCCTGCTGCTGCGGCTCGTCGAGATGCGGCGCGACCACACGGGCCGAACGGCGGCCCGCGGCTGACCCCTGGAGCCAGTGGAGCAGCTCGGCAGGATTGCCCACGGTCGCGGAGAGCCCGATGCGTTGCACGGGTCGGCCCACCGTCTTCTGAAGCCTCTCCAGCACGGCCAGCAAGTGCCACCCGCGGTCGTCACCGGCGAACGCATGGACTTCGTCCACGACGATCGTCTGCAGACCCGAGAAGAATGCTCTGTGGTCGACGTTGGCGCTGACCAGCATCGCTTCGAGAGATTCCGGTGTGGTGAGCAGCACGTCCGGCCGGTCGGCCAGGATCCTCTTCCGCCGGCCGGCGGTCACGTCCCCGTGCCAGAGAGCCGCAGTACGCCCGAGCCAGCCGGTGTACGTCTCGAGTCGCGGCAGCAGGTTGTTGAGCAGGGCCTTGAGCGGACAGACATACAGCACCGACGTGCCCGACCAGCGTTCCGCCGTCATCCTCGACAGCAGAGGAAAACCGGCTGCCTCGGTCTTCCCTCCTGCTGTGGGAGCCAGCAGAATGGCGTCCTCCCCGGCCATGACAGGCCCGATCGACTCCTCCTGCAGGGGACGCAGTCCGCGCCACCCGAGAGAGTTGACGATGTGGTGCACAAGGACCGGATCCAGATCATCGAGGGGGCTCACGGCAGTTCCAGTTCGATGCCGTCGGCACTCGATGCCGCCGCGTTGCGCTCCACTTCGTTCAGCTCGGCGCTGGACACGGTGAGCGCATAGTGCTGCCGAGGATCGAACTCGTCGAACTCGTCGACCCGGTCGAGCACATCGGCGACGATCTTGCGTAGGAAGAGCCGCGGTGCCACGCCGACCTTTCCCCCGAGGCCACCCGTCACCGCGGTGGCCAGTTCACTGATGTACGTGTCATCAACGCGCGCCGCGATCCGCTCGGGGTTCCGGGCCGCTCCCACGTACAAGTCGCGCACGTTCCTCCCCAGTTCCCCGAGCCGCGGCAGATCGAATCCGGCCAGCCGCAGTTGCACGGCGCGCGGTGAGTCGAATCGCGGGTCGGTCGTGAAGTCGGTGGCGAGTCTCTGGGCAAGCGGGGGAAGTCGTTGCACGCCCTGCTGTCCGTCGTAGAAGGCGGGTGTTCCCGTAATCACCAGGAAGAGGCCGGGAAAGCGGCCCGTGTCGATCTCGTCGAGCAGTTGTCGCAGGGCATTGAGGCCCTTCTCGCGTACGTCTCCGCGGACGCGCTGCAAGGTCTCGATCTCGTCGAGCACCACAAGCAGTCCGGGGTGGCCGCAGTCCCGAAGCACGGTCAGGAGCCCTTGGAGGAAGCCCAGTGCACCGAAATGGTCGAGATCGCCGCGCACACCGGCCGCACGCCGCGCGGAGGATGCGACCGACTTCTGCCCACCGAGCCACGCGATGAGCGCCTCGGCCGTAGCCGCGTCCCCGGCAGCCCGCGCTTCGCGGTAACCGCGAAGGGCTGCGGCGAAGGCGGGAGTAGTGCGGGCCACCTCGGCGAGGCGCTGCTCCATGAGCGCGTCGACGGCTGTCCCGAGGGCCTTCTCGTCGTCGTCCTCCACTTCACCCGCGTCGAGGATTTCCTCCTCCAGCGTGTAGAACCACGAGTCGATCACGGCCCGCAGGGCACTGGGCTGATGGGTGGCTGTGGTGAGTCGCTCGGTGAGCCGTCGGTAGACGGTTTCCAGCCGGTGCAATGGTGTCTCGGTCTCGGAGATCTGAACCTCGGTGGTGGCGAGGCCCGCGCGCTTGGCCCGCTCGGCGAGCCACCTTGCGAAGAAGGTCTTGCCGGAACCGTACTCACCACGGATGGCGTGAAAAGCGGAGCCACCACGTGCGACGGTCGCGATGTCGTCGTTCAGCGCCCCACTGAAATAGTCGAGGCCGACTGCGAAGAGATCGAGCCCGGACTGGGGTACGGTTCCGCGGCGCAGGGCGTCCACCACTTCGCGGCGGCGTGCCGCGCTGACCTCGGGTGCACCGGTCATGGCTGCTCCGTTCCGAACTGCTCCTGAAGGAGCGGGATGTTGAGTTCCACGGTCCGCCCCGCGTCCACCAGGTTGATCACGCCGTATCCCTCGATGTTCAGGAGCCGCTGCACCACGGTGACGAAGACTTCCGCGTTCCGCTGCGACCGACCGGTGGCCTCGGCTGCTGCTGCGGCCACGGCGTCCGGGGTGAGCTTGCCACCGGCGTCGGCCAGCGCGTCGATGACGGCGACTACGGCCTTGCCGTCCGGCGGGCGGCGTACGAATTTCCGTTGGGTCTTGTAACGCTGCGAGCCGACGACTTTTCCACCGAGGGTCAGCGTCGCCGGGGTCACCTCATCAGCGGCGAAGAGCGCCTCGCCGGCCTGGGCTTCCACTCGGCGCCGAGCCTTGCGGACCGTCTGCTCCCCTGCCTCCACCGATGGTGTCGCGGCGTCGTCGCCGGCCCGCCACCAGACGGGCACGGTCTGCTCGTTCGGCAGCACCACCCAGCCGGACGGCAGCAGTTCCTGTGACGGTACGAGCATGATCACGGGCACGGTCACCTCGGCGAGCGCTGCGCCGCCGTGGTAGCCGGCCTTGCGTGGCGTGTATCGGATGTCCTCGCGCCATGGCGCGATGATGGTGCCGCCGCCTTCTCGCACCCGCGGGCCGCTGAGCTCGATTTCGCCTTCGCCCGCCTCACCGGTACGCCAGCGGGCGCTCTGCGCCCCGGGCGATTTCAGGGGCCCCTGCCCCTGCGGCGAACGATCGAGCACATGCCCGTGGTCGGACACGAGCATGACGGGACGGCCGTATCCGCGCGCCGCGTTGAGCAGATCCAGCAGGTGGCTGATGTCCCTCAGCCGCCAGCTGGTGCGCTCGCCTTCCTGCCCGTGGTCGAGAGCGTCGTCAATGGTGTTGAGTACGACGGCGACGACGTCGTCCCCGGCGAGCGCGACCAGCAGTTCGGGGGCCAGCCGATGCCCCTCGGCACCGCCGATCTGCCCCTTGTGGAAAAGCCTGCCGACGCGCCGATGCCGCTTCCAGAACGCCTCGAACCCAGTGATCTCCGCGGCCTGTTTGCCGTTCGCCGGTGCCCCCGAGAGCAGGGATACGCGACTGATGGTGGTGACGGAGGGCAGCATGGAAACGGCGGCTTGGCGTCGCGGAGGAGCAGCAGTCTGCGGTGCGGGCACGATCTCGGTCCATACCCGGCGGTCGATCTCGTCGCCCAGCTGGGCCGCTATCGCGGCGCTCATACCGTCCAGCACGAGCACCAGCGGACTCGTTGTCGACGCCAACGGCACGGCCAGCGTCTTGAGTACCTCCTCGATCAGGAGGGCTCCCCCAGGCGCCTGGGACGACGCGGTGCGGGTCCAGCCGGCGAGCCGTGTGGCGAACTGCTCGTCAAGGGTGCTGCGCCGTGCTCGTGCACTGCCGATGAGCAGGTGGTACGCCTGTCCCACAACCGGATCGCCCATGGGGTCCCCGGCCGCCAGGACGCGCAAGGCGCGGTCGGTCCACCCCCACTGGGCGAACTGCTCACCGACGGCCTGGCCGACGGACTCGGCCGTCGGGGTCGGCCCGTCGAGCCACCGCACCACTCTCACTGCCATCCGCGCCGCCTCGCAGCTCGCCGGGTGCAGTCGTGCCAGCTGGTGTGCCAGTACGTGGTCCAGAGCGGCCTCGGCCGTCTTGGGGGAATCCGGGAGGGCAGCGGCGAGATCCCGCAGCCGCGCCCTGAAGCCCGACGGCAACAGCGGGTCGACGCGCAGCGCCTGCCCCAGCCCTGCTTCGGAGGCGAGTTCGTCGGCCCGGTCGAGCACGGCGTACACACGTTGCCGTGCCTCGGCGCCCGCAGGGGTGCTGACCTCCGCCTCGGTGATCCAGCGGGCGAGGGTGCCGATCACAGTGGCGGTGAACTTCGGCAGGTCCTCCACCGAGCGCAGAGTGGAGCCGAAGAGGCCCCCGAGCGCGAAGCTCGTCCCGGCAGGGGCCTCCGGTGCGCTTAGTACGGAGCCCAGCACGCCGAGTGCCATCGCGTCCTGCCCCCGGCCGTCGGCGACCAGGGAGAGCAGAGTGGGTGCGGCTGCTCCGACGGTGTCGGTGAGCCAGGCGGTCAGGCCGTCGCGTTCCGCCCGCGGCAACTCCCGGAACCGGGCAGGACCGGCTGTCGTCCGCGACCAGGCGAGAAGAGCATTTGTGTCCAGTTCGAGGCGGTGGCCGACGGAACCACGTCCGAGGCCCAGCCGCTCGCCGACCAGCGCCCGCACCGCGGCGTCCCGGGTGAGAACCGAGCCGCTGCGCGGCCAGCCGTCCACCGGTTCGGCCTCCAGCAGCGCGGTGAGCAGCCACGTCTCCCTGATCATCCGGGGATCGAGGTCAGCGGCACCGAACAGCTGCTTGACGATCTCGGCCCGGTCGACACCGAGGCTGCGGCGCCCCACCGCGTGTGCGCGAACGTCCCAGCCCAGCACGGTCGCGGGTACGTCGCTGGTGACGACGAGCAGCTGCTCGCGGTCGGAGCCGTCTAGGAGCTCCTGCCAGGCGGCAACGATCCCGAGCACTGAGTCCTGGTCGGTGACCCTTACCTGCCGTTGCCTGCCGTCGATCCGGGCAGCGAACTCCGTCGGAGCCGTGCTGTCGTACCGTGCGTTGACGAGAAGGAGTCTGCGGTCCGCGGCACGGCGCAGCTCGGTCTCGAGGAGCGCTTCGACGATCCGCCGGTCGATGAGCGGCCGGAGGGCCATCAGTACTGTGCCTCGTCTTCCGTGGAGCTCTCGGTGCTGTTCTCGGCAGGGACGACCTGCCACGTGATTTCCACAGCCATGCCGGGGTGTGCGGCCGAGTAGGCCAGGATCTCGTCCCAGAGGTTGTCAATGGCCTTGTTCAGCGAGTTCTCGACGTGGCTGGGCTGGAGCCTGACCGTACGGGAGCGGCCCGTGCTCGGCTGCGCGGGGTTCATGGTTGCGGAGGTGCTGATGGAGGGAACGGACGGCGTGCCGTGCCGGGTGAGGGATACGTCGTCGGCAGCGGGCGGTTCGGGAACCGCCACCGGTTGCGGTGCGACGGGGGTCTCCACCTGTGTCAGCCGTGCCGCGTCCTGGACCAGGCCAACGGCCTTAGTCCGGATCGATTCGAGTACGGGGATCAGCGAGCGCTCGAATTCAGTGGTCGCGGCAGCGTCCGCGATCTCCGCGATCAGCCGTTCGGCCCGTTCCCCCACACTGTCCTGACGCCCCGCGAACCCCCGCACGCCTTCCAGCAGCGCCCAGTCCGCGTCGTCGAGCGCCTGAAGGACGTCGGGTGCCGAGGTGAGCGCGGTGGCGAGCACGGCGTCACCGGTGTCGTGGGAGGCGCCTGCCAGTTCCCGTACGAGCGCGGTCGCGTCCCGGTGACGCCCGAGGCGGGCCAGCAGGTCCGCTGCATCCTTGCCGGAAGACAGCCTTTCGCTCGTCTCCCGGTCCATACCGAGTGCCTCCGCATGCCTGTTCAGCGAGGTGCGCAGGGCATTGACCGGCCGCTCGTACTCCGCGACCTTCTCACTGACGCCAGTGAAGAGCTTGTTCACATTCCGGGCGAACAGTGTCGGCTGGACGGGCACGCCGAAGAGCTTTGCCGCCCGCACCCTCGCGGTCGCGTATTCCTCATCGGTCGGCAACTGCTGTGCTCGCAGCCCGTAGCCGGCGCCGATGCGCTCCAGCTCGGGCGGCTGGGGCAGCGGGCTGCCGTGGTAGGTCCAGGCACGGTCGTCGAGCAGTGCGTAGGTCGCGATGATCAGGCTGCTGGTGTTCTTGTCGAGGCCGGTCCAGCCGAGATCCTCAGCAATCCAGGTACGGACCTCCTCGGCCGTCAGGTCCTCGACCCCGGGGCGGTGCTGGTGGGCGGCCTGGTTGATGCGCGCACGCCAGTCGTTGCGCAGAACCAGCGGGCCGTCGTGAACCTGGCCGAGTTCCAGCGGTTCGACGATTCGCTTGACGATCTTGAGATGGTGGCTGTCGACCTCGATGCGGCGGCCGCCGTCGTCCATGGCACGGGTGATCCAGGTCAGTGCCGTCTTCAGCTCTCCGAGGCTGACAGCCTTGCGGTCTCCGGTCCTGCTGAAGTCGGGGTGCTTGGGGTAAAGAGCGCGAAAGACACCGTCGGCCAGGTGCTGCAGATTGTCCTGGAAGGACTTGCCGCCCTGCAGTTGCGGCCTCGCGTACTCAGGCAGCAGGGACAGGATGTGCTTGCCCTCGCTCACCTCCGCGGAGACGCTGTTCTCGTCCACCTTCGCGATGCCGTACAGCTGAGCGAGCGTCGCGGTGAGCTGCGATGTGAGGGTGTCGCGCTGGGCGGCGAGCTGGTGACGCACCCGCACCCGGTCGTCGGAGTGGAGGTGGCCTGCGTAGTCGTCGAGCCGGTCCCGCTCCAACAGATAGTTGATCTTGATCAGCCGTCCGAGCTGGGCGCTCTTCTGCTCGGAGAAGAACGAGGGCAGCCAGACCAGCGTCGGAGCCATAAGCCCTTCGGACCGAAGCGCCTCCACGCGCTGCGCATCGTCATTCGGGTAATGCTGACCGTCGTCGAACGGGTAGTCCAGAATGAACCGCACCCGCCCGTCCACGCCTGGGCGGAACTGGTCGGCGGACAGCTGCGCGGTGTCGCGGACGTTTTCGAAGACGAACTCGGCGGTGCGCTTCGTTCCCTGCCACACGAGTTCGTGCTCGCACACGAAGGCTCCGGAATCCTTGAGTCCGAGCGCCTTCCACAGCTGATCCTTGACCCAGATACGCCGGGCTCCGGTCCTGTCCTCGTCGGCGACCATGTCGAGCAGCGGCTCAATGTCCAGGTCGGAGAGGTGGAGGGTGAACACGGGGTCCTGGTCGCCATCGGCACGGATTTCACCGAACTCGGCCTGCAATTCCCGCAGTCGGGTCACCACGAGCGAGCCGGGGGCGACCGTACGCGAGCGGATCGAGCCGTGGTTCAGCGCGGCGATCCGCCCGCCGGTGAGCCTCTTGAGCGCCGGAACATCGGGGGCGAGCGCGGCAAGAAGCAGGGTCTTGACGAACCTGTCGTCGGCGATGAACTTTTCGCTCTGCTCGGAGCCGTACTTCTCCAGGAGATGCGCCCGGACCTTGGCGTGGAAGGTGTGCGCGGCCTCGGCCTCGTTCTTGAGCCGGTCGGTGAAGGCTTCCCCGGTACCGTCCGAGAGCACGTCCCACAGATCACCGAGCGGAATCAGTTCGCCCAGCTTGATATCCGCGCGCCGCCTCCGAAGCATCTCCTGCAGCAGCTTCAGACCGGTGCGTTCGCGCTGCAGGGCGCCGGAGAGCGCCACGAGAACGTTGAGCAATGCAGGCGAAAGGGGATATACCGCGCGAAAATCTGACCAATCAGCATGTGTCGCACCGTGGGCGTCGAGCAGAACATCCTTGACCTGCGAGTTGCTCGACTCGATGGTCGCGAAGGCGTCATCGAGGGCGGCCCGGGCGAGCTGATCCTTGGGCTTGAGAATTCGCTCCTTGATGATCTCCGGCAGATTGCGGTCTTCAAGGCTGATCACGTCGAAGCGTCCAGCAAGGTACTCGACCTGCTGCTCCAGATTTTTCACATCAGCGCCCACTACATCGGCACCGACGAGCTGGGAAAGATCGCGCTGTCGGGAGATGAGCGAAACGATGGGTACCGGCCGCGCGCTGTCCCCCGACTCGATCAGCTTGACCAATTTGCTGACCTCTGAGTTCACCTTCTCGCGGTTCGACATGTGTGCCTGAAGCCAGAGGATCAGCTCATCAAGGAAGAGAATGATGCCGTCGTAGCCGAGCGACTTGGCGTGCCGGCTGATCACAGCAAGACCGTTCTCCAGCGGCAGGAACGCGTGGGCATCGCCACGGGCGCCCTCGGCGTACGAAGACATCGGCCCGGTCAGCAGTGCGGAGACCAGCCGATCCCGCAGAGGATCACCGGCGAGCGCGGAGAAGGCCCGGTGCAGTTCGGCCGGTGTCCACTGCGTGGTGGCACCGTCGATCACATCCAGATCGTCCTCGACCACTTCGGACGCGCCACCGGTCACAGGCAGCAACTCCGCGAAAGCTGCGTCACCGATCGCCCTGCGAAACCTCTCGGCGTCGGCGAGCATGGAGTCCGCTCGATAGACGGGCGGGACAGACGCATCGGGGTGGAGCCGTCGCACCTCGGCGACGTACCCGCCAAGGAGTGCCGAGTCCAGGTCGGTCGAGCCGACAAGGTGGTACGGCACCATCAGGAACCGCTTGCCCCTCAGCCAGTCGTCGTGTTCGGCAATGACCTCCTGGAGCTTCGGCTTGGCACGGGCAGCCGGCACGTTGTTGAGCACGGCGTGCAGCACGGTCAGGAAGTGGCTCTTACCCGACCCGAACGAGCCGTGGAGGTAGGCGGAGTGCGAGTTGCCACCGCGAGCAGCGGCTCGCACGATCCCGAGAGCCTTGCCGAAGGCCGCCTTGAGCTGGTCGGTGACCACGTATTCGGCGACCCGGGCATCGGTCTCGGTGAAGCCACCGGTGAGCTCCACCTTGAAATCGCCGGCATGGACGTCTTCCTTGATGTCGATGACATCCCGCAGGAAGAGCTCATTCGTGGGCATCGGTGACTCTCGTTCCCTCACTCGGCGGTTCACATATTCCGCGCTGCGCGCATCTCGCCCCTATCTTGCCAGCTCACACGGCATACCAGCCAAGAGATGGAAACATCAGCAAAAGGCTCTTCGAGTCACCTCCTCTCCGGGGTCAGCGGCTCGACGTGCGACCAGATGAACGTCCGGTCTCCGTCGAGGTGCGCGTCTCCCCAGTGGATCGCGTGAATACCGTCCTCACACGCGGAGGTGAAGAACACGGAGACGAGCTTCGTGGTGCGCCCGAGCTCTTCGAAAGCCTCGTGGAGTTCCACGTACTCGTCCGTGGTGAGAATGTCGTCCAGCGGGAAGAGGCCCTCCGGCGCCTCGGGCCCGTGGGCGGTCAGCATGCGCCTGCGCTGGGGCGACACATCGGCCCGCAACCGCGCACGATCGAGTGGGACCGCACGGTCGGCGTACCGGAACGGAAACAGGGCGTGCCCATTGATCACCGCGTAGGCGTAGCCTCGCAGCTCACGGACCGTGCCGCCGAGCGCAACAGCCTCCTCGGCCAGCTCCTCACGTACCGCTTCGGCCAGGACATGTCCGTACGGTCCGCGCTTCTTGAGATTCGCCTCGGCATGAACGGCCCGCGCCCGCTGATGTGCTCGCGTCAGTCGCTTCGGTACACCCGCAACGAGACCGTCGGCCTGTGTGCCGAAGCGCTTCTGAGCCCATGCAGAGGGACTCGCCCCCTTGCCGTTCCACACCGCGCCACTGTTCATGCTCTCCCCTGTCGCCCGGCACTCCCCACCTGTGTGACATGGGCAGAAGGCAGGGACAAGGGCGCGAACCGGCCGCAGAGCGGCGCCGATGGCCTACGATTCGCCGCGCTCCGATGCCTTGTCTTCCTCAGCGGACTCAGCATCACCCTTGGAGAAGACCGGCCAGAGTTGCCCGTTCTCGAAGGACTCACGAAGCAATGGGATCGTCTCGTCCGGGATACGGAATCCGGTGGCCCAGGACGGTTCCGTCACTGATCCGTAGATGGTGTGCAGGAGGAACGGCTCCTCTCCGCTCAGCACCCCCAGGTCCTCAAGCTCGCGTGCCACGGTGCTGACCGGCCGGGTGAACCCCTTGAGCTGCCGGTCCGGCGGGTAGCCCGCGAGGTCGTACACCGTGTCCCTGTCCACGAACCCTCCGTTCGCAGCAGCGGCGACGATCACCTTGGCATGCGCCGGATAGCGCAGGACAAGCTGCTCGATGAAGGCGTCCAGCGACTGCTTGCTCCAGCCCGCTTCCAACTCGTCGTCGTCCCGGTCCGCTCCGCGCAGCTGCTCCAGGTCGTCCACCGAGTCCTTGTCGACGTGGAGGCCGTCGAGCAACTGCTCGGCCCAGGTGAGCAGCTCCGCCGGAGTCAGCATGTAGAGGCGGACGCCTGCCTGCTCCCTCAGCTCCACCGCCAGCTCGGCCCTTGGCCGCGCCGGGATATCACCGTCTCGCTGCTGCCACCAGTCCTTCTTGATGTCCCCGGTCACCAGCAGCACATCACAGGTGCGCCGCTGAGCCTCCTGCAGCAACTGCAACCACAGCAGGTAGTCACCGGCGGCCCGCTCGGCCGGCTTGGTCTTGAAGTCCTCGTAACCAGGCGGGATTTCCTCGTCGGCGCGTTTCTGAGCCGCCTGGACAGCCTTGTCGTACTCGTCGGTCGGCAGAGGCTCTCCGATGCGGCCCGACAGGAGGGGCTCCAGTTCTACGAGCACGGGGTCGCTGTGGGTCTCGGCCGTGCCCTCCAGTGCATCGCGCTCGGCCTGACCGTCGATGATCCCCTGCAGTTCCTCCACGGTCTCGGTGAGTGCTGACAGACTCTCGTTGATCCGCTGAGTGACACCTTCGTCGTGCTTGAGACGTACGTCCTTGACCCACCGCTCGACGGCGTCACTCGCGGACCGCCGCACCCGCTCCAGAGCCGCCGAGGTTTCCTTGGCCTTGGTGCTGTGGTGGTGGCGGACGGACTTCTGTTCACGGTTGCGCCAGAACTCGGTGAGCACCTGGTGCGGCACCCAGAGCCGGTCCCGCAGCTTGGTGAGCACGGCCAGGGTGTCCTGCCGGGTACGGGCGTTGGATCGGTAGAGGTTGAGCAGCACATTGGTGTCGAGGACGACCATCCCGCTCTGGAAGACCCGCTCGTAGTCGTTCTTTCGAGGGCTCTGATGGGCTCCGTCGCAGTCGAAGATCCCGCGCCCGCGCCCGCTCCCGGCATCGGTCCCGGTCTCGGTTCCGCTCGCGCTCTCCGCCGGATCATCCTTGAACGCCATGGTGCTCTGTGTTTCCCCTCGTTGGCCCCGCTCATACTCCCCGGGGGCAATGAGCGCATGGTTCCAGGCTTGGCCGTGATACGAGAGAGCTATCTCGGCCAACTACGCACGCCCCGGGGCAAGGGCGCTGATGTCGTGCGAGAGCAGCAACGGAACGGAGAGGGCAGCATGTTACGAACGGTGCGGACGGCCACCCGGCGACAGGCCGGAAGGGCGGTTCCGGGTCAACGACCTGAGTCCGCCGATTCCGGTGATCCGGGCGGTTCTGGCGGACCTGCGGAGGTGGCTCCGTCTGCCGCCGAACCCTTCAATCGCCGGATCGAGGTTCTGGTCGCGGTCGTCGACAGCCCGGACGAGACGAGTCTCGCGGCGCAGCTCCTGGAGGGGCGCGGGTGGTCGGTACGGCCATGGCTTCCCCGCAACGACAGCGCGGACGCCTCGGCATCGCTCGGCCCGGGCCGTGTCGGGCGGCTGGTCGAAGTCCGGCTGCACGGTGCGCGCTTCGGCGCAGTGCAGGCGGCAGTTTCCGAGATCGAGAACCTGGCTCGCCGCCACCAGGCGGGCATATGGGTGGTGGATGCATTCCTCATCGAACACGACCTGGCCCACGACTACCGTTCCGTGTTCCACGCCCACCGCCGACTCCCGGAGACCTCCGCCCCCTCGGATTCCCCAAGCCCTCGAGCCTGGGTCGCAGCCCTGCGCACCTCGCTCGGCGTGATCTCCACCGTCCGTATTCTCAAGCAGACCGGCCGCCCTTCCGTCGAAGCGCTCGAACGGCGTCTGGAGCGCGGAACACTCACCGGGCGCCCGCACGACCCGCAAGGTCTCCAACTACGCATCCCTATGGGCATGGAAGGCCGGGACCCCGACGCACCACCGCCGACTCCGGTGTCGGCATGGCGCCTGGCAGGCCCCGTGGTAGCGGGCCTGGGCGTGGCGTTGGCCTGCGGGTTCGCCGCTGCGGCCGCGCATGGCCTGTTCGTGCTGGTGCCGCTGCTCGTGGCGTGCGCTCTTGTGTGGCCCATGGGCCATGAGATCACCAACCGGAGGGAGGACCGGCCTCTTGCCGTCACCCTGGTCTGGGGCACTGCGGTTGTCGCCCCGATGACCGTGGCCGGCCTGTCGTTGGCCCTCAACATGCCCGGTCCTCCAGCGCAAGTGGCACGCATGACGGCGTTCGCGGTGCTCGGGGTGGCTCTCTGTGCCCTGATCCTCTACGGACTGGGGTACGCCCTGGTTCACTCCTGGTTCAGCCGCAACGCAAACTGGGCCGTACCGGCACTCGTCCCCGCGCTCGCCCTCAGCCTGCCCTGGTTCGGTGGCCTACTGCACACGATGTACCTCAAAGCCGGGTTCGGCGTCCCCTCCGACGCCATCCAGGTCTCGGTGTACTGGTCCTACGCGGCCTCGCTGAAGCCCATCGGAATCGCACTCGGGCTCGCGGTAGTGGTGGTGGCAATGGCCGGATGGATGCGCCACTACCACCAGTGGGTCCACGCACGGGGCATGGTCCGGATCGGCGTTCCGCTCATGAGCCTCTTCGTCATCGGGATCTCCCTGACCGCTGGACTCGCCGCAACTGAAGCGGCCGCAAACCGAGCACGCACGGCTGCGGCTTCCGGCGAGACCCCGGCGGCGTACTACGGAGTCCAGGGCCGAATCGTTTGTGTCAAGCCCGTGTCCAAGGAGATCCCCGTCTTCAACGGCCCGCTCGCCACCACACGCCCTCTGCTCACCTTCGGGACATCCGGGGACCGCGTATGGCTGTGGGACCCACGACGCGATCAGTCACTGTCCGTCCGGCTTGAGGACGTAGTCGTTACGGAGGCCGGGTCGAGCGCCTGCAGCTGACCGGTGATGGAGTTCGAGTTCCGCCCATACGCTCTTGCCTGGGGCTCCGACGCGCGGCGCCACGCACCAGCGGTCCGCGAGCTGCGAGACGAGAAACAGGCCACGACCCGTCTCCTCGTCGGTGGCCGGGGCGCTGGGTGTCTCAGCGGAAGGGCACCTCTCAGTGCGAGTGTCAGCAACCTCGATGCGGAGAACCGTCGTTGCATCGGATACGCACTCAGTGAGTCTCACGTGGAAGTCGCGTCCGGACACGTGGCCGTGACGGACGGCGTTCGCTGCCAGCTCGGCGGCGATCAGGGTGAGGGTCTCGTTGGGAGTGGAGTCGTAGGGGTGGCCCCACTCATCGAGCCGGTGCGAGACAAGGCGCCGAGCGAGCCGGGCGCCGCGTGGAGTGGAGGTGAATTGCATGGCGAATTCGCGTACTGGTGCTACCGGTTGCTGGACCGGCACCGCTGGGGTAGTCACTCGGCTCATGACGAAGACGTTCTCGCCCACGACGCACTGCTGACCAGGGCAGACGCGTGGACGAGAACGGGCTGTACGCATGAGCGCTCGGGCTGTACACGGGCTACGCCCTTACCTATCGGCAGCGGCACCCTTCACCAAGCACCGCGGGGGCGAGATCCCGCATGGCCGCCTGCTCGGCCTCCGACATGCACGGCAGCTGACGTGCGAGTACGTCGAAGTGCTGGTGTCCGCGCCATGCGTCGTGGTCGCCCACGACGAACAGCCGCCGACGCGCACGGCTCACCGCGACGTTCAGCAGGTTCGGTGCGGAGGCAGCCCAGACGCGCGGGCCTGCCTTCTCCCCACCCGCGCCGAGAACCAGCAGCACTACATCGGCTTCCTTCCCCTGGGTCGTATGCACAGTGCCCACCCTGTCGCGCGGAACGACCTGGCACAGGCTGCGACGGAGTCCGGCCACGACATCCCGGAACGGGCTGATGACGAAGAGTTCGCGCTCCGGGTCGAGGCCCTGATCGACCAGCCGGTGCACGATGACGTTCGCGCAATCTCCCTCCTCCGGCGACCACTTTCCCTGCGATGCGCGCCCGCCGTTCACGGGCCACCACACGCCACGCCGGGCCACGGCGTAGTCGTCGTCCCGGTGCACCCCGTGCACCATGAGCCCGTCGTAGGCGATCTCGTTGCTGATCGTGAACATCGGGTCGTCGCAGCGTCGGTGCACGCGCAGAGGCGACCCCACCCACACCCGGTCATCCTCCGAGCCGTCGGGCGCGGGCAGCCAGGTGCCGTAGGTGTTCAACCGGTCCGCGACGCGCTGTGCCGAGGTGCGGGACGGTTCCCACTCCTCGGCCACACCGAAGGTGCGACGGAGTGCCTGCTGCCCCGTGTGCGGCAGCGTGACGACTGGCTCCAGTTGCAGCGGATCGCCCACGATGACGCCCCTGCGCGCCCGCCACAAAGCACCCACCGGCATCTGGGCGGTCGCCTGGCCGGCCTCGTCGATCAGCATCCAGCCCAGTGACCGGGGCCCCAGACCGGTGAACATCCGGTCCAGTGAGGCGAACGTGGTGGAGACGACGGGCAGAGCGAGGAAGAGGCTCTGCCAGGCCGCCAGCACCACCTCCGGCTTCAGGGTCTTGGGAGCGTCGCCACAGAGGACGTCCATCGCGGCGTCCAAGTTCTTGCGCATCCTGTCGGCCGCACCTTCGATGAACGCACGGTGCAGATCCATCGCGGCGAGAAAAAGCCGGGTGCGGGCTCGGGTGAACTCCGGATCGGACCAGGGCGAGGAGAGCTCTCTGGCGTCCTCCTCTGTCCGCTCGCCGCGCTCTTCTTGGCCCGGAATGAAAGTGTCCCAGCGTTCGAGGGCTGTCCCCAAGGTGGCCCGGAGTTGTGCGTGGTGCCCTTCCGCCGCTTGGAGCCCCCGCCTGGCTTCATCGAGGACACCCCTGTGGGCAGCTTCGGCCCGGTCGTACGCGGCGGCCGCCTGCGTGTGTGCCTCGTACGCGGCCCGAGCTGTCTGCTCCGCTGCGGCCAGCAGTTGGTCCTCCGTCTGCCAGTCGCGCTGCGCCGCGCCGAGGGTGAAGATGCCTGCGGTCAGGCCGGGACGGTGCCGACGGTGCTCCGTCCTCCGGCCGGCAGGGCCCGCAAGGTCCCTCTGCGCCCTGCCGCGAGCCGCACGAGCGTCCACAGCCGGCTGTCGAAGTGCGTCCACGTCCCTCTGAGCGCTGCGAACCGCCTGCTGCGCTGTGGTGACGGCCGCGTCCGAACCGCTGAAGTCCAGGAGTGCCTCATACGCTCGCTGCCGCTGGTCCCGCAGGGTCTGGACCGTCTGCCGTGCATCCCGGAAACGAATGACGGAGTCCCGCCACCACATCAGGTCGAAACCGCGCGAAGCAGCCGCCTTCAGGACGTCCCGCATGCCTTCGCCACGCTCGGCCCGCTCCTCGCGCGGCGGGCCGAACCAGTACTTGTTGCGGAAATCCGAACGGTTCCCTTTGTTGCCTAGCTTTGCTGCGAGGGTTCCCCAAGACGGTGCGCCCTCGAGAAGAAGGCGACCCTGTTCCGGGAAGAAGGACGCCGCCTCCCGCCACTCTGCCGCAACGGATTCGAGTGCCGGGATCTCGTTGGAGACGTTCTCGACGGCACCGTTGTTGGCCGACGCGATCACCATCTCGAAACCTGTCAGCACCGGCTTGAGCGAGGCAACGGACCGCTGGTAGGTGCCGGTGCTCCAGCGGTGCGGCTGGCCGGTGAACGCGTCTTCGGGCCGCCGAAGTTCGGACAGCTTCTCCGCCCTCATGACCAGCACAGAGGCGATGAGGTCTCGGAGCTGTGTGGTCTTGCCCGTACCGGGCGGACCGTTCACCGCGTACAGGCCGTCGGTGTCGGCGAGTTGCTCCACGATCCGGTTCACTGCGAACTGCTGGCTCAGCACCAGCGGGTGCTCCGTCTTCGCCGGCCATCGCCCGAGTGGGAAATCGGCCGGCTGCACGCCGTCGAGTACCGCTCCGGGCTCGTGCTTGAGGTCGACGCGCGCACGGCCGCGCAGCGCGGTCGAGTCGGTCAGATAGTCCCGCAGCGCAGGCCCCGGCTCATCCTTGCCGAGGCTGCCCGCGACGAGGTCGAGGTCCGCCGCGATGAAGCTGTTCAGGAAGTCAGACCCGCCCGACCGGCCGGCCTTCCGCCGGGATACGGACTTGCACTGGACCCGAATCGTCTCCGGCCGCAGGTCGTCGGTCACGCCGAACTGCTCTGCGACCCAGCGGGTGACGGCCGACAGGTCCCGTACGGTCAGAGGCTTCTCGCCGAGTCGGGGCGGGCCTTCGTCGTCGTCCGCGGCATCGGCTGCGCCCTCGTCCAACGGGCTTTCGTCCAACGGGCTTTCGTCCAACGAACCCTCGTCCTGGCGCCTGGCAGAACGTCTGGCGCCGCCGTTGGCCACGGCCTCGACGGCACCAGTGACAGCACCGACCGCCAGGTCGCCGAGCACCGGTCCGAGCGCGGCGTTCAGGGCACCGCCAACCGCGCCGACCGTGATCTCGCACAGCAACCCTGCGAAGGGTCGCTGCCGCCGCCCTGCCGCCGTGTCCGCGATCGCCACCTTGCCGTCTCCGACGCCCAGCACGACGCCTTCGCACGCGTCGGCCTCCGTCTCGAAGCCGTCGAGCCAGCCTTGGGCTCCGGGGCCAGGCTTACGGCTGCGCCCCGTCGCCCAGGCGCACGCGGAGAAGGTGATGGAATCCTGGACCAGTAGCCCCTCGTCCGTGACCTCGAAGGCCAGCAGGGCACTGTCACCGTCCACGCGACCGTCGTGGTCCTCCTCGCTGCCACCGAAGACATCGAGCAGGACATCGCGGACGGATGCGACCGGGTACACGCCGCAGTAGACGGTGTGCTGCCTGACCATGTTCCGGCCCGGGCTCCGCCGCCGTACGGGATGCCCCTCTTCCCACGGTAGAGGGCGCCCGGACTCCACGGGGTACATGCCTCTCGGCGGCGAAGCCTTCTCCACCTTCTGCGGGCTGAACATCTCCACTGCCCGCCAGTAGTGCACGATCTCCGCCCTGCGCCGCCGCTCACTGCTCGCCGCCATACGGCCCGCCCCCTCGTTCCGGTCCGCCAGGAACGATCACCCTAGACAGCTCCGCGCGCTGTGCGCAGAGGGCATTGGCGAATATGCGACCTCGGGTCGGCGCCCGCTGTGCCGTCGGCGGCGACGGGAGGCGGGCACTCGTCAGGGACGGAGCTTGACCAAGCATTGCTTCGCCTCCTCGAGCCCACTCATTTTCGGGGCAACGGGCTCTGGATCAGAACGGCTGCAAGCTCCGGGAAGGCGTCAGATCGTCAGTTCACCGGGATGCGGCGCCCGCAGGTGACAGGCACGAGGTTTGTGCCGTTCCTGTCCCACGTCAGCCGTAGGCTGTTGTGGGGAAACGAGGGGGAGACGATGATTAATTACCGCAAGGCGATCGTTCCGGTGTGGACGCTGGCGACCGGCGACGTCCAGGTGCCCACAGTGGCCGGAGACGGGCCGATGACGGCTGAACGCTTGGCTGAACTGCGCGGCGTGCTGGCCGGTCTGGCCGATACACCGATCGCCACACTTGAGGTACATCCGCTGCCCGACAAGCTCGATCGCAGCCGAGGTATCCCCCTCGATGCCGTGAGCCCCTTGGCGCAGCACCTGTCACAGCTCATCACGCAGTCAGCGCGCAGTTCCTCTGTGGCGGCGACGGCGACCGCTGCCGGCGAAGGCCTGTTTCGCATGGTGGTTCCGGCGAAGGTTGCCGCCCAGGTCGGTCAGGGCATCGTTTGCTCGATGCGGTCGAAAGCGGTGGCCGGTGGCATCCACGGTGCACTCATGGACTCGACAGGCAGAATCGCGGCCGGTGCGACGTTCGTGCCGGTCGGTAAAGTGGCAACAGCAGGGGCAGTCGGTGGAGCCGGTGCAACGGCCGGCGTCGCGGCCACCGGCAGCGCGGCGCTCACCGTGGCCGCGCCGCTCGTGCTCATGGCCGTTGCGGTAGGGGTGAGCGCACACGCCGACTACAAGCGCCAGCAGGCTATCGAGCACATCACGGAACTGCTGGAGCAACTGCACGAACAGAAGCTCGAGGACGAGCACAGCGAACTCGACGGCTGCCGCGATGCCATCGACAAGGCCACCGCCATTCTGCTCGACCAGGGCAAGCTCGGCGCCTCGCTGGGACTGGACTCGGCAGTGCACGCCATCAACACGGCGCTGGGCAAAGCTGATCGCCGCCTCGCCCGGTGGCAGAGCGCACTCGATAAGCTGCCCGACGGCGAGGCCGTCGAGATCGGCACGCTGGCCAAGTCGTTCCCCGGCCTCGACGACCAGGGCGGCACGTTCCGCGCCCACCTCGAACTCGCCGCCCTGGCCATCGCGCTGAAGCAGCGGGTCATCGTCCTGCAGGCCGTCGAGCACGCTCAGAGCGACCCTGCCAACTTGTTCGAGAACTTCGCACGCACACTCAAGGCGGACCATCAGCGCCTCGACACACTGCAGTCGAGCATCGCCGGTGTCCTGGCACGCCTGTCTGCGCTGGAGCTGGCCCGCCCGCAGAGTCTGCGGCCCGTCTTCACGACCGGTGAGGTCGATCGCCTGATGCGCGCGACACACCGGATTCACAAGCTGGGCGACGGCGCCATGGTCGACAGCCGGGCAACAGACGTGGCGATTGATATCGCCCGTGACAAGGACGGCTCGGTGGTCGTGTTCCCTGCGCTGCCCGCGTAGGGCGATGTGGTGTTCGCCGAGGACGCCTCCACTGTCCGCACCGGCAGCGCTCCGCGGGCTCTGGCCGCTTCGCGGAACGTGACCATCGGCAGGCTGCGGCTGCTCGGAGCGGACAACATCGCCAAGACCACCTGAGCGATCAGGGACGAGCCCGAACACGCCGCTTGGATCTGCAGAGCACCGGCATGCCAACCCTGCCGGGAACGTGAAGCCACATTGGCTCTGAGGGCCTGGATCACGTGCTTGTCCAGGAACAAGCTGGGCGATACGCACCTCACGTTCCTCGCTGCGCACTTCTGGGGGAACTGCTGGGTTCAGGCAGTAAACGATCTCGGCGCGTGCATACCGTTGACCAGGAGAGATGCGCCGACGGGTCTGTGTTGTACGCGTCGGCGCGGGGGCTGTACGCGGAGCGGGGCGTTACCGGCTCCAGGGAGACGCGTTGGCCGATCCGCAGGTGGGGACGGTTCGGGGCAGGCGGGGCGACGCGGGACGGTATCGGGAGGCGTGGGACGTGGACGATCAGCGACAGCAGCCGGAGCATGAGTACGAGGTCGGGTCGGGCATTCTGCATGTGTTCGGCCATCAGTTGAAACTGTTCCGGGTGCGGGCCGGGCTGGAGCGAGCGGAGTTCGGGGCGATGACGGGGTACTCGGCTTCGACGATCGCCTCGTTCGAGCAGGGGCGCCGGATCCCGCCTCCAAGGTTCATCGACCAGTCGGACGAACTGCTGAACGCGGGCGGGGTGTTGCGGGCCAGTAAGGAGGAAGTGGCTCGGGCTCAGTATCCGGCGTTCTTCCGGGATGCGGCGCGGTTGGAGGCGGAGGCGGTTGAGCTGCATTTGTACGCCGTCCAGGCCGTGCCCGGCCTGCTGCAAACAGAGGAGTACACACGTGCTTTGCTCACCAGGCGACGGCCGCTCCTGAGCGACGAGACCATCGAGCAACGTGTGGTTGGACGCCTTGCACGGCAGGAAATCTTCAGCCGGTGGCCGGCCCCGCTCATGAGCTTCGCCATCGAGGAAGCGGTGCTCCGCCGCCCCTTCGGGGGTAAGAGCGTCATCCGTGGCCAGTTGGAGCAGTTGCTCCTCATCGGCGAGAAGCGCAACGTAGAGATTCAGGTCATGCCGCTCGACCGAGAGGACAACGCGGGAGTCGACGGACCGTTCACCCTGATCTCACGCAAGGGTGGTGAGCAGGTTGCGTACTTGGAAGTTCAAGGACGCAGCACCTTCGTGACGGATCCCGAAGAGGCCCGCTCCCTCGCCGCCCGCTATGGGATCATCCGAGCGCAGGCTCTCACGCCCCGGGAGTCGCTTGCCTTTGTCGAGAAGTTGCTGGGAGAGCTATGAAGATCGCGGAGACCAGTACGGCAGCTGCGGAGCTGGCTTGGTACAAGAGCAGCTACAGCGGAGCCGAGGGCGGCGAATGTGTCGAGGTCGCGGCCTGGCCCGGCACCGTCCATGTCCGCGACTCGAAGGATAAGACGGGACCGATCCTTTCTGTCACCTCTGGAGGCTGGGCGGCCTTCGTGGAGTTCGCCACGCAGACCTGACTGCGCGTGGACGACGGTGCCCCGCCATCGAGGCATTTCGGTGGCGGGGCACCCTCTTGATCGAGGCGAGTCAGTCAGCCTTCTTCGCCTGACCGCGCGATTTCTTCTCCGGACGCCAGGCCATGAGGTCCTCGGCCGAGAGCCCGTGTTTGGCGCGCTGCTCGTCCAAGTACGTCTGGTACTCCTCAGCGGGCGTGCCATCCCACCCTTCGTCGTACTCTCCATGCCACTGGCGCACCCACGGCATCAGCTCCTGAATGCCCGCAATGAGCGGGGTCAGTCGAGACGTCTCCCAACCAGCTTGCTCAGTACGGTCATTGATCACGTTGATCAGGGCCTGCACCTGATCCTTGTGATCCCAGCCGGCCCAGCCTAGGAGCAGCGTCGGGTCCGAGTCGGGCGACGCGTCGGGGTAGGAGATGAACCGCTCCTTGGGCACATCCAACTTGCCTCGACGCGACCAGTAGGACGTCTTGAGGAAGTCGGCGGATGCGTACTTCGGAGGTACGGGGATATCGTGCCGCTTCCCCGTCTGGTCCTCCTCCCTCTGCTGGTTCCACACCTGCTCCCATTGCTCGCGCTTACGCAGACCCGAGTCCTTGTAACGCAGGGAGGCAAGGTGTGGAACGTGCTCGACGGCGATGACGTCCGCAAGCACCGTCGCCAGGCTCGCGTCGCGCTTGCCCATGTGATCCGTGGCGTAAAGCTCGGCGACCGCCTGAACGTCGGCATCCTGCCTCAGAGCGTCAGCCAGTTGGGAGACGGTCAGAGTGCGGGGCACCCGAAAGCCGTCCCGGAGCCCGAACCAGAGATCCTCGTCCTCACATCGGTCGAGCAGCCAGACACGGAGGGCTCTCTTCTCCTTCTTCGCCCACGCCTCCGAGGCCCAGCGCCGCTTACATTCGGGGCGCTCGATCAGAGCAATGTCCTCGCGCGAGGTGATGATGTCGATGCGAGCTTGGACGACGGCCTTGTACTCGTCTGGCCAGTGCGTGGGAATCTCGGTGACTAGGGTAGCCCCGTGCCTATCAAACCAAGCGGTTTCAGCTGCACCTGCGGCGACCTTCCGCGCCAGCACGATCTCGAATGCCCGCTCCCCGAGGACGATCCCGGGCACTTCGGCAAGTGTGGGCAGCGTTGTACAGGCCACCTCGTCCCCGGTGAGGAGGTGGTACGAGCCGTAGACCGTCCAGTCCAACTCCTCTTGGAGGGCAATCATTTTGGCGCGGACAGAGGTGTGATCGATGCGTGCTTTGGCCAAGTTGGCACGTGAGGGTGCATGGTCCATGGCCGTGGGATCGCACTGACCCGCTTCCCGACCAAGCGACTCGAGACGCTGTCCAAGCTCAAAAGGCAGCTGCGCTGGCAGCGGAAAGTCAGCAACCTTAGTGCTGCTGAACTGATAGTTCCACGACCACGGCTGGTCCGCCATGCCGCTTGATGCAGTCGCGTTCCCCTTACAGAAACACACCTGTTTGAGCCAGAAGCAGGCAGTGGATGAATTAAGCACCCCGAGCAACTCCACGTGATGCTCCTCGGTGGCCCCCTCCGGAAGCTTGATCACAGGCGCGGTCTGCCTGAATGCCTTGCCTCCTCGTTCCAATACGAAGTGATTGTGTGTTGCCACCTCCGCAAACGACACTGCCCAGGAATGCGTACCATCATCCTTGGGCAGCTGATGCCATTCATACCAGGGGCGCCCGTCACTGAAGTACGTTCCTCTGGAAAACGTCGCCCGGTTACCAAGCTCAGTACGGAAAGGCCAGAGCCGCCGCGCATGCTTCGGAATCTCTTCAAGATTCACGATCACATGCGCCGAGTCATACGGATGAAACGCGTGCTCGGCCGCTGAGACACCCCACTCGCGAACCTCATCACCAATCGTCAACGGCAGGTGATACGAAGGCTCGGTACAGTCACGATCAAATGCACGAGCCGTGGCTGTCATGGCCTCATCGGCACCCATCACGCCGTAGAAGCCGATGCGCTTTACCCGGCCCCCGAGCCGCGTAGCCGTTTTCCCATCTACGCGCTGGAAAAGGTCGCCTGCTCCACCACCACTCAGTGACCACGGATGTTGGGTGTATGCCCCCCGTTCCGCGTCTTCCGCAGTAACCCAATCTGACTCGCTTCCCGGCCTCCCTACTTGATCCGTGATCGCCGACCATACCCGCCCTTGCGCCGCATCCTCCAGGTGGCTCGGCTCCCCCCGAATACCCAGCACCACTCGAATCGGCTCCGCCTGTCGCGACACTTGGTTCCGCCCCGCAGTGATCACCGTTGGCGTCTTATGTCCTGGAATGAACGCCCCCGACGTATCAATCACATGCGTCAGGTCGACCTTGCCGAAGAATTCCTCGATCAGTTTCTTTCCGAATTCTCTCTTCATGAAAGAGTTGGCCGTGATATGGCCCGTGAACCCCCCGTCACGCCGATCACCTCCTGCCCGCACAGCCAGCTCAAAAATCCGCTGTGCAAACGGGACCGACAACGCGTATTTCCCCGCACACGCGTCGTATGCCTTCCGATAATTCTCGTTCTCCTGCTTGTCCTTGACCGTGATGTACGGCGGATTCCCCACGACCACGTGGTAACTCCCCCGCCCCAGCAGATCCACCCGATCCGCGAACTCCCACACATCTTCGGTCCGAAACGCGAACGCCCGCTCCCCGCCCTCCATGGCCGAGTCCAGCGTCTCCGTAATTGTCTCCGCCCCTCGCCCATGCAGCAGCGAGTCCCCCACCGCCACATTGATCGGGAACTCCGGAGCCACTGCCAGCCGCCGCTCCCCGCACGCCTTGAGCACCGCCACCAGCATCCGGAACCGGGCGATCGCCACGGCGAACGGGTTCTTGTCGCAGCCGTGCACCGACTCCAGCGACCGCCGCACCAGCTCCCAGTCCGCCGTGCCCGGCTCCGCCTCCCGCCACTTCTTCAGCAGCCGCTCGAACATGCCGAGCAGGAAGTGACCGGAGCCGCACGCCGGGTCGATGCACCGCAGGCCCCGTACAACCGCCTCGTCGCCCTGCCAGCCCGCCGGCTTGTGCTTCCACACGGGGTCCAGGCCGAACTCCTCGACCGCAGGCTCCAGCGTCAGGTCGAGAATGAACTCCTCCACGAACTCGGGCGTCTGCAACAGCGCGTACGTCTTCCGCGCGTGCTCGCTCAGGTCCTGGTAGAGGTCGCCCAGGAAACGGGTGTCCAGCTCCCCGTCCGTGAAGTCGTAGATGATCTCGCCGTCCGCACCCCGCTCACGCCAGAACCCCAGCAGCCGCGTCGCCGCCTCGTACGACGGACTCAGCTCCCACAGCGCGTTGTGGCCCCGGTCGAAAAGCCCCGCGACCGCCTTGTGCGCCCCCGACAGGTGATCGAAGCCCGCCACCAGCCAGTCCCCGTCGTTCAGCTCCGGCTTCTCCCGGAAGAACGCCGCCTGCCGGTCCTCCGCGTCCGCGAGCCGCTCCCCCGGGCCCGCAACGAAGGGGTCGTCGACCAGGCCGTTGTCCTCGCAGAACCGCACGAACACCGTGGCCAGTACCCAGGCCGCCGCCGCCTGCGTCACGCGCTCGTCCCGCCAGGCCCCGTAGGTCGCCGCCGTACGGCTCGCCTCGCGGGCCGCCGCGTACTCGCGCTCAAGCTCCGTGCGGTACTCGTCCACCGACTCCGTGCGAGCCCGGAGGTCGTCCTCCAGCGAGGTGACCTGCTTGCGCAGATCCTTCAGCAGTGCGGCCTTGTCCACCGGGGCGCCCCTCTTTCCGTAACCCAAACCATCCCGTGCCTGCGGCTCATCCATCCTGCCAGTTCAGCCCCCATCTCCGGACGCTTCGGCCGGATCGGACAGCACGGCTTCTGTCACCCCATCGGCGGAAGAATCCCAAGCGGCCCCATGACCCCCGTCTCCTGACTTATCGTGCTCGCACGATCACCCGCAAAGGAGCCTCATGCCTCCCCTCCCGCCCTTCCTCCCGGCCACGGACACGTTGCCGCCAGGGCGCTTCCCTCTGTCCTGGGCGGACGTGGAGACGGAGCTGGTGAAGGACGAGCGATTTGCCGGCTCAACCACCCGCACGGAGATCTTCGAGGAATGGAAATACCACTTCACAGCAGTGGAGGCCGTGCTCGGAGCAGTGAGCCGGATGTGGCTGGCCGGCAGCTTCGTCAGCGGGAAGATCGACCCCAGCGATGTGGATGTCACCTATCTGATCCCGCACGATGTCTACGATGCGCATGAATCGGACGGCGACGTCGCCGAGTATCTGGACAACCTGGGGACGCGCGATTGGTGTGTCGGTCAGGGCATGCGCGTGGACGCGTACATCCTGCGACTGCCGGAAACCGCCCGTTTCCGAGATCTCGGTGTGACCGGAGCCATGGCACCAGGAGACCGGGAAGTGTTCTATCAGCTGGGGCTCTACGACGAGATCTGGCAGCGTTGCCGAGCGACACTGGGTAACACTCAAACCGACAGTCGGCGCGGATACGTGGAGGTACTGCTGTGAACGCCCCGCAGAACCTGCCCGACCCCTCAGACAGGCAAGCGCTGCTCGCATGGCTGCAAGCCAACCGGTCAAAGGCTCCGGGCAACGCACCCGTCCACTCCCTGGGCGAGCTCGCGACCGCCCAGCACCGGCGTCTACGGAATGCCATGGCGCACGGGCGACCACTCGGCGACCAGGGGCAGCAGGACGCACTGCGCCGTTCGCTCTGCCTCGCGCTCGACGGCCCACCCGTACGTGATCATCGGATCGAGTCGTCCGTTCTCGGTGGGTGGCTCACGGCTCTACAGACGGCCGTCACGTCCGTCGCACACGCTCTGGACGATCAGCGCCCGACTCATGATTCCGGCCCGGTCCCCAAGGAGATCCAGCGCGCCACGAAGCTGTACTCCTCGGCTGTCTTCCCCTCGTCCTACGGAATGTTTCTGGAGGAAGCCCCGCCGGAAGCCCAGCAGGAACTCCACGATGTCGGCACGATGGAGTCCCTGCTCGACCGCGCCATGTCAACGATCCTGGACCTGACCGACAAGGCGGAATCCGGGGCAGGCGCCGAGGACGCGATCCTTGCCGCCGCACTTCCGCTGGGGCGTCGGGCCTCCGGGCACCTGTCGCTGCTGTCCGGCGTGGTTGCCGATGCGGACGCCAGAGTCAGGCTCACCTGGCAGTCGCCCCACGCGGGCCTGCGGACGTCGACCCTGAGCAGTGATGGCGCGCAACGCTGTCGGCAGACGCTGCGCGCAGCCGTCTTCGAAGATCTCGAAGACACACTCCTCGGCACCGTGGTGGGCGGCAGCAAGGTCCGCGGGACCGTGGAGATCGAAGTCGCGGACCGCGGAGTCGTCACCGTCCGCGCCGACCGTGAGGTGACCGCGCTCCTGAGCGCCTACGCCAACCGCACGGTACGGACGAAGGTCCTGGTCACCACCGCCCGGTCGCCACTGGGCCGCGAACACCACAGCTATCTGCTGCTCGATCTGGAACTCGACGACGAGCAGTGAGGGAGCGGCGCGGGCAGGAACGGGAAGCCGTGATTCCCCGCTCCCCCCGCGCCCGCCCCGCCCTCCGGGTGATCGTCAGCTCACCGCGTTGATGCGCCCCGGCCCACCCTCGAGCCTGCGCTGCCTGTACAGCTCTGCGATGTCCGCCTCCAGACACGTGCGGATGTCCGCACCCATCCTTCGCCATCCGAAGAACTCGCACGCCTGCTTGATCAACTCGTCTTGGGTCATGCCCGGGCACTCCGCCGCAAGCTCGCTCAGCGCCAGTTGCCGCTCCGCCGGGGCGATGTACGTGACCTTGCGTGCCGTCTCCCCGTCCTCCGCTCGCCGGGCCTTGAGCCTGCCTGCTCGACCGGCCGCTTCATAGAAGCTGCCCTGCGAGGAAACGCTTCCCGAGCGGACCAGCTGTTGCGCCACGGCGCGGACGTTGTCCCGAATGCGGTTTCCCGCCCGGCCGACGCCCCACGCTTCACGGGCACGCTGCACCAGCAGGTCCTCGTGAATAGGGCCTTCGGCACCGATGATCTGCGTCAGCGCCCTTTTCAGCGCCGGCCTGGCCTCCGGCGTGTGCAGCTCGTGGCGGGAGGTGGCTGTGATCCGGCAGGCACGATACGGAGCGCTCCACTCCCGCTGCACCTCGGTGTCGACAGGTACCCGTTCGTACTCGATCTCGACCGGCGCTTTCGCCTGCGCGGGTACGTGAGTGACAGGAACTGTAAGTACCCGTCCGCCGGACTGACCCGCCGGACTGACCGAAGAGGCCACAGCTCCGGACACCTCATCCGCCGGAACCGAAGGCCTCGGCACCTGGAGGGACATCGACAGCGGGCCCTGAGCGACGGCCTGCTCGACCGCCTCCCGGAGCCGTAGCTCCGCCGCCGCCCTCCCCCGGTACCAGTCGGTGCCCCAGATCCGGTACAGCCGCCAGCCCAGGCCGTTCAACACCTGCTCGCGCAGCCGGTCGCGGTCTCGGGCCGTCTTCGAGGAGTGGTACATCGCCCCGTCGCACTCGATGCCGAGGGCGTACGCGCCCGGCAGCTCCGGGTGGCGCAGGCCGAGGTCGATGCGGTAACCGGCGACGCCGACCTGCGGCTGGACCCGGTAGCCCCAGTCGCGCAGCACGGCCAGTACGGACTCCTCGAAGGGGCTGTCGGGTTCCGCGTCGGACTGGACGACGTCGCGGGCGAGGATGGCGGGGCCGTTCTCCACGTACTCCAGGTAGCGCTTGAGATGCTGGACGCTCTCGTTCGTGCTGTCGGCCAGGCTCGTGCCGCGGAAGGAGGCGACGACCTCCATGCGATAGCGGGCGCGGGTGACCGCGACGTTGAGGCGCCGCCAGCCACCCCCCTTGTTGATGGGACCGAAGTTCAGTCCGAGCTTGCCGTGCTCGTCGGGGCCGTAGCCGACCGACATGATCATCACGTCGCGTTCGTCACCCTGCACCGACTCGAGATTCTTGACGAAGAAACCATCGAGACGCCCCTCGGTGAAGCAGTGTTCGAGGTCGGGGCGCAGGAGACGGGCTTGCTGCACGGCCTGGTCGATGGCCGAGGCCTGTGCCTGGGAAAGGGCCACCACACCGAGGGTCTTGCCGGGGCGGGTGTCGAAGTGATGGATGACGCGCTCGGCGACGTAGTCCGCCTCGGCCCGGTTGTCGCGGCGACCGCCTCGGTCGTAGACGCCGTCGGCCTTGAGGAAGGCGACGCCGACGTCGTTGCCCTCGTCAAGGGCACCGGGGAACGTCACCATCGAGTTCTGGTAGAACGAGCGGTTGCTGAAGGTGATCAGGTTCTCGTGACGGCTGCGGTAGTGCCAGCGCAGGGGCAGTTCCCGCATGGCGCCGGCTTTGCAGGCGTGCAGGAGCGATTCGAAGGAGTCGGGCACGTCCTCCTCGTACTCATCCGAGTCGTCCTCACCCGCGGAGTCGAAGAACGAGGTCGGCGGCAGCTGCTTGTCGTCACCGGCGACGACAAGCGTACGTCCGCGATAGATGCAGTTGATCGCGTCGCTGGGCCGGACCTGCGAGGCTTCGTCGAAGACGACTACGTCGAAGTGGTAGTCGGAAGGCAAAAATTGACTGACCGTCAATGGACTCATCATGAAGCACGGCTTGATCGGCTGCACGACCTCGTGCGTCCGGCCGAGCAGTTCACGCACGGGCATGTGCCGGGTCTTCTTCTCCGCCTCACGGGTGATGACGGCACCGCCCCCGCTCCCGAAGCGGCGGGGGCGGCGCTTGTTGCACGCCTCGATCACGGCACCACCCGCGGCAGCGATCAGACGGCGGTCGGCTTCCTGGTAGTCCGCCACGCGTGCGTCCAGGTCGTCCGAACGGGTCGTGCGCAGCCGTGCGTCGGTGGCAAGGATGCCGTCGGCCCAGGACCGGAGCATCGCCTGTTCAACGATGTGCGGCAGTTGCTGCGGATCGACGGCCCGCTCGGCCGCGCTCGCCACCAGGTCGTCGGCGCTGTGACGCGCGAGGACGCCGAGAGCGTCGCGGTACGCGTGCCACTCCTCGGGGCCGTGCGGGTCGGCGAGGAACGCATCGACCACTTGCTGTGCCTGGTCGAAGGTGCCCAGCAGGAGAGGGGAGAGCTGCCCTTGCCGGGCAGTGTCGAAGAGGCCGAGCAGCGCGGTAACGGACGCGCTCCAGCGTTCGGCTCGGCGGGTGGAAATCGCGCACCAGTCACCCAGCGAACGCCGTACGTTGTCGGCCAGCAGCCCTGGAAGGCGGTCCGTGTCGACACCGTCGGCCAGATGGCCGGCCAGCAGGTCTCGCCCGCCGGCATCCCGGCTCAGCTCGGCGATGCGGTCAGCGATCGCCAGCGCCTTGTCGAGCGCTTCCACCGCTCCCTGGTTACGCGGGGCATAGCTGCCCAGAAGGGGGGCGTGCTCGGCAGCAAGGCGTACCACCTCGGCCGCTGCGGTGTGCCAGGCCAGAGCCTGCTCCAGGCGGCCGGGCAGCGACTTGGCCCAGGACCCTGAGTGGGTGAGTGCCGCGACGACCTCGCGGTCAGCCTTGTACTGTCCCGAGAACCGGGCCATCAGCCCGCGGTGCTGATCCGCGAAACGGACCACCAGGTCCGGCAGGTCCGTCGCCTGAACGACTAGCTCGCCGAAGACGTCCTCGGCGGCCGTGCGCGCCTCGGTCTCGGCGTTCAGAGCCTGCCGCAATTCGTGTGCGGCCTGGTGTGCTCGACTCAGAGTGTCGCTGTCGAACCACCCTCGTAGCGGCCGGTGTTCGGCAGTGGTCAGGTCCGCAAGTTCACAGAGGGCGAAGGCCGCATCGACGTGCTCCTGCTTCGGCAGGCCGAAAAGGTCGGCAAGTTGCGCGAGTTGACTGGAGACGTCGTCCGGCAGGGGCGCATCGGGTGAGCCGGTGCCGTCAGGCAGGCCGGTCCGCACGGAGCGCACGGTCTGCTGGAGTTCGCGCACCGATCGGGGTTCGTCGAGCGTCGCCGCGAATGGGCGACGGTCGGTCGCGGTCCGCAGCGCGTCAAAAGCATCGGACGCCTCGGTGGCGACTTGGTGCGCCGATGTGCCGACCAGACCGCGCCACGAGAAGGTCTCCCCTTCGGCGGCGGGGCGCCAGGCCCTGCTGATGGCCTGGCTGGCTGAAGCGAGCTCCTGCAGGGCTCCGGCGCTCAGGGTGCGGACGGTCTTCGCGTTCTGGGCGGACAGTGGCAGCTGCGGAGTACCTGCCTGCTCCAGTTGGACAAGTCGTCCGAGGACGTCGTGGAGGGTCCGCTGGAGGGGCTCCCTGTTCTGGTTCATCCCGGCGGCGTACGCGGACAGCTCTTCGCGCAGGCGGCGTGCCCGCTCCAGTTCGTGCTCGGCCGCGCCGGTGACCCTGGCTTCGGTGGTCAGCACCCGAGCGAGTTCGGTGGCAACCGCCTTCTTGCTCGTATCACCGCTGTGGAGCGCCATGACGAAGTCGCCGAGGCCCACGCCGCGCAGCCGGTTGCGCACGACGTCGAGGGCGGCAGCCTTCTCACTGACGAACAGCACACTGCGGCCGGCATGCATGAGGGCGGCGATCATGTTGGTGATGGTCTGGCTCTTGCCGGTGCCGGGCGGGCCGCTCATCACGAAGGACCGGTTGTCGAGTGCCGCGGCGATGCACTGGCGCTGCGAAGCGTCGGCGTCCAGCACCAGCGGAGTCTTCTCGGGCAGCTGGACGTCGTCGATGCGATCCAGTTCCGGGGGCTCGAAACCGATGAGGTCATCGGGCAGGCCTGCATCGGGACCGAGGGCAACGGCGCGGACCAGCGGATGCCGGAGGATCTGGTCCTCGTTCTGCTGCAGATCCTGGTACATCGCTTCGCGGTGCGAGGCGAAGAGGCCGAGCACGACGCGCTCGTCGACGGACCAGCCCTTCTGCCCGGCCGAGACCGCGCGGGCCGCGGAGAACAGAGCGGGCAGATCGGTGACGTCGGTACTGGTGACCTTGGACCAGTCGACACCCATCCGATCCAACTTCACAGCGAGTGCCGGGTTATGGGCCCGGTCCTGGTTGTCGGCCAGGTGGAGCCGGTACCGGCGGTGGCTGTCACGGCGCAGCTCCACCGGGACCAGCAACAGCGGTGCCGAGCTGCCCTCATGGGCCCCGTCCTCGCACCAGTCCAGCATCCCCACGCCCAGCCACAGCACCCAGAGGCCGTAGTCGTTGAACATCTGACCGGACTTCTGCCGCAGTTGGTACAGGGCACTGTCCAGCGTCGCCTGGGTGGCCTTCTGAGTGATCAGCCCGGGGTTGGGTCGTCGTTCGACCACTCCACGACTCTCGTCGTCGGTTTCCTCGGCTGCCTCCACTACTCGTGCGAATTCCCAGCCTCTGACAAGTTCCGGCAGCAGGGATCCCGCATCGGGCGAGGTGATCTCAAGAGTTGACGTCTTGGTATGCCGAAAGTTCAGCAACCGGTTGCGCCCACCCATGTCCAAGAGGGAGTTGCGCCACCCCTCAAGCACAACTTTCAGCCGGTCGAGACCCGGATCGCTCGTGGCGGCGGACACGGTCTGGGGCTGATGGGGCATGTGGCGGGTACCTCCTGAGCAGAGCGCACAGGGGTATCCACACTCGCAGGTCCCCCCTGGAGGTATCTACCTATCAGCCCACATGGCCCGACACGCCAGAGATGGACAACACGATATGTATTTGTTGTGAAGGGCGGGATGGATGGGGCGAAAGGAGCAGCCTCATGAGGGGGCGTCCTCGGCCCCTGCGCAGGCCCCCGCCCGGAGTCCCTTCAGGAACAGCGAGTCGATCACCGCCCACTCCGTGGCCCGGTCGACCACTTCCACTGTGCGGCCGTCCAGCGACGGCGTCTGCTTCGGGTCCTCCATCGGGCACAGCCACCACAACCCGTGCGGGATCTGGGCGGGGCGGCGGGCCGCCTGCTGCAGTGTCACCAGCAGGTCGTGGCCGCCGCCGTCGAAATAGCGGGCGAGGAGACCCGCGTTGTGGACGAACAGCACCGTCTTGGGACCTGCCTCCTCCGCCATGCCGACGAGGCGCTCAGACATCCGCCCGGTGACCCGCTGGACGTACGAACGCAGGCCCGGCTTCAGCTCTCCGCTGCCGGTGAAGGCGGAGTCCGCGCGCAGCACCTTGGACCAGTCGGTGTTCAACTCGTCGGCCAGCGCCCGGAAGATGTTCAGGAATTCCTTGTTGAAGTCCACCGGGACGACTCCGAAGTCGGCTGCCACCGCAGCCGCCGCACCCGGCAGGTCGGCGCCCTTGAGGGTCAGCGCGAGGAAGCCGCCGCGCTCGACAGACGTAGCGAGCCTTGTGCGCAGCACGGCCTGCGGGTCGCGCCCGGCCGCCGCTGCTGTCCGGGCCTCGGCGACCAGCACGCTGGTGCGGGTGAAGATGGAGCTCGACCAGCGCGCTCCCTCGACCGCCGGAGGGAAGAAGCGCCTGCGAACGGTGTCGTACTCCAGCGGGAAGCCGGCTTCCTTGAGGGCGTCCTCGATCTCGATGTGCGTGGGCGCATCAGGCACCGGCACTGACGGGAACCGCGCCTTGACGCGTGCCACGAGTTCGCTGATCGAGATGCCCGTCTCCCGACGCACTCCGGCGGCGGCCTGGGAGATACGCAGGGCACGGGCCAGCCCGAGTGCCTTGGGGTAGATCTCCAGCCGTGGCGATGCGGAGGCATGCCGGGCGACCACTGCGGCAAGGCTGACCAGGCGGGTGTCGGCGAGCGGAGTCATCCCGCTGGGCGCCGCGACCTCGCGCAGGGTACGTACGACGGTAGCGCGGCCCGGTAGCGGGTCCTCATCGGCCAGCCGGTCGGCCTCCGCACCGAGAGCCGCCGCATAGTCGGCCAGCTCCTGCGGGGTGGGGTCGTCCGTGCCCGGCAGTGAGTCGAGTGCCAGCAGGACACGGGAGCCGCGGCGCAGTACTTCGAGACGCGGATCATGTTCGGTATCGCGTTGGAGCGCCTCGGCGTCGGCGGATGCGCGGACGACGGCCAGAGCCTTGGCCAGGGTGCGCTCGGGGGTGTCGTCCCCGGCGCCGTGCCTCACACGGAGTTCGGCAGCCGCTTCCTGGACCGTCATCACGCGACCGGACTGGGCAAGAATCTGCACCAGTTCGTCCCGGATCTGCGGGATCCAGTCGGTGGCGGCCCACTCCTCGATCGCGGCCACATGATGGCGGGAGACAGTGGCCTGACTGCTGCCCAGGTGCTTGGCGATGGCCGTTTGCGGTGGCCATGCCCCGAGCGGGGAAAGCCCGCCACCATCGGCTTCCGAGCGCGGCAGACCGAGCGTGAGACGGATGATCTCGGGTCGCAGATTCCCCTTGCGGGCCGGTCCAGGTGTGAGGCGTGAGGCCAGCGAGTCGACGGGTTCGGCGGCGACGAGTTGCGCCTGTGCCTGCGGATCGGCGGCCAGTGATGGCGGCATAGCAGCCGTTGCGGAAGGCATGGGCTCTGCGGCCGGCCTTCGCAGCATCGCCGTCCACTGCTTGTGGCGCCGGTTGAGCTCTCTGCGTACGAGCGTTCCCGCACCGCGAGCACGGGCAATCGTGTGAGGAGGCACGTCGAGCAGCTCTTCGACGGTGCCCGCGCTCAACCCGTTGGCGACGGAGACGGCGCGTGGAGAGAGCCCGGCCGCCTCCAGCGCGGTAGTCAGCTCAGCGGCGGCAGCGGCCGTCTCGCGGGCTTCCTCCGTGCTGGCGGCGACGGCTCCGACAGTGGCCGGAGTGGTGGCGGGCTTCGCCGAGTCGGCAGTACGGAATGTCTGCCGCCACGCGTCCTCCATCTGCTTGAAGGTGTCGAAGCGACGGTCGACGTCACGGTGCAGGGCGCGCTGGAAGAAGGCGGTGAGGCCGTCGCGAAGTCCCGGCTCGAACAACTCGGCCGCGACGAACAGTGCGACGTCCTCACTCATGCGGGGGTCTGTCTGGCCGTCACCCCAAACAGGACGCTCTCCCGACGCCATCTCGTGCAGGGTCACTGCCGCCGCGTAGCGCTCGGCATGATCGTCGTACAGCGAGCGGCGGGTGCTGCCGAGGAACGGGTCGAGGTAGCCGCGCGTACCTGCCGTGATGTCGCGCTCGGAGGCGTCCGCAAGTGAGAAGTCGAAGAGCAACAGCTCCCACGAGCCGTCGTTGCGCTTGTGCAGGCCGAGGTTGTCCGGCTTGATGTCGCGGTGGCGGGTGCCCTTGGCGGCGAGCTGATCGAGCGCGATGAAGAGGTCGTTGCCATACCGCTCCAACTGGTCGTAGGTCAGGCGCCCTTCGCCGCGCAAACGTGCGCCCAGGGAGGACTCCCCCGCGTATTCGAGTTCCAGGACGGTGTGTCCGGCGATTTCGCGGGGTTCTTCGAGGAGCCGGATGATCCGGCCTCCGCCCACTGCCTTCAGTGCCTGGGCCTCCGCGTACAGCCTGGCGTCCTTGTCCCGGTCGAGCGCGACCTTGAAGACGCGTTCCTCGACGACGACCCGGCCATCGAGTCCTTCGGCCTGTTCCACCACCCGCTCGACCAGCAGTGCGCGGGCCGTTGCCCCCGTCCCGAGTACCCGCCGGACCATCCACGTCCCGTCGACCGACTGGCCAGGCAGTGCAGTCAGAGGGTCGGTCTCGACGGACACGGACTGGTCGGGAACAGTGGTCTGCTGCTCGGCCTCGTCCAGCAGATCCAGGAATCGCTCCGCTGAGGGCAGCCGGTCCACGACTTCCGCGCGCGTGGCACGGTAGACGAGGTCGTCGAGGCTGTCGGAGAACCCGTCTGCAACCGCGTAGGGGTGCAGTCCGCCCTCCGTGGACAGCCGCTCGATCAGCGCGCTGCGCCGGTCTGCCGGGGGCTCACCCGTGAGCAGGAGATACGCGAGCGATCCGAGCCCGAACAGGTCCAGGTCCACCGGATCGGCGAACTCCTGGTCGGTCTCCGGGGCCAGATAGACCTGAGCGGCGTCTTCGATCAGGGCGCTGTCCAGCGGGGTATCGCCGATCGAGCGCATCGACGTGGTGTCGAAATCACGGGCAGCCGTCTGCCAGTCCGTAATGCGAACGACGGGTTCGGAGCCGTCCTCCTGCGCGGAGACGTAAATGGAACGGGCGGCCAGTGCACGGTGGTAGAGCGAGCGGTTGTGTGCGTAGCGGAGCGCCTCGGCGAGCTGCCGTACCAGGTCGAGCCTGATCTCCGGGGTGAGATTGCCACCATAGGCGTCCAGGTAGGCGTCGAGCCGCAGGTCGGTATGACGGTGACGGAAGAGAATCGCCGGTCCGCCCTGGTGCTGACGGATCTGGACGGCCTGCGCGATTCCACGGTGCGTGATGCCCTGAAGCACCTGGTACTCGCGGCGGGCGGCTCGGTCCGCCGCTCGCTTGGCTGCTTCGCCGGCCATCTGCTCGACCAGGTATATCCGTACGCGCCCGTCCTCCTGGACCAGCCCGTCATCGCGGACAGCGAGACGGTCCTCCCAGCCCGGACCTGCGTCCAGCACGCCGGCTTCCAGCTTCCAGTCGTCGCCGTAGCGAAGGTGTGCGGTGGAATCGCTGATGCCGATCTTCTGCATCAGCTGCTCCAGCAGCTGCGCGGACTGGGGGGTGACGCGCCAGCTCTCACGCTCCGGCGGCTTGCCGAGCAGATCGTCCCAGATCCTGTCGAGTCCGCCGGCTCCGTCATTGCGGCCGTACACGTTGATCCGCTGGAACTCGTCGAGACCGCTAACCAGACCGGGGGCGTGGAGAAAAACCGCGGGCTTGATGAACGGGACCCGCCGCGGATCGACGCCCATGGACCGCGCCGCTCGCTCCAACTGGCCCTTGAGTTCCTTGCACTTCAGGTCGGTGAGGTGCAGCGGGTTCTTCAGCGTACGGACGCGGTCGTCATGGAACTGCCAGGTATCGCCGTGGTTGATCACTCGGCCGGGGTGCCCCTTGAGCTCCAGCAGATACAGACCACCGGGCACAGCGATGAAGAGGTCACACTCGTTGGTGCGGCCGGAGGCTGCGGTAAAGGAGAAAGTGGCCCAGGCACGGTACGGCTCAGCAGCTGGCATCAGCTGCCGGACGTGATCGAGCCCTTCCTGCTCCCACGAATAGGTGGAACGGCGCGACTGAAACCAGCGCTCCTTGCGCGGAGGGCCCGGCTTGGGGGCCGAAGGCGTTCCTGCTGCCGTCACGGTCCGACCTCCGCGGTATCCATGCGAACGAATGCACAATCCCCTCCGACCCTACCTCGGGCCCGACCGGCCGTACCCGCCCCCATCTGCTGGGCATCCGGCCCCCGGTGGGCTCGTCGAGGCGCTGATTCTCCTCTCCAACCGTGCGATAGCGTGGCTTTGCGCCGCGCGCCCTCCCCGGAGGGTGTACGGGGTACGGCCCTGCGCTGCACACGATTTCGTTGGTCCGGTGGCCTCACTTCGGTGAGTACGGAGAGTTCCCGGTTGGGAGCCTTCCCTTCCACCCGACTCCCGAAGGAGATGCTCTCCGCATGCCTCACCCCAAGTACACGCCCGCACGCCGCACCTGGGTACGCGACATCCTCATCGGCGTCGCCGCGAGTTTCGGCTCGGACCTGGTGCGGAATGCCGTGCAGGCGGCAGCGCACCTTCTCGGCTAGCCGAGGGGCGGCGGGTCCGGGGACCCGCCATCACCCGCGTGCCTGCAATCCCGACGCGAAGGCCGTCCTCGGATCAATCGATTGTTGTTCAAGATCGACCAAGTCCGGCTAAGGTACGTCGAAAGTCATTGCGGCCCGACGGGCTTCCGTTCAGGAAACGCCCCCACCCGCACGAGATCCGTCGTGCCTGTGGGGAATTCCCTTTGCTGCTCCGGAAGTCGGCTGCTGAACTGCGCCTGCTCATCACCCCCGTCGGACGAGAGAATCTCCCTCTCACCGAGCGATTGATCAACGAGTACGTGCAGTCTCACCCCAACAAGAAGCAGCCGAACAATGGCTTGATCGCTTCCTGGGACCACAGCCTGCCGGAGGTCATCCACGTACTCATCGCCCTCGGCCTTGATTCGGTCGAGGTGCTCATCGAGTACTCCACGCCCGGAATGGCCGGTGACGCCGATGTCATCCTTGCCGGGCAGCATCCGATTTCTGGGGATCTGTCGTACGTCGTCATCGAGCTGAAGCAGTGGCACAAGGCAGTGGTGTCACCGACGAACCCGATCGCGGTCGATGCCGGCTACGACAAACCGAAGCTCCATCCCGTACGCCAGGTGCAGCGCTACTGCGAGTACCTCGTCCAGCACCTCGCACCGCTGCGCGGCGCACGCCAACGGATCGCCGGTGTCGCGTTGCTCCACAACGCCAGCGACGAGGTCGCTTCACTCTTCGACTTGCCACAGAGTGACCACGGCCGTCTGTACACGAGAGACCGGCTCGGCGAGTTCAAGGCGTTCATCGCGTCGCGGCTGGCTCAAGGAGTCTCCGGAAGTCACGCGGCCGATGTTCTGTGTCAGGCCCAACAGTACGAAGCGCCCTCGTCGAGCGAAGCATTCAGCCGGGTCGGAAGTCCGCACCCTGTGTTCGCTCTCCAGAAGGAGCAGGAAATCGCCTTCCAGGAGGTCCGCCAGAAGGTACGCGCCGGCGGATCGAAGAGCGGTCGCAAGAAGGTCGTCATCATCCAGGGCGGCCCCGGCAGCGGGAAGACCGCCGTTGCCGTCGAACTCCTGCGTGCCCTCAAGCAGGAGGGGCACCACGTCGTGCATGCCAGCGGTTCCCGCTCCTTCACCAAAAACCTACGCAAGGCCGCCGTCGACGCCGCGCCGTACGGGAAGCGGGGAGCCGTCGGCAAGCAGTCGCTCAAGGACTACAGGTACTTCCAGCAGTTCGGGCATTTGGAGGAGAACTCACTGGAGGTCCTCATCTGCGACGAGGCCCATCGAGTGCGTGAGAAGTCGGACGGCCGGGATGTCAAGAAGTGGGTCAAGGAACGGGGCCTTCCGCAGGCCGACGAACTGATCCGCGTCGCCGAGATGCCTGTCTTCCTGCTCGACGACTGGCAGTCCCTTCGCCCGGACGAGGTCGGCACTGTCGACTATCTCGTTGAGCGCGCCATAGCTTGCGACTGTGACTACGAGGTCATCGAGCTGCCCGGCATGTTCCGCGCGGAAGGCAGCATCGCCTTCCGCAAATGGGTGACGAAGCTTCTGAGCCTCAAAGCAACCACCGCCCCGGCGTGGGTGCCGGACGGTCGCATCGACGTCCGGCTGGCGGAGAGCCCGGAGGACATGGAGGCCTTCCTCATGGAGCGCATGGAGAAGGACGGATCCCGTGCGCGTATGACGGCAGGATTCTGTTGGGAGTGGAAGAAGCCCCTGAAGGGCCAGCTGCGGGTCGAAGTCAGGATCGATGAGTGGCACAGGCCCTGGAACGCCAAGGATGGTGTCAAGCTCGACAGCGTGCCGGAGTCGAGTCAGTGGGCGACCGATCCCCGAGGTTTCGGACAGATCGGATGCATCTATACCGCGCAGAACTTCGAGTTCGACTGGGCCGGCGTCATCATCGGTCGGGATCTCGTCTGGCAGGACGGCCGCTTCACTGTGGACCGGACCAAGACCCATGACGGCAAGCTCAAGCAGAAGACAGTGAGCGACGCGCAGGTGGACCGCCTGGTTCGGCACGCCTACCACGTCCTGCTGACGCGCGCCCGGAGCGGGATCGTCATCTTCTCCGAGGACGAGGACACTCGCAACGCCCTGCGCACACTGATCGCCGGCACGGTCGCCGACTCACCCTTGGCCAAACCGAAGAAGAGAAAGCTCCCACCCCTGGTCACAGAGGTCGAGCAGGCCGTCGCACAACAGCTCACGCTAGAGTTCGACTAATTGCCATTGCGGCCCGACGGGCTTCCGCTCCGCTCCGGCGGAGTCTCGAAGGACATGCCCCCACCCGCGCGAGTTCCTTCGTGCTGCCTGGGGGCATCCGTTGCTGTTCCGCGAGTCCGCCGCCGCAGTCGCCGCTGAGTGTCTGTCCGGCTCTCTCTTCCTCCGACTGGCTGAGCAGTTCGTCCACGTGCACCGTTACAGGCCCAGCACTTCCGAGGCACGATCCTGGGAACGCAGCATCCCCGTGCTGGCCAACGCGCTCAATGAAGCCGGTCTCGATCAGGTGGAAATGCTGCTGGAATACGGATTGCCGCTCAACAGCAAGCGTGCTGACGCAGTGCTTGCGGGTGTGCATCCCAAGACCGGAGAGCCGTCGTACGTAGTCGTCGAACTCAAGCAGTGGAGCAGCGCCGAGCCCGACGACGAGGATCCGTCGTTGTGCCACATCGACGCGTACGCCCGGCCTGTGCTCAATCCTGTCGACCAAGTGCGCGCCCACTGCAAGTATCTGGTCTCCTTCAACGGGGCACTGGCCGAGCACCCTCAACGGATCTCCGGGGCCGCATATCTGCACAACGCGACCGAGTTCGGGGTCAGTGGGCTGTTCGAAGCCGAGCAGGATGCGTACGGACAGCTGTTCATCGGCGCGAGGCGCAGCGAGTTCATCGAGTACCTGCGTACGAAGTTCGGAAAGGGCTCCGGAGCGTCCGCAGCCGACGAGTTGCTGGCCGGAAAGGTCGGCCCTTCCCGGCAGCTGATGGCTGTGGCTGCTCAAGAGGTGCGCGAGCGGGAACAGTTCGTGTTGCTGGACGAGCAGCAGGTCGCGTACCGGACTGTACTCAACGCGGTGCGAAGATCAAACCAGTCCGACCACAAGGAGGTCGTGGTGGTCACGGGTGGTCCGGGCACCGGCAAGAGTGTCATCGCCCTCTCGTTGCTCGGCGAGTTGTACCGCCAGGGAACCACGGCCTTGCACGCGACCGGTTCGAGCTCCTTCACCACGACGATGCGCAAAGTGGCCGGGGCACGGAAGCGTGAAGTGCAGGATCTCTTCAAGTATTTCAACAGCTTCATGACAGCCGAACGCAACAGTATCGACGTGCTGATCTGTGACGAGGCGCATCGCATGCGGGAGACCTCGGCCAACCGTTACACCCCGGCGGCCGGCCGTACCGGCAAGGCACAGATCGAGGAACTCATCGACACGGCACGGGTGCCGGTCTTCCTGCTCGATGAGCACCAGGTTGTACGGCCCGGAGAGATGGGGACCGTCGCAGAGATCTCGGCGGCCGCTGCCGCCAGAGGGCTCGCCTGCCACGTGGTGCCCCTGGACAGTCAGTTCAGGTGCGGAGGCAGCGATGCGTACCTGCGATGGACTGTCCGTCTGCTGGGGCTGGAAGCGGGAGGCCCCGTGCGGTGGGATCCGGACGACAAGATGCAGCTCATCGTCGCGGACAGCCCACAGGAAATGGAGAAGTTTCTCGACGGCCGCCGAGCACAGGGTTTCGGCGCACGCATATCCGCGGGCTACTGCTGGAAGTGGTCCAAGAAGGTTCCACCGGGGCAGGCTCTGCCCGCGGATGTCGTCATCGGGGACTGGGAGCGGCCCTGGAATGTCTTCGGCGAGAGGGCGGTCGCAGGTGCGCCTCCGGCCGCGCTCTGGGCAACGGACCCAGCCGGCTTCGGGCAAGTGGGATGCGTATACACGGCTCAGGGCTTTGAGTACGACTGGAGCGGCGTGATCCTGGGCCCTGACCTGGTGTGGCGGGAGGATCACTGGGTTACCGACCGAACAGCGTCCAAGGATCCCGTCTTCAAGAAGTCCACGTCTGACGCAGATGTGGATCGCCTCATCCGCAACACGTACAAAGTGCTGCTGACTCGCGGCATGGTGGGCACGGTGGTGTATTCCACCGACCCTGCTACGCGTGAAAAACTCCGTCAGTTGGTACCAAGCAACGAAGGCAGCGCAGTCTCCGCCGGCCCCGTAGGAGTCACGCACGACACGTGGCAGGCATCGTCTGCATCATGAGCTGAACGGCAGCTGCGCCGCGCTGGATGCTGTCGCTCTCGCCGACCCCTGGTGCCTCAGCCGGCCGCGGCCTGTATCTCCGCCTGGGCCGCCGCGTCGTTCAGGCCCTTGAGTACGGTGCCGGGGTCGCCCTTCGGCAGTACCGCCCGGCCCACGTCCTTACGGATCGCGTCCCTCACTGCCGGCCAGGAGCGCATGTTCACCGGGGCGAATCTGGCGTGGTCCAGCTGGTCGATGAAGGGCCACAGGGGGCGCTGGGCCGGTATCTCGCGGGCCGCGTCGGACGCGGTGTACGTCACCGGGAGTGCGGACTGGCTGCCGCCGTAGGTGAGTGCCGATGTGCCGCTGTAGAGGAAGTCGAGGAAGGCGCCGCACTCCTCGCGGCGCTCGTCCTTCTTGAACGCCATCAGCCAGTCGCTCAGCCCGAGTGGTACGGGGGTTCCGCCGTCCTTCGCCGGGAACGCGGTGTGCGCGTAAGGGATTCGGGCCTGTTCGGCGGCGCCCATCAGCAGCGGGTGGGCTATCAGCATGCCGATCTCGCCGCCGAGGAACTTGGCGTACGCGGCCGTCCTGTTGAGCTCGGCGGGGGCCGGTCCGGCCAGGCCGTCCGCGACCAGTTCGTCGCGTATCCAGGTGAGGGCCTCGATGTTGGCCAGGACCTCGAAGTCGTACCCGGTGAAGTCCGTGTAGCCGCCGCCGGCCGCGAGCAGCCAGGACAGGGCCTCGTCCTCGGCCGCCTCGGGGCCGAACTGGAGGCCGTACGGCGTCCTGACGCCGATCGCCTTCAACGCCTGTGCGGCAGAACGAAGTTCGTCCCATGACGTGGGGGCGGCGTCGACGCCTGCCCGCCGGAAGAGCTCCTTGTTGTAGAAGAGCCGCGGCGTACTGGCCAGGAAGGGGACACCGTACGGGACCGAGTCGACGGTGCCCGCGTCGGCGAAGGACTGAATGAAGTCGGCCTGGGTGGCGATATCGAAGAGGTCGGAGCTCGCGTGGAGCAGGTCGTCCTCGGCGTAGGGGGCGAAGACGTTCGACTGTGCGATGTCGGGCGGGTTTCCCGCCGCGACCCGCTTGGCGAGTGTCTTGTCGATCTTGTTGTAGGGGACGCGTTCGAGCGTGACCGTGATGTCGGGGTGCTGCTTCCTGAAGGCCTTGACGACGCTGTCCCACTGATCGCCGAGCGAGGCGCCCACGCTCTTGTCGTAACTGGCCACGAGGACATCGAGTTTACGGTCCGAACCGGCACCGCAGCCGGTGAGCCCGAAGGCCGCGGTGGCGCCGGCGAGGCCGGCCGTCCTGAGAAGAAACTGACGCCGACGCACTGCTCTTGCCATCCCCTGGGTCATCCCGCATCCATGATCTTGGCAGATTGTGCCACACAGGCAGATTGCGTCGATCGATGACGGCCAAGGGCCGGGTTCCCGAGGGCATAGCCTGACCCGCATGCACGGTGGCTCACTGACGGAGCGGCGCAAGGCCGCCACCAGGTTGGATATCGCCCGGACGGCCGCGGCCCTCTTCACGGAGAACGGTCTGCGCACCACCCGCGCCGAGGACATCGCACGCGCCGCGGGAGTCGCGCCGCGGACCTTCTACCGCTACTTCGCCACGAAGGAGGAGTCCGTCGCCCCGCTTCTCGCGGCCGGTGCCGGGCAGTGGGCGGAGGCCGTACGGGACGCCCCGGACGACCTGCCGCTCCCGGCGGCGCTCCGGCACGCGGCCTTGCGTGCGCTGACTCCGGACCCCGCGGACGCTGCGGCAGCGGAGTCGCTGGAGTGGGTGCGTTCGCTTCTGCGGATGGCCGCGGACAGCCCGGCGCTCCGGTCGGTGTGGAACGACGCCTGCCACGAATCGGAAGCCACCCTGGCGGTGGTGCTCGCGGGACGGGCCGGGATCGCCGAAGGGGCCGGCCGGCTCGACATCCGGCTGACGGCCGCCGTCGCCAGTGCGGCGGTGAGGGTGGCGGTGGAGACCTGGGCGGCGGGCGACGCGCCCGCGGCGGGACCCTTGGGGCCCGCCGCGCTGGCGGAGCGCTGCCTGACGTCCACCGGGAGCGCGCTGGACGGCGCCTGATTGTCCGGGGTGGCGGTCTAAACCGGTCAGCCGGTCAGCCCGTCACTCCGTCAGCCCGTCAGTACGACCGTTCGCTGGGCGGAGAAGTCGCCCCAGGTGCCGTCGGGCAGCTTGGCGCGGATCTTCAGCGAGTAGCGCGTGCCCGGCGGGTCGCTGAGCGTCAGACGGTAGGTCGCGCGCCCCTTGGGCGGCGTACCGCCCCAGACGATCGTCGTGGTCATCCTCCCGTTGAGGAAGAGCTGGTACGCGGGGATCTCACCGCCCGTGTCGGGCTGGTCCCAGGACAGGCCGACGACGGACTCGCCGTCTCCGGCGGTCAGAGACGTCCGCAGACCGGTGGGGGCGGTGCTCGCGGGGGCGTCGGGAGCGGACTCGGTGGTGAGATCGACGGCGTTGCTGTCCGGCGAGGACTTCTCCGAGGCGTCTCGGGCCCGGACCGTGAAGGTGTAGACGGTGCCGGGGCGCAGCCCGCTCAGCCGGGCCTTGGTCTCCGTGCCCGGCACGCTGTGGATTCGGGAGTCCTCCTGGTAGATGTCGTACGAGGTGACGGCCACGTCATCGGTGGAGCGGCCCCAGGACAGGGTCGCCGTGCGGCCGCCGGCGGCCGTGCCGCGTACCTTCGCCGGGGCGGTGGGGGGCCCTGCGTCGGCGGGGGCGGGAGCGGGGGTGGTGACCCGTGCCGCGGCGCTCGCGCGGGAGAGGTTTCCGGCGCCGTCGCGGGCCCGGACGGTGAAGGTGTAGGCCGTCGACGCGGTCAGACCGTCGATATCGGTCATCCGCTTCGCCGAAGGTACGGAGCCGACCTTCTCGCCCTCGCGGTAGATCTCGTAACCGGTGATCGCCTTGTTGTCGGAGGCGCGCTCCCACATGACGTGGACGGAGGTGGCGCTGCCGGCCTGGGCCGTCACCCCGCGGGGGGTCGTCGGTTTCTGCGTATCGGCGCTCGCGGTGCCGCCGCAGGCGGTGAGCGCGGCCAGGAGCAGGGCAGTGGAACAGGTCAACACAGCGTGCATGTGGGGGCGTTGCACGGTCCGGCCTTCCCTTCGAGAGCAATGGTCCAGACCTGTATGCCATGGTGCGGGGGTCGCCGACAAGGGGGCCGGGGGAACCTTCCGCAATGTGACGTTGCGCGGCCTGCGATGAGTTCCGGGCGCCGCGGAAGTCTGAGGAGTATGGATACCTACGACACGACGCCGCCCGCCCTCGATCTGGAGTCGGCCGCCCAGCAGATCCGCGGGCTCCTCGGACCCGTGAAGGACCGGCAGCTCACGGACCCCACCCCCTGCCCGGACTACGCGGTACGGGAGCTGCTCGCCCATCTCGTCGGGCTGACCACGGCCTTCCGCGACGCGGCCCTGAAGGATCTCGGGCCGACGACCGACACCTCGCCGGACGCGGCGCTCCCGGTGCTCGGAGCCGACTGGCGCGAGGCGCTGCCGGTGCTGCTCGACGAACTGGTGGCCGCGTGGCGCTCCCCCGCCGCCCTGGAGGGCATGACCCGGGCGGGCGGCGTGGACCTGCCCGCCGAGGTGGCCGGACGCGTCGCGCTCAACGAACTCGTCATCCACGGCTGGGACCTGGCCCGGTCGACCGGGCAGGAGTTCCGGGCCGACGAGGCGGACCTGCGCTCGTCGGTGGTGATGCTGACCCCCGAGGAGGGCGGCCCTGACAGCTCGGACATCTTCGGGCCGCCGGTCCCCGTACCGGCCGATGCCCCGCTTCTCGACCGGGTGATCGGGATGAGCGGCCGGAGGCCGGACTGGCGGCCGGGCGACTGACGCCGACGAGACCGCTGCGCCGGGCCGGACCCGGGACCCAACCGGCGCAGAATGGGCGTATGGGTGAGAACAGGACTCCGGCCGCGTCCATGACGCTCGACGACCAGCTGTGCTTCGCGCTGTACTCCGCCTCGCGCGCCGTGACGGCCGCGCTGAGCGCACGCGTGGACCCGAAGGCCGATCCCGGCCAGTGAACTCAGCCCGTGAGGCTCAGCTCGTGAAGAACTCCGTGATCTCGTGGGCGACCTGGTCCGCGCGCGTCTCGTGCACCCGGTGGCCGCCAGGGATCGTGATCAGCCGGCAGTCCGGGATCAGCGACGCCACCTCGGACAGCCGCTCCTGCGGCATCGTGCTCGCCGGGCCACCCGAGATGATCATGGTCTGGGCCACGATCTCACCCAGTCCCTCCGCCCACTCCGGGTCGGGGTCGGTGAGCTGGGCCAGCACCGCGGGGACCACGTTCTCGTCGTAGTCCACCGGCCCCTCGGGCAGCGGCAGCGGGTTCTCCTCGCCGGGGAACGGCGCCGGGGTCTCCACCAGGACCAGCCGCTCCACGCGGTCCGAGTGCTCATGGGCCAGGAGCTGGGCCACGACGCCGCCCATCGAGTGGCCGACCAGGCCGACCCGGTCGAGCTCGCACTCGTCGAGGAACCCGAGGACGTCCTCACTCATCTGCTCGAACGCGTACTCGTCCGGCCAGTCGCTCTCCCCGTGTCCCCGCAGGTCCAGGGCGTACACCCGCCACTCGGCGCCGAGCAGGCTGCCGAGCGCCTCCCAGTTCGCGGCGGAGCCGCCGAGCCCGTGCAGCAGGACGACCGGCGAGCCGAACGGGTCACCCCAGGTCCGGTACGCCAGCCGCACATCGCCGACATCCACAACAGACTGATCTTCCATGCCCCTGACGCTACAGCGCTCGGGCGCCCCCGGACTCCCGCCCCCGGCCTGGCACGCTTGACGCGTGAAGCACACCGTTCGCCCCCTGCTCGCAGCCGCCGTCACCACCGCGGTCCTCGTGGTCGCCGTACTGACCGGCTGCTCCGGATCCGGCGGCCCCGCCCCGGAGACCGGCCTCGACGATCCGGCGAAGAAGGACATCGCCATGCAGCTCGTGTCCAGCGCGGAGAACTCCTCGCTGGACTGGAAGGCCCAGTACAAGTACATCGAGGACATCGGCGACGGCCGCGGCTACACCGCGGGCATCATCGGCTTCTGCTCCGGAACCGGCGACATGCTCGCCGTCGTCGAGCGGTACGCGGCGGCCCGTCCCGGAAATCCGCTGGAACGGTATCTGCCCGCGCTGCGTGCCGTGGAGGGCAGCGACGCGCATACGGGGCTCGGCCGCCCGTTCACCGAGGCATGGGCGAAGGCCGCCGCGGACCCGGCATTCCGGGCGGCGCAGGATGCGGAGCGTGACCACTCCTACTTCGACCCGGCGGTCGAGCGGGCGAAGGGCGACGGCCTCAGCGCACTGGGTCAGTTCATCTACTACGACGCCTATGTGATGCACGGTCATGGCGACACGGAGGGCTCGGTCGGCTTCGTCACGATACGGCGCGAGGCGCTCGCGAAGGCCGATCCGCCCGCCCGGGGCGGTGACGAGGAGGCGTATCTCCACGCTTTCCTCGATGCGCGCGTGGCAGCGATCGGCAAGGAGCCGTCGCATACGGACACCAGTCGCGTGGAGACCGCCCAGCGGGTGTTCGTACGCGAAGGCAAACTCCAGCTGGAGACGCCGCTGCGGTGGCGGGTGTACGGCACGGGGTACCGCGTCGACGGCCGTTAAACCCTCTGCCGACAGGCGCGCGGAGCACCGGGCCCGGTGGCCGTGTGCGCCGGTCCGCACCGCGATGACCTGCACTTTCATTACCTCATCGACTCCCGTGCCCACCCGTGACCCGACCACCGCGGGCCCCGTTGAGCGGGTCGGAGGCGCACGCGGGTGCGCGCCCCGGAGAGTCAGGGAGAGTTCAGAGATGATGAAGAAGATGTTGCTGACCGCAATGGTTCTGGCCGCCGGTCTCGGTCTGGTGGCGGGCCCGTCCGCGGTGGCCGTCGGGAACGCGCCGGCTGCGGCGCCGGCCCTGGCGCCGCAGCTGGTGTGCACGGTCAACGACAACGGGGTGAACTACCGGGGAGGTCCGGGCCCGGAGTACCCCGTGCTCGGCCAGGTGAACCGGGGCCAGAACCTCGACTACCACGGTCAGCAGGGCAACTGGATCAAGGGCGATCTCTGGGGCGGCCGTACGGGAGTCTGGATCCACGTCGCCTACCTGGACTGCTGAGAGTAACGGTCCTTCCGGCCCCGCACCGTGCGTCCCACGCACGGTGCGGGGCTTTTCCATGTCCGGAGCGCGATCCCAACTCGGCTGCGGCGAGGGGCTGTACGACCCGTATCGGAGTCTGATAGTAAAGCTTCCTAACAGAACAAGGGCACGACGAACTCCCTCTGGAGGACAGGTGCACAACCCCCATAACGGCACCGCACGTCGCACCACCCGACTCACCCGCCCCATCGGCTTCGCCGTCCTGGCGCTCGGACTTACACTCACGGCGACTCCCATGACCGCCCATGCCGACGACGCCCCCACCCCGTCGGCCGCACATCACCAGGAGGCCGCCGCGACCGGGCTCGACGATCCCGCGAAGAAGGACATCGCCATGCAACTGGTGTCCAGCGCGGAGAACTCCTCGCTGGACTGGAAGGCCCAGTACAAGTACATCGAGGACATCGGCGACGGCCGCGGCTACACCGCGGGCATCATCGGCTTCTGCTCCGGCACCGGCGACATGCTCGACCTGGTGGAGCTGTACACGGAGCGCAAGCCCGGCAACGTACTCGCGAAGTACCTGCCCGCCCTGCGCCAGGTGGACGGCAGCGACTCCCACGAGGGGCTCGACCCGGGCTTCACGAGGGACTGGGCGAGGGCCGCTTCGGACTCCGCCTTCAAGCAGGCGCAGAACGACGAGCGCGACCGGGTCTACTTCGACCCGGCCGTCAGGCAGGCCAAGGCCGACGGGGTCGGCACCCTCGGGCAGTTCGCGTACTACGACGCCCTCGTCATGCACGGCGGCGGCGCCGACAGCGCGAGCTTCGGCTCCATCCGCAGGAAGGCCCTCGCGAAGGCGAAGCCGCCGTCGCAGGGCGGCAGCGAAGTGACGTACCTCAACGCGTTCCTGGACGCCCGGGTCTGGGCGATGAAGCAGGAGGAGGCCCACTCGGACACCAGCCGGGTGGACACCGCCCAGCGCGTCTTCCTGCGGAACGGCAATCTGAACCTGGACCCGCCGCTCGCTTGGAAGGTGTACGGCGACAGCTACCGCATCGGCTGACGCACCCCGTAACACCTGTGGCGCGTACGGCAGTTGCCGTACGCGCCACAGCGCGGTGCTCAGTTGTCAGAAGCCGGTGATCAGTGCACTGCCGCCGGCGTCGCGCTCCCGGGCACCGGCTCGGGGGCCGCGTCGTCCTCCCCGTCCGGCTTGCGGCCCCAGTGGTTGAAGGCCAGGTTCAGGAGGATCGCCACCACACAGCCCGTGGAGATACCCGAGTCGAGCACGACGAGCAGGTCCTCCGGGAAGGCGTGGTAGAAGCCCGGCGCGGCGATCGGGATCAGGCCGATCCCGACGGCCGCCGCGACGATCAGGGCGTTCTCGCCCTTCTCGAGGGCGGCGGTGGCCAGGGTCTGGATGCCGCTCGCGGCGACCGAGCCGAACAGCACGATGCCGGCGCCGCCGAGTACCGGCAGCGGCACGATCGCGATGACGGAAGCGGCGACCGGGACCAGGCCGAGCACGATCAGGATGCCGCCGCCCGCGGCGACGACGAACCGGCTGCGGACCTTGGTCATGGCGACGAGCCCGATGTTCTGTGCGAAGGCGCTGCACATGAAGCCGTTGAACAGCGGGCTGATCGCGCTGCCGAGGGTGTCGGCACGCAGTCCGCCCTCGATGGTCTTCTCGTCCGCCGGGCGGCCGACGATCCGGCCGAGGGCGAGCATGTCCGCGGTGGACTCGGTCATGCACACCAGCATCACGATGCACATCGAGATGATCGCGGCGATCTCGAACTGCGGCGCGCCGAAGTGGAACGGGGTGGGGAAGCCGACCACATCGGCGTCCTTGATGGGCCCGAAGTCGGTGATGCCGACCGGGATGGCGATCAGCGTGCCGATGACCAGGCCGAGCAGGATCGCGATCTGCTGGAGGAAGCCGCGCAGCAGTTTGCGCAGGGCCAGAACGATCACGAGGGTGACGGCGGCCATCGTGATGTTGGTCATCGAACCGTAGTCGTCCGCCGTGGAGTTGCCGCCCTGGGACCAGTTGAAGGCGACCGGCAGGAGCGAGACACCGATCAGGGTGATCACCGTGCCGGTGACCACGGGCGGGAAGAAGCGGACCAACTTGCAGAAGTACGGGGCGAGTACGAACCCCAGGAGGCTGGCGACGATGATCGCGCCGAAGATGACGGCGATCCCGTCATGGCCCCGGTCCTTGCCGATCGCCACCATCGGCGTCACACCGGCGAACGACACACCGTTGACGAACGGCAGCCGGGCGCCGATGCGCCAGAAGCCGAGGGTCTGGAGCAGGGTGGCTATGCCCGCGGTGAAGAGGCTCGCCCCCATCAGGAAGGCGGTCTCCTTGGCCGAGAGGCCCAGGGCGGGTCCCACGATCATGGGCGGGGCGACCACACCGGCGTACATGGCGGCCACGTGCTGGAGGCCGCTGGTGAACATCTTCAGGGGCGGGAGGGTTTCGTCGACCGGGTGTTTCCGGTCCGTTCCTGCGGCTGCTTCGTTTGCTGCGTCTACTTCGTTTGCTTCACTGCGAAACCTGGGCTTAGCGGCCACGGCGGTTCCTCCGGTCGGGTAACACATCGTCGGCGACGTGGGTGTGTGTCAGGGAGGTGGTGCGGAGTGGTGCGTTGGTGCAGGTGCTGCGTATGTGGGGGTGTGCCCGGGTAACACTCATCACCGGTCCGGAGGGCGCGCACATTCGGGTGCGCGTCCTCCGGACCGGCTGCCGTGGACCCCGCTCGGGTCCACGGCGGCCGGACGAGGGCCGTCCCCCTCGGCCGGCCGGTTCGGGGGATGCCGCGGAGTGTCAGCCTCCGGCGGCGATCTGCGCGAGGCGGCGGGCCTCGTCGCGGGTGAGGCGCGCGATGGTGTCCTCGTCCACCGTGGTCAGGTGGTTGTCCTCGACGACCGGCTTGCCGTTGACGAGGGAGAGCGTGACCGGGGCCGCGGCGCCGAAGACGAGCGCGGTCACCGGGTCGGCGATGGAGGAGTGCGCGAGGGTGTCCATCTTCCACAGGACGAGGTCGGCGAGCTTGCCGGCCTCCAGGGAGCCGATCTGGTCGGCGCGGCCGAGTACCTGGGCGCCGCCGTACGTACCGAGGCGCAGGGCCTGACGGGCGTTCAGGGCCTTCTCGCGGTGGGCGCCGAGGCGGTTGATGAGGAGGGCGTTGCGCAGTTCGGTGTGGAGTTCACCGGACTCGTTGGATGCCGTGCCGTCGACGCCGAGGCCGACCGGGATGCCCGCGGCGAGCATGTCGGGCACCCGGGCGATGCCCGCGGCGAGGCGGGCGTTGGACGACGGGCAGTGCGCGACGCCCGTTCCCGTACGGGCGAAGGCGGCGATGTCGGAGTCGTTCATATGGACGCAGTGCGCCATCCACACGTCATCGCCGAGCCAGCCGGTCGACTCGAAGTAGTCGGTGGGGCCCATCCCGAACAGCTCCTTGCAGAACTGCTCCTCCTCGACGGTCTCCGAGCCGTGGGTGTGCAGACGTACGCCCTTGCGGCGCGCCAACTCCGCGCCCTGCCTGAGCAGTTCGGTGGAGATGGAGAACGGGGAGCAGGGTGCGACGGCGACCTGGGTCATCGAGTCGAACGAGGCGTCGTGGTGGGCGTCGACGGTCGCCTCGGTGCCCAGGAGGGCGCCTTCGAGGGTCTCGACCGCGAAGTCCGGCGGCAGCCCGCCGTCCTTCTCGCTGCGGTCCATGGAGCCGCGGGCGAGGGTGAACCGTACGCCCATGTCGCGCGCCGCCCCGATGATCGCGCCGGCCAGATCGCCGGAGCCCTTCGGGAAGACGTAGTGGTGGTCCATCGCCGTGGTGACTCCGCCGCGCGCCATCATGGCGAGCGAACCCTGCGCCGCGGCGCGGACCATCGGCTCGTCGATGCGCGCCCAGGTCGGGTAGAGGGCGACCAGCCAGTCGAAGAGGTTGTGGTCGGTCGCGATACCGCGGGTGATCCACTGGTAGAAGTGGTGATGGGTGTTGACCAGCCCGGGCGTGACGAGGTGTCCGGTGCCGTCGATGCGGCGTACGACATTGGCGAGGCCCTCCGGTGCCTTGCCCGCGCCGACGGATTCGATGCGGTTGCCCGCCACGACGACATGGCCCGAGGCGTACTCGGTGTCGTGGGCGTCGACGGTCGCGATCGAACAGTTCTCGATGACGATGCGCTGAGGGTCTGCCGAGGCTGCCATGGTGCTTCCTTCTCTCATCGGCGTTGTGGGCACGGCAGGACCCTAGGAGGATTTGAGTGCCACAGCGGGGCGGCCGTGGGTGCCGAGATGGTGGAAGAACAGGTTGAGCAGGACCGCGACAAGCGCTCCCGCACTGATTCCGGAGCCGAGCACCGTCTGCGCCCAGGAGGGGAATCCCGCGTAGAAGGCGGGCGCGGCGAGCGGGATGATGCCCGCGCCGAGCGCCACCGCGACCAGGATGATGTTGGAGCTGTCGTCGAGGCCGGCTTCGGAGAGCGTACGGATGCCGCTCACCGCGATGGAGCCGAACAGGACGATCCCGGCGCCGCCGAGCACGGGCATCGGGACGAGCGAGACGACGGCGCCGAGGACCGGGAACGCTCCGAGGATCAGCAGGGCGCCGCCCGCCGCCGCGACGACATAGCGGCTGCGTACCTTCGTCAGCGACACGACGCCCACGTTCTGGGCGAAGGCGCTCGTCGGGAAGCCGCCGAACACGGGGCCGAGCAGGGTGGCGATGCCGTCCGTGCGCAGTCCGCGGGTGATGGTGCGGCCGTCGGTGCGCCGCTCGCAGATCTCGCCGAGCGCCAGCATCCCGGCGGACGACTCCGTCATCAGCACCAGCATGACGATGCAGAGGGAGAGGATCGCCGCGGGCTGGAACTCGGGGGCGCCGAAGGCGAAGGGGGTGGGCAGGGCCGCGAGGGGTGCGGACTCCAGCGCGGAGAAGTCGGCGAGTCCGAAGGGGATCGCGGCCAGCGTGCCGATGAACATGCCCATGAGCAGCGCGACTTGCTTGACGAAGCCGCGCCCGAAGCGCTGGACGATCAGGATGACGGCGAGCGTGAAGGCGGCCAGCGCGAGGTACTTCATGGCGCCGAAGTCGGCGGCGTTCCTGTCGCCGCCCTGCGCCCAGGAGACCGGGACGGGCATCAGGGTGACGCCGATGAGGGTGATGACGACGCCGGTGACGAGCGGCGGGAAGAAGCGCAGCAGCCGTCCGAAGAACGGTCCGAGGGCGAGGCAGAAGACTCCGGCGACGAGCACCGCCCCGTAGATCTGGGGGAGTTGGTGGCCGGGGGCGCTGGTCTCGGCGATGGCGAGCATCGGGGCGATTCCGGCGGACGAGGCGGCGTTGACGAACGGCAGCCGGTTTCCGGCGAAGCCGCCGATGCCCAGCGTCTGGAGGAGGGTGGCGAGTCCGGCGATCAGCAGGCTCGCCGCGATCAGGCGGGTCATGCCGGCCGTGTCGAGGCCGACGGCCTGGCCGATGATCAGTGGAGGGGTGACGACGCCCGCGTACATGGCGGCGATGTGCTGGAGTGCGGCCGGGACGAGCCGAGAGGCGGGAAGCTTCTCGTCTACCGGATGCACGGAGCTCTCGGCCGAGTTCTTGACGAAGCTCGTGGCGGAACTCTCGGCGGAGCTTTCCGGCGGTGTGGAACATGGGCCTTCTGCCGGCCCTGTTGCGGGCTGTGCCATGGGTTGTTCCCTCCGGGATGACCGGCCCGCGCCCGCTGTGGACGGGCGGGGGCCGGTTCAGTGCCGCGTCAGAGGTTGGTCATGTCGACGGGGATCTTCGGCTGGACGCCGTCCCGGAGCACGGTCGCCTCGATGAGGCCGTACGGGCGGTCCGCCGCGAAGTAGACCTCGTTGTCGTTCTTGAGGCCGAACGGCTCCAGGTCCACCAGGAAGTGGTGGTTGTTCGGAAGCGAGAAGCGGATCTCGTCGATCTCGCTCCGGCTGTTGATGACCCGCGAACCCATCTGGTAGAGGGTCTGCTGGAGCGAGAGGGAGTACGTCTCGGCGAATGCCTGCAGCATGTGCTTCTTCGCCTGCTCGTACGACTTCTCCCAGTTGGGCATCCGCTCGTCGTCGCTGGTCCAGTTGTAACGCCAGGCGGCCGACACGTCGGTGCACAGGACGCGGTCGTACGCCTCCTTGAGCGTCGTGTACTTGTCCTTGACGTAGCCCCAGAACTCCGAGTTGGTCGAGTTCATGACGGTGAGGTCCTTGAGACCGGAGATGATCTCCCAGTTCTCGCCGTCGAAGGTGATCTGGGTGGTGCGCAGCTCCTGACCCTTGCGGGCGAAGGAGTGGTTGACCTCGTCGGACCCGATGAACTTCGAGTTGTTGTCCGAGGTCGCGATGCGCTCCCAGGCGTACTCCTCGATCCGGATCCGTGCGATCTCGATCGGCTCCTGCGAGGTCACGAAGTGCCGGGCGAGGTGGATGCCGAACTGCTCGGCGGACTCGATGCCGTACTCCTTGGCGAACGCGTACACCGTGTTCTTGGTGGTGTCCGTCGGCAGGACGTTCGCGTTGGAGCCGGAGTAGTGGACGTCGTCCATGTCGCCCGAGAGGGCGACGGATACGTTCAGGTCCTTGATGTGGTGGGTGTCGCCGTCCCGCGTGATCTTGACGACGCGGTTCTCTGCTTTGCCGTACTGGTTCTGGCCGAGAATCGTGGGCATTGTCTGCTAGCTCCCTCGGTAAACGGAGTAGCCGAACGGGTTGAGCAGCAGCGGTACGTGATAGTGCTCGCCCGGGCTGACGGCGAAAGTGATCGCCACCTCCGGGAAGAACGCACCGCTGTCCCTTACGCGGGGGGCGTCCTGCTGCGCCTCGGCTTGCTTCTTCTTCGAAAAATACGTCTCGACCTCGAAGTCGAGACGTACGTGGGTCGTGCCCTCCGGCAGAGCCGGCAGGTCCTTGCAGCGTCCGTCCGCGTCGGTGGCGGATCCACCCAGCGCCACCCACTCGGCATCGCTGCCGCTGCGGGCCGCGAGCGAGATGGCGACGCCCTCGGCGGGGCGTCCGATGCTGGTGTCCAGGATGTGCGTGGACACCGAAGCCGTGGTGGCGGTGCTCATCAGTCCTTGTCCTCTTCCACGAGACGGGTAAGCCGGATGCGGTTGATCTTGCCCAGTTCGGTGCGCACGTGTCCGCGCTCCTGCTCGGGCGTGTTCTTGATCCGGGCCTTCACCGCGTCGCGCATCTGCTCACCGGTGGCGCCGGTGGCGCAGATCAGGAAGACATGTCCGAACCGCTCCTGGTAGGCCAGGTTCAGTTCGAGCATCTCGTCCTTGAGTTCCTCGGATGCGCCGGCCATGCCCCGCTGTTCGCGGGAGGAGGTCGGGTCCCCGGGCTTCGGGCGGCCGATCGGTGGGTGACCGGCCATCGCTTCGGCCAGATCCTCCGGGGAGAGTTCGGCCATGGCGGCGTCGCTCGCGGAGAGAAGGGCTTCCACAGTGGCGTACGGGCGCAGGGAGAGAATGATGCTTCCCCAGGCCGCACTGGCACACACCTCGTGCAGCGCGGCGGTGGCCTCGCTGCCCGCCAGGGTGTTGAACCGGGCGAGGCCCGGCGTCGAGCTCGAAGTCACGGGAGCCTCCGTGGCTGTTTTTCGCTGTGCGTTGTTCGGGCTGCGGATAGCTAACGCCCTCCGCAACACGACGTCAACACTTTGTTGAAATCTCGCGAACAGAGAAAGCCGCCGTCCCGGCATCCGGACGGCGGCTTTCCCCACGCTTGGATCAACTACTGACCCTTGGCGGCATTTTCCCGGTTCAGGTAGTTGTAGACGGTGAAGCGGCTGACCCCCAGGGCCCCCGCCACCGTCTCCACGCCATGCCGTACGGAGAAGGCACCGCGTGCCTCCAGCGTCCGCACGACGGACTGCTTGGTCTTACGGTCCAGGTCGGAGAGCGGCATCCCGTGCCGTCGCTCCATCGCGGCCAGGATGTGGTCGAGCGAGTCGGAGAGCTGCGGAAGACGGACGGCTATGACGTCCTGCCCCTCCCAGGCCAGCACCACGTCGTCGTCCGCGGCCTGCTCGGGGGCCAGCAGCTCGGCGCCCATCGCGTCGACGAGCGGTTTCACCGCACTGACCAGGGGGTGGTCCGCCGGTTCGGTCACTGCCCGCCCTCCCCGATCACATTGACCTGGAGCGACACGCGGGTGGCCCCGGAAGCCAGGGCCTTGCGCAGCAGGGAGTCCACCGCGGTGAGCACCTCGTCCGCTCCCCCTTCCGCGGTGTTGCCGAAGGGGCCGACGTCCACGGCGTCCAGTTCGGCCGCCTGGATGACCTCACGGGCCACCACCGCATGGGCGGGCGCCTCGTCCAGGTCGAAGGGCTCGGTGGTGAATTCCACCCTCAAGCGCACTGTGCCTCCCTCATGTCCTCGTCGCGGCCCACTGCACCGCGGCTCGGCCACGACCTTAGCCCGGCCACCCCCGCCGGACCCGGCCCGGATTTCGGGCACCCCCTTGACATCCTCGCCACCCGTTGGGCAATCTTCCGTTAAGCAGAAACTAACTTCCGCAATACGGAAGGAGCGCCGAACCCATCATGGGCTACCCGGACCAGCGCTTCGATGTAAACCTTTCGATCCTCTTCACGGAACTCCCGCTCCTGGAGCGTCCCGCGGCTGCCGCCGCGGCGGGCTTCACGGCGGTCGAGCTGTGGTGGCCCTGGATCGAGACCCCTACCCCCGAGCAGGCCGAGCTCGACGCGCTGAAGAAGGCGCTCGACGAGGCCGGCACCCAGTTGGTGGGGCTGAACTTCTACGCGGGGCAGCTGCCCGGCCCCGACCGAGGCGCGCTCTCCGTGCCCGGTGAGGAGTCGGACCGCTTCCGCGCAAACATCGAGGTGGCGGCAGACTTCGCCGCCTCGGTGGGCTGCAAGGCGCTCAACGCGCTGTACGGCAACCGCGTCGAAGGCGTGGACCCTGCCGTACAGGACGAGCTCGCCCTGGAGAACCTGGCCCTGGCCGCCCGTGCGGCGGACCGGATCGGTGCGGTCCTCCTGATCGAGACCCTCAACAAGCCGGAGTCGCCTCTCTACCCGCTGGTGAGCGCACCGGCCGGGATCGAGATCGTCGACAAGGTCAACGCGGCCACGGGCCTCGGGAACGCGAAGTTCCTGCTGGACCTGTACCACCTGTCCATGAACGGCGAGGACCTCAGCCAGGTGATCAAGGCGTACGCCGAGAAGACCGGCCACGTCCAGATCGCCGACAACCCGGGGCGCGGCGCGCCCGGCACCGGCTCGCTCCCGCTGGAGCGGCTGCTCGACGAGCTGGCCGAGGCCGGTTACGACGGCTGGGTCGGCCTGGAGTACAAGCCGGGCGACCGGTCGAGCGCCGAGTCCGTCGAGTGGCTCCCCGCAGAGGCCCGAGCGGCCCGCTGAGGGGCGCAGCACTCCCCCTCGTACACCCGTTTTTCAGGAAGGCACCCTCATGAGCAACAACCTCCCCAAGGTCGCGTGGATCGGGCTCGGCATCATGGGCTCGCCCATGTCCGAGAACCTGGTCAAGGCCGGGTACAACGTCACCGGTTACACCCTGGAGCAGGACAAGGTCGACCGGCTGGTCGCGGCGGGCGGCAAGGGTGCCGCCTCGATCGCCGAGGCCGTCAAGGACGCCGATGTCGTCATCACGATGGTGCCCGCGTCCCCGCACGTCGAGGCCATCTCGTACGGCCCCGATGGCATCCTGGAGAACGCCAAGTCCGGCGCCCTGCTGATCGACATGTCGTCGATCACCCCGCAGACCTCCGTGGACCTCGCGAAGAACGCTAAGGACAAGGGCATCCGCGTCCTGGACGCCCCGGTGTCCGGCGGCGAGGCCGGCGCCATCGAGGCCGTACTCTCGATCATGGTCGGCGGCGAGCAGAGCGACTTCGACGAGGCCAAGCCGGTCCTCGAAGCCCTCGGCAAGACCATCGTGCTCTGCGGTCCGCACGGTTCCGGCCAGACGGTGAAGGCGGCCAACCAGCTGATCGTCGCGGTCAACATCCAGGCCTGCGCCGAAGCCGTGGTCTTCCTGGAGAAGTCCGGCGTCGACCTCGCCGCCGCGCTCGACGTACTCAACGGCGGTCTGGCCGGTTCCACCGTGCTGACCCGCAAGAAGGACAACTTCCTCAAGCGGGACTTCGCGCCGGGCTTCCGGATCGACCTGCACCACAAGGACATGGGCATCGTCACGGACGCCGCCCGCAATGTCGGTGCCGCGCTGCCCGTCGGCGCCGTCGTCGCCCAGCTCGTCGCCTCCCTGCGTACGCAGGGCGACGGCGGCCTCGACCACTCGGCTCTGCTGCGTGGCGTCGAGCGCCTCTCCGGCTCCCAGGTCTGACACACCCGGCCCTGCACAAGGGCCCCCTGAACTCCGGGTCGCGGTGGCGCTGACACCTGTCCTGTCGCGCCCAGGCGCCGCCGCGGCCCGGAACCACATACTTCGTTTTCAACAAACTGTTGACGTGCCGTTCATGGCGAATCTACGCTCCTCAAGCCGTCAGCAGCTCCAGCATGGAAGGTCATCCCGCCACATGGCTAAGCGTGTCCTCACGACCGAGTCAGGCGCTCCGGTCGCCGACAACCAGAATTCCGCCACCGCCGGCGTCGGTGGGCCGATCCTCCTGCAGGACCAGCACCTGCTCGAGAAGCTCGCCCGCTTCAACCGTGAGCGCATCCCGGAGCGCGTGGTCCACGCCCGCGGTTCCGGTGCGTACGGCTACTTCGAGGTGACCGACGACGTCACCGGCTTCACCAGCGCCGACTTCCTCTCCGAGGTAGGCCGCCGCACCGAGACGTTCATCCGTTTCTCGACGGTCGCCGACTCGCTCGGCGGCGCCGACGCGGTGCGCGACCCGCGCGGCTTCGCCCTCAAGTTCTATACGGACGAGGGCAATTACGACCTCGTCGGGAACAACACCCCGGTCTTCTTCATCAAGGACCCGATCAAGTTCCCCGACTTCATCCACTCGCAGAAGCGTGACCCGTTCACGGGCAAGCAGGAGCCGGACAACGTCTGGGACTTCTGGGCGCACGCCCCCGAGGCGACGCACCAGGTGACCTGGCTGATGGGCGACCGCGGTATCCCCGCCTCGTACCGTCACATGAACGGCTACGGCTCGCACACCTACCAGTGGACGAACGCACAGGGCGAGGCCTTCTTCGTCAAGTACCACTTCAAGACGAACCAGGGTGTCCGTTCGCTCTCCGGCGAGCAGGCAGCGGAGCTCGTGGGCCAGGACGCCAACTCGCACCAGACGGACCTGCTCCAGGCCATCGAGCGCGGGGTCAACCCGTCCTGGACGCTGCACGTGCAGGTCATGCCGGCCGCCGAGGCCGCGGAGTACCGCTTCAACCCGTTCGACCTCACCAAGGTGTGGCCGCACGCGGACTACCCGCTCCAGCGGGTGGGCCGGCTGGTCCTGGACCGCAACCCGGACAACGTGTTCGCCGAGGTCGAGCAGGCCGCGTTCTCGCCGAACAACTTCGTGCCCGGCATCGGTCCCTCCCCGGACAAGATGCTCCAGGGCCGGCTGTTCGCCTACGCCGACGCGCACCGCTACCGTCTGGGCGTCAACCACACCCAGCTGCCGGTGAACGCGCCGCGCACCGCCGTGGTCGACAACTACGGCCGGGACGGCGTCCACGCCACCCGTAACGGTTCGCGCCACGACAAGAACTACGAGCCCAACTCGTACTCGGGTCCGGCACAGACCGACGCGGCGCTCTCGGCCCCGCTCGCCATCCACGGCTGGACCGGCACGCACGAGGCGCCGGCCCACACCAAGGACGACGACTTCTTCCAGGCGGGCGAGCTGTACCGGCTCATGTCCGACGACGAGAAGGGCCGCCTGATCGCGAACATCGCGGGGGGCCTGTCCCAGGTCACGCGCGACGACGTGATCGAGAAGAACCTCGCCCACTTCCACGCCGCCGACGCCGAGTACGGCAAGCGCGTCGAGGAGGCCGTCCGCGCCCTGCGCGAGGACTAGGCCCCACCCCCATGAGCCCTGCCCGTACCCGTGTACCCGGATGAGGGGTTGTACGCGGTGCGGGCAGGACGAGGCCGCGGCGGTTGCGCGATGCCAGTGCGGTGGTGAAGGTCCCGTCCCACGTCCGCTGACCTGAAGCGGGCGTCGGGTACGGGGCCGATCGCCGCCGCCGCGGCCCCTGTACGCCCATGAACCAGGGCGCGGAGTACGGATACGGTCCCGTACTCCGCGCCCTTTCTTTGTGCCCTCAAGCGGCAGTGTCCTCAAGCGCAGTGTCCTCAAGCGCAGGAGCGCCACCAACGCAGAGGCCCCCTCCCGGGGATTCCCGGGAGGGGGCCTCTCGCGTTCAGTGGGTCAGGACACCGTCAGCGCGCGGATCGCCGTCGGCGCGTGGCCCGGCTCCGTGGCGATGTCCTCGAACTCGTTGACCGACGCGATGTCCGTACCGCTCATCGCGATGTTCGTGACGCGCTCCAGGATCGCCTCGACGACCACCGGCACCCGGAACTCCGCGGCCAGCTTCTTCGCCTGCTCGAGCGCGGGCAGCAGCTGGTCGGGCTCCGTGACCCGGATCGCCTTGCAGCCCAGGCCCTCGACGACCTTGACGTGGTCCACGCCGTAGACGCCCAGCTCGGGCGAGTTGATGTTCTCGAACTCCAGGTTGACCTGGAAGTCGATGTCGAAGTTGCGCTGCGCCTGGCGGATCAGCCCCAGGTAGGAGTTGTTCACCAGGACATGGACGTACGGGATGTTGTGCTGCGCGCCGACCGCCAGCTCCTCCATCATGAACTGGAAGTCGTAGTCGCCCGACAGCGCGACGACCTGGCCCTCCGGGTCCGCGGTGGCGACGCCCAGCGCGGCCGGGATCGTCCAGCCGAGCGGACCCGCCTGGCCGCAGTTGATCCAGTGGCGAGGCTTGAACACGTGCAGCATCTGCGCGCCCGCGATCTGCGAGAGGCCGATCGTCGTCACGTACCGGGTCTCGGGGCCGAACGCCCGGTTCATCTCCTCGTACACGCGCTGCGGCTTCAGCGGCACGTTGTCGAAGTGCGTACGGCGCTGGAGCTTGGACTTGCGCTCCTGCGTGGACGCGGCCCAGGCCGAGCGGTCCTTCAGCGTGCCGGCCGCCTTCAGCTCGCGCGCCACCTCGACGAAGAGCTCCAGGGCCGCCTTCGCGTCCGAGGCGATACCGAGGTCCGGGGCGAAGATCTTGCCCAGCTGGGTGGGCTCGATGTCGACGTGGACGAACGTACGGTCCTTCGTGTAGACGTCCAGCTTGCCGGTGTGCCGGTTGGCCCAGCGGTTGCCGATGCCGAGGACGAAGTCGGACTCCAGGAAGTTCGCGTTGCCGTAGCGGTGCGAGGTCTGGAGGCCGACCATGCCCGCGTTGAGCTCGTGGTCGTCGGCGATGATGCCCCAGCCCATCAGGGTCGGGACGACCGGGACGCCGGTCAGCTCGGCGAACTCCACCAGGAGTTCGGAGGCGTCGGCGTTGATGATGCCGCCGCCCGCGACGAGCAGCGGTCGCTCGGACGCGTTCAGCATCTCGATGGCGCGCTCGATCTGCTTGCGGCTCGCGGCCGGCTTGTTGACCGGCAGCGGCTCGTACAGCTCGGGGTCGAACTCGATCTCGGTGAGCTGCACATCGATCGGCAGGTCGATGAGGACGGGCCCCGGACGTCCGGAGCGCATCAGCTGGAAGGCCTGCTGGAAGACGCCGGGGACCTGTGCGGCCTCCAGGACGGTCGTCGCGGCCTTGGTGACCGGCTTGGCGATCGACGCGATGTCGACGGCCTGGAAGTCCTCCTTGTGGAGCACCGCGGTCGGGGCCTGGCCGGTGATGCAGAGGATCGGGATGGAGTCGGCGATGGCGGAGTACAGGCCGGTGATCATGTCGGTGCCCGCGGGCCCCGACGTACCGATGCAGACGCCGATGTTCCCCGCGGTGGCGCGGGTGTAGCCCTCGGCCATGTGGGATGCGCCCTCGACGTGCCGCGCGAGGGTGTGGTGCACCCCGCCGGACGCCTTGAGGGCGGCGTAGAACGGGTTGATCGCCGCACCCGGCACGCCGAACGCGTTAGTGACGCCTTCGCGCTTGAGGATCTCAACTGCCGCTCGGGCAGCGGTCATACGAGGCATTGAGTACTCCTGCTCGGGATTGGTGGAGTCGGGCTCTGTCGCGCCACCTGAGAGCACCAATTCCGTATTACGGAAGTTTAGTTCTGCTATACGGAATCAATGTAAAGTGCGCCCGAACCCCAGTCAAGGGAGGCAAGTGAGCGAAGTCGCCCCCGTGACGCTCGCTCTTGGTAGACCATGGGAGTACGGAGCGCAGCAGGGGGACCGGAGGGGGAGACCGTCGTGGATTCCGTGCCGGTGCGCTGCCCGGTCTGCCGTCGCGACCACGCGTACATCACGCCGGTCTACCCGTGCCCGTGCGGCGCCCCGACCGCCCCGCAGCTGCTGCGCGGCGCCCCGGCGGAGCCGATCACCCACCGCACGTGGAACGACGACTGGGTCACCGTGCGGTGCGCGGGCTGCGGGCGCCGCGACCAGTGGCCTCAGCCGGAGCTGTGCTGCCCGTGCGGGACCGTGTTACGGATACCCGTCCGTCCTCTGACGGCGCGCGCCCCCACCGCACCGGCCGGCCCCGCCCACATACCCCTGCCGCGCACGGCGTCGCACCCGCGCCCCGCGTTCCGGCCGATGACGATCCGTACCGCCCGCGACGCGGTCGGTGCCGCCGCGCTCTATCTGTCCTGGCTGGGCTACAGCGAGGTGGTGCAGGCCCGCGAGCGCCCCTCGTCCCGGATAGACGTACGCGCCGCGGGACTGATCGCGCAGGTCGACTCCGCCACGACCGCGACCGTCCTGCGCGATGTCGAGTGCCTCTGGCTGAACGCGCTGAACGCCTCGGTCGCCGGCGTCTTCTTCTCCCTGGCCGGTTACGCGCCGGACGCCAGGCAGCGCGCGGACGGCCTCGCCCTCCCCCTGTTCGTCATGGACCTCACGGGCACACCGCAGCCGGTGAACAGCCCGGCGGACGAACTGATCAGCACCGGCGCCTGAATCCGGCCGCTCCCCCGGGAGACGGTTCCGCGCCACGGGCACCGCTCGCCATACTGAGCCCATGCGTATCCGCCCCGCCCGGCGCTCCGAACTGCACCTCCTCCAGGACATCGAGCGCGCCGCAGGCGAACCTTTCCGCACGCTCGGCATGTCGGCCGTCGCGGACGACGATCCGCCCCCGCTCCGACTGCTTGAGAGCTACCGCAGGGCAGGCCGCTCCTGGGTCGCCGCGGAATCCCTCGCCTCCGCCGCCGAGCGGCCCATCGGCTATCTGATCGCCGACCCGGTCGACGACGCGGCGCACATCGAGCAGGTATCGGTCGCGCCCACAGCCGCCCGCCGCGGAATCGGACGCGCCCTCATCGACCACCTCGCGCACTGGGCGGCGGCTCAGGAGCTGCGGGCGCTCACCCTGACCACGTTCACGGACGTCCCGTGGAACGCCCCCTACTACAGCCGTCTCGGATTCAGGACACTCACGGAGGACGAACTCACCGACGGGCTGCGCGCCATCCGGTCCCTGGAGAAGGAACACGGCCTGGATCACTGGCCGCGGGTGTGCATGCGGCGCGAGCTCTGACGCGCCGACGGGTGGGCCGGCGGGCGGGCCGACGGCGATAAACAGTCACGTCCGTCACAACGGGCCCATATGTTCGGTGCGTTGTCAGTGGGGGGACGTAGAGTGAGCACATGGCCTTAACTCCTCCGCTTTCACGCCCATTCAGCCCCACGCCCGCCACGCCCGCCGCCGAGGCGAACGAGGCGATACGCGCGCTGGTGGACGCGCGGGCCGGACAGGACTGGTCGTCCGTGGAGTCCGCGGCGTACGAGGTGCTGCTGATCGAGTGGGCCGCGGCGACCCGGGGCCTCGGCTCCGAGATCATCGAGGCCGCCTGACCCGGGCCGCCCGGCGCCCGGGTCCACGGACCTGCCCTACGCGCCGTAGGTCTCCCGCAGTTCGATCTTCCTGACCTTCCCGCTGACGGTCATCGGGAAGGCGTCCAGGATTTCGAGACGCCGCGGAATCTTGTAGTGCGCGAGCCGTTCGCGGCAGTAGTCGGTGACCTCCTGGAGGGTCGGCGGATCGGCCGGGTCCCGGGCGATGACGCAGGCCAGGATCTCCTCGCCGTACGTGGCGTCCGGCACGCCCACCACCTGGACATCGGCGATCTTCGGATGACCGTAGAGGAACTCCTCGATCTCCCGCGGGTAGACGTTCTCGCCACCCCGGATGATCATGTCCTTGATCCGGCCGACGATCTGCACGTAGCCGTCCTCCCGCATCGAGGCCAGGTCACCGGTGTGCATCCAGCGTCCGGCGTCGATGACCTCGGCCGTCCGGTCGGGCTGCTCCCAGTAGCCGAGCATCACGCTGTAGCCGCGGGTGCACAGTTCGCCCGCCTCACCGCGCTCCACAGTCACACCCGTCACCGGGTCGACGACCTTCACCTCGATGTGCGGCAGCACCCGGCCGACCGTGCCCGAGCGGCGCTCCAGATCGTCGTCGCGGCGGGTCTGGGTGGAGACCGGTGAGGTCTCCGTCATCCCGTAACAGATGGACACCTCCGCCATGTGCATCTCGGCGACGACCCGCTTCATCACCTCCACCGGGCAGGGAGATCCGGCCATGATGCCGGTACGGAGCGAGGAGAGGTCGTACGAGGCGAAGCCGGGGAGGTTCAGCTCCGCGATGAACATGGTGGGCACCCCGTACAGCGAGGTGCAGCGCTCCTGCTGGACGGCCGCGAGCACCGCGGCGGGCTCGAAGGCGGGGGCCGGGATCACGATGCAGGCCCCGTGCGAGGTGGCCGCGAGGTTCCCCATCACCATGCCGAAGCAGTGGTAGAAGGGCACCGGCAGACAGATCCGGTCCTCCTCCGTGTAGGCGATCATCTCCCCGACGAAATAGCCGTTGTTGAGGATGTTGTGGTGGGAGAGGGTGGCGCCCTTCGGGAAGCCGGTGGTGCCCGAGGTGTACTGGATGTTGATGGGGTCGTCGCAGGACAACTCGGCTTCGCGTGCGGCCAGTTGTTCTTCCGTGACGGCGCCCGCGGAGGCAGTCAGCTCATCCCACGACGGGTCCCCGATGTAGTGGACGGCCCGCAGCGAGGGACAGTTGGCGCGGACCTGGCCGACCAGGGCCCGGTAGTCGCTCGTACGGTGGGAGAGCGAGGCGACCAGGAGCGAGATCCCCGCCTGGTTGATCACGTACTCCAGCTCGTGCGCGCGGTAAGCCGGGTTGATATTGACCATGATCGCGCCGATGCGGGCCGTGGCGTACTGGACGAGCACCCACTCCGGGCAGTTGACGGCCCAGATGCCGACCCGGTCGCCCCTGGCCACGCCCGCCGCCATCAGCGCGCGGGCCAGCTCGTCCACGTCGGCGCCGAACGCGGCGTACGTCCAGCGCCTGCCGGAGGCCACGTCGACCAGTGCCTCACGTTCCGGGAAGGCGCCGACGGCCCGGTCCAGATTCGCCCCGATGGTGTCGCCGAGCAGCGGCGTCGTTCCGGTGCCATGTGCGTACGACAGTGCGTTCACCGCAGGTCCCCCTCGTCGAACTCGGTGCCCTTCCCCTGGGCCGTGCGCTCGCGGAGCTCGATCCGGCGGATCTTGCCCGAGACGGTCTTCGGCAGGTCGGCGAACTCCAGTCGCCGGACGCGCTTGTACGGGGCGAGAACCGCCCGGGAGTGCTCGAAGAGCACCTTCGCGGTGTCCGGACCGGGTTCCCAGCCCTCCGCGAGGACGATGTACGCCTTCGGGACAGTGAGGCGGACCGGGTCGGGGGCGGGCACGACGGCTGCTTCGGCGACCGCCTCGTGCTCCAGCAGGGCGCTCTCCAGCTCGAACGGGGAGATCTTGTAGTCCGACGACTTGAACACGTCGTCGCTGCGGCCGACGTACGTGATGTAGCCGTCCTCGTCGCGGGCGCCGATGTCGCCGGTCCGGTAGTAGCCGCCCGCCATGGCCTCGGCCGTGCGCTCCGGGTCGCCGTGGTAGCCGGTCATCAGACCGACCGGGGCGGCCGACAGATCGAGGGCGATCTCGCCCTCGGTGGCGCCGGGTTCACCGGAGACCGGGTCGAGCAGCTCGACCTTGAAGCCGGGGCTGGGGCGGCCCATCGAACCGGCCTTCAGCAACTGGCCGGGGGTGTTGGCGACCTGGACGGCGGTCTCCGTCTGGCCGAAGCCGTCGCGGATGGTGACACCCCATTCCCGCCTGACGGTCTCGATGACCTCCGGGTTGAGTGGTTCCCCGGCCGCGACCACCTCGCGCGGCGGTGTCTTCAGCTGGGAGAGGTCGGCCTGGATGAGCATCCGCCACACGGTGGGAGGAGCGCAGAAGCTGGTCACTCCCGAGCGGTCCATCTCCGCCATCAGCCGGCCCGCGTCGAAGCGCGTGTAGTTGAAGATGAAGACGGTGGCCTCGGCGCTCCACGGAGCGAACAGGTTCGACCATGCGTGCTTGGCCCAGCCGGGCGAGGAGATGTTGAGGTGGACGTCGCCGGGCTTGAGCCCGATCCAGTACATCGTCGACAAGTGGCCCACGGGGTAGGAGACATGGGTGTGCTCGACGAGTTTGGGCCGGGCGGTGGTGCCGGAGGTGAAGTAGAGCATCAGCGGTTCGTCCGCCTCGGTCCCGCGGTCCGGCTCGAAGCTCGCGGGCTGCTCGTCCACGCCGCTGTACGGGAGCCAGCCGTCGACCTCGCCGCCCACGGCGATCCGGGTGTAGTCGCCGGGCACCTCGTCGAACTTCGGCGCGTCCGCCGCCCGGACGAGGACGTGCCGGACCCGGCCGCGCTCGACGCGGTCGCGCAGATCGACGGGGCCCAGGAGCGGGGTGGCGGGGATGACGACGGCGCGCAGCTTCATCGCGGCGAGGGCCGTCTCCCACAGCTCGGTCTGGTTGCCGAGCATGACGAGGATGCGGTCGCCCTCGCGTACGCCCTGGGCCTTGAGCCAGTTCGCGGCCCGGTTGGACCGGGCGGACATCTGCGCGAAGGAGACCTCGGTACGGCGGCCGTCCTCCTCCACGATGTGCAGGGCGGTGCGGTCGTTGTCCTCGGCGATGACGTCGAACCAGTCCAGCGCCCAGTTGAAGTGCTCGGACCTGGGCCAGCTGAAGCCCTCGTACGCCCGCGTGTAGTCCTCACGGTGCTCCAGCAGAAAGTCCCGGGCGGCCCGGAACGATTCCGTCGCGCTGGTTGCCGACATGTGCTCTCCTTCTTCACGGACCGGACCGGTCGCTGACATCATGTAAACAGTGACCCAGGTCTCACTACCCCCGAACGGGGGTGGAAACGGATGGGCTGGAGGCTTCTGCGTGCCGGGAACGGGCGAGGCGGTCGAGCTGCAGGCGGCGCTTCTGCGGCTGCGTCGCACCAGTGGGCTTCCCGTCGTCTTCGGCGGCCTGCTCCACGATGTGCGCCACGCGCGGATCGCCGAGCTGAACGGGGCGCAGACGGCCGCGCTGCGCGGCCTCGTCATCTCGGCGGGCAGTGGGCTCGGCGGCAAGGCGATCGCGCTGTCGCGGCCCTGCGCGGTGACCGACTACCCGTCCTCGCGTCACATCAGCCACGAGTACGACATGGCCGTCGCCGCGGAGGGGCTGCGCTCGGTCGTCGCGGTGCCCGTCGTCGTACGCCGGAAGGTGCGCGGCGTGCTGTACGGGGCGCTGCGCGAGCCGGTCACGCTCGGGGACCGCACGTTCACGGCGGCGGTTTCCGCGGCCCGCGATGTGGAACAGGCGCTGGTCGTACGGGACGAGGTGCAGCAGCTCCTCACGGCCACCCGGGAGCGGATGACCGACCCGGGCACGCCCCCGGGTGCCTGGGAGCACGTCCGCGAGGCGCACGAGGAGCTGCGGGCGCTGGCCCCGAAGATCCTCGACCCGGCACTGCGCGAGGAGTTGCTCGCGGTCTGCGGACGCTTGGCCTCGGCGACCGGTGCGCGCGCTCCGGCGGACCGCCGGGTTCGGCTGGCGCCCCGTGAGGTGGACGTCATCACCTGCGTGGCGACCGGCGCGACGAACGCGGTGGCGGCGGACCGGCTCGGGCTGCGGCCCGAGACGGTGAAGGGCTATCTGCGCTCGGCGATGCGCAAACTGGGCGCGCACACACGCCTGGAGGCGGTGGTGGCCGCGCGCCGGGCCGGCCTGCTGCCGTAAGCCTGTTAGTCGCCGAAGTCGATGAATGTGCCGAAGCGGACGTCGTACGCGCTCGCTTCCGTCATCGCCGACAGCATCCCGGCCGCCTCCCGCGTGATGTCCTCGCGCTGCGCCGGGCTGAGCCGGCCGAGTGGCTGCACCGTGACCGTGGCCGGGTCCGCCGCCGGGTCCGCGGTCTTCTCCGTACGCCAGATCGCGGCGAGGAAGCCGTCGACGAGGAGGGTCCCGTACGCCTGGTTCCCCTTGCCGTTGCGCCCCTTGAACGCGGGCGGGATGACGCGTGTGCGGTCGGCGTGGCCGAGCAGCACGTTGTCGAACTCCGGCAGGAAGCGCGGCGGGGCGGGGGTGTCCGGGTCGGGGCGCGGGGCGTCGGGGAGGTCGAAGAGCTCGACGCCGTTCTCGTCTCGGAAGGTGAGGAGCTGTGGCCTGAGCCGCTCGAACGCCTCACGGAGCCGGGTCAGTCCGGCCCAGCTCTGCATGTCCATCACCGAGGCCGGGCCGAAGGCCGCCAGATAGCGCAGGACGGTTCCGTCGGGTGCGGGCACCGGCTCCGACGGCCGGCCGAGCCAGTGCTCGGCCGTCGTCAGCGCGACCTGCCCGCTGTGCCCCCACAGCCCGCGCGGGGTGACCTGGACGAGGGGCAGCCGGCAGCGCGCGGCGACCGAGAGGGACAGCGGGTCGGCGTCCGGCCAGTGGCCGAGGAGGGCGTCGCGCAGCTCCTTCATCGTGCGGGGCCGCTCCTCGACGAGCTCCTTGCTGATCTCCGCGAGCCGGTCGAGGTCCACACCGAGGAGCCCGGACCTGAACTGCTTCAGTTCCCGTTCGCGCGCGGCCTGGACCAGGGGGCGCAGGGTGAGCGCGTCGTCCGCGGTGTGGGTGTGGATGGTGGAGCGGAGGGTGACGATACGGACGACCTCACGGGACTCCATCAGCGTCGAGAGATCCGCGGGCCGGAAGCCTTCGAGCCGGGCGTGGAGCTGGTAGTACGGGGGCTTGGTGTTCTGCGCCTGGAGCCCGAGGAGGTGCGCCACCGCCTCCTTCGCCGGCATCGCGCTGCGGCGCAGGAGCAACTGGCGTTCCAGGGTGGCGCGGTTGAGTGCGCGGCTGGAGAGCACGGGGGCGTTCGTCTTCGCGGCCATGTACGGCACGCTACGCCGCGTCGCGGACACCTTCTGTCCGCATCTGCCTTTTCGTCCGCCGGGCGGTCCCCACATCGGCGAGGGCGACGATCAGGGCCGCCAGGACGAACGCGACCGAGACGAGGAGCCCGTGGTCGTACGCGGTGGCCCAGCCGTCGGGGCCCACCTGGGCGAAGAACACCGCGCCCACCGCGGCGATACCGACCGCGGAGCCGACGCGCTGGCCGGTCTGGAGCGTGCCCCCGGCGCTGCCCGCGCCGGCCACCGGCACTTCGGCGAGAGTGAGGGTCTGGTTGGGGGCGATGACCAGGCCGCTGCCCAGACCGGCCAGCAGCAGGGGGCCCGCCATCGCCCATCCCGCGTCCACCCCCGGCACCAGGTGCACGGCGAGCGCGGTGAGGGCGAGCCCGGCCGTCACCATGGCGAGGCCGACCACGACGAGGGGCCGCCCGAAACGGCCGACCAGCCTGCCGCCGATGGCCGCGGCGACGCCCGAGCCCAGCGCGAACGGGGTGATGGCGAGCCCCGCCTGAAGGGCCGTGTAGTGCTGGCCCGACTGGAGGTAGAGCGTGGTGACGAAGAAGATCGAGGTGAACCCCGCGAAGTACAGCAGGATCAGCAGACAGCCCAGCCAGTAGGACCGCAGCCGGAACAGCGAGAGGTCCAGGACCGGTTGCGTGGACCGCGTACCGCACCGGGACTCCCATACGACGAACGCGGCGAGGAGTACCGCGGCCAGGACGAGCAGGAGCCACTTGCCGTCGCCCGGCCACTGCTGGGCCTGTACGAAGGGCAGCAGCAGGGCCAGTACAGCCGCGCCGAGGAGCAGTACGCCGACCGGGTCGAGGTCCCGTGCCCGTACCCGGGTCGCGGTCGGGGTGTCGGGGAGCAGGCGCCGGGCGAGCAGGAGGCAGACGACGCCGAGCGGCAGATTGACGTAGAAGACCCAGCGCCAGCCCTGGGCCGTCCCGGCCCCCTGGATGAGCAGACCGCCCAGCAGCGGCCCGACGGCCGTGGAGATGCCGACGACGGTGCCGAACATGCCGAAGGCCCGGCCGCGCTCACGTCCGTGGAACATCTGCTGGATGAGGGCGGAGATCTGCGGGGAGATCAGCCCGCCCGCGACGCCCTGGACCAGCCGGGCGATCACCAGCCAGAGGCTGGACTGGGCGGCGCCGCAGGCGGCGGACGCCAGCGTGAACAGGGCGAGACCCGCCATGAACACCGCCCGGCGCCCCCGGGCGTCGCCGAGGCGCCCGGCGGGGATGAGGAAGAGCCCGAACGCGAGCGCGTAGCCGGACAGCACCCACTGGAGATCGGACTCCGGGGTGTCCAGACCCTCCTGGATGGACGGCAGCGCCACATTGACGATGGACACGTCCAGCAGGGTCATGAAACCGGCCACCAGACAGACGGCCAGTGCCTGCCAGCGCCGGGGATCGGGGAGGTGCGCCGTGGTCTCTGCCATATTTCGCACCTTAAGTCCTGCCCTTCGCAGCGGAGTCGAACACCGCTGCGATGCGTGGAATTAACCTCTGATGCCTTGTCACGCACGTTCTACGCGCATAGCTTTTGCCCTCACTACACAGTTGGGGGCACCTCACGTGCACATATCAAGACACGGTTCCGCTCTGCTCGCGGGTGCCGTCGCCGTAACCCTCTCGGTGACCGCCCTGCCCGCCGCCTTCGCGGCCCCGTCCCCGACCGCCGTGATCTCCGAGGTCTACGGCGGCGGGGGCAACTCGGGTGCGACGCTCACCCGCGACTTCATCGAACTGGCCAACGCCGGGTCCGCGCCGTACGGCCTTTCGGGCTTCAGCGTCCAGTACCTTCCGGCCGCCCCGTCCGCCGGTTCGCTGTGGCAGGTCTCCGCGCTCACCGGCTCCATCGCGCCCGGTGGCCGCTACCTCGTCGCCCAGGCCGCCGGCACGGGCGGCACCGTCGCGCTTCCCACGGCGGACGCAACGGGTACGGTCGCGATGTCCGCGACCGGCGGCTCCGTCGCCCTCGTCTCCGGCACCGCCCCCCTGACGTGCAAGACGGCCGCCGACTGCGCCGTCGACACCCGGATCGTGGACCTGGTGGGTTACGGCTCCGCCGTCGTGCGCGAGGGCAGCCCGGTGACCGGCGCCTCCGCCACCGCCTCCGTGGCGCGCGGCACGGCCCTCGCCGACACCGACGACAACGCCGCGGACCTCGCGGCCGGCACCCCGTCCCCGGTCAACGCGGCGGGCGAGACGTCCGGCGGCAGCGGCCCCGGCGACCCCGGCAACCCGACCGAGCCCGGCACCGTCCGGGTGCACGACATCCAGGGCACGACCCGGCTGTCGCCACTCGCCGGACAGACGGTGTCCGGCGTCCCGGGCGTCGTCACCGGCGTACGGACCGCCGGTTCGCGCGGGTTCTGGATCCAGGACACCGCCCCCGACGCCGACGCCCGTACCGGCGAGGGGCTGTTCGTCTACACCGGGGGCTCCGCACCGGCCGTGGCCGTGGGCGACTCGGTGCTGGTCAGCGGAAAGGTGGCCGAGTACTACCCGTCCGCCACCGCCCAGTCGCTCACGCAGCTCACCGCCCCGAGGACCACCGTGCTGTCCTCGGGCAACGCCCTGCCCACGCCGGTCGTCCTCGACGCCACCTCCGTTCCCGCCGGCTACGCCCCCTCGGCGAACGGCGGTCCGATCGACGCGCTGCCCCTCGCCCCGGCGACGTACGCCCTCGATCTGTACGAGTCGCTGGAAGGCACCCGCGTCCGCGTCGCCGACACCCGGGTCACCGGGGCGACGACCGCGTACGACGAGATCTGGGTGACGGTCAAGCCCGAGGAGCAGCCGACCGAACGCGGCGGAACGCTCTACGCCTCGTACGCCGACCAGAACACCGGCCGTATCAAGGTCATGTCGCTCAACGCCTCGCAGCCCGTTCCGGTCGCGGACGTGGGCGATGTGCTGTCCGGCGCCACCACGGGTGTCATGGACTACGCGTCCTTCGGCGGCTACAACCTCCAGGCCACCGAGCTCGGCACGCTCACCGACAACGGTCTGGAGCGCGAGGTGACCCGCCCGCAGCGGGGCAACGAGCTCGCCGTGGCGACGTACAACGTGGAGAACCTGGACGCGCTCGACGACCAGGCGAAGTTCGACACGCTCGCCGCGGGTGTCGCCGTCAACCTCTCCTCGCCCGACGTGCTGTCGCTGGAGGAGATCCAGGACGACAACGGCGCCGTCAAGGACGGCACGGTCGGCTCCGACGCGACGCTGAAGCGGTTCACCGACGCGATCGTCGCGGCGGGCGGCCCCCAGTACGCGTGGCGTTACATCGCTCCCGAGGACGGCCAGGACGGCGGCGAGCCGGGTGGCAACATCCGTAACGTCTTCCTCTTCAACCCCGAGCGGGTCGAATTCGTGGACCGTGCGGGCGGCGACGCGACCACTCCCGTGACGGTGGTGGACACGAAGAAGGGCCCCAAGCTCTCGGTGTCGCCCGGCCGGATCAACCCGGCTAGCAGCGCGTGGGCCGACAGCCGCAAGCCGCTGGTGGGTGAGTTCCGCTTCCATGGGAAGCCGGTCTTCGTCATCGCCAACCACTTCACGTCCAAGGGCGGCGACCAGCCCCTGCACGGCCGCTACCAGGAGCCGGTGCGCAGCTCCGAGACCAAGCGGGTGCAGCAGGCCGCCGAGGTCAACACCTTCGTCAAGTCGCTGCTGGCGGCGGACAAGTCGGCCCGTGTGGTGACGCTCGGGGACCTCAACGACTTCGCCTTCTCACCGACGATGGACGCGCTGACCAGCGGTGAGGTGCTCAAGCCGCTGATCACGACGCTGCCCGCGAACGAGCAGTACAGCTATGTGTTCGACGGCAACTCGCAGACGCTGGACCACATTCTGACCAGCCCTGCCGTGACCCGCTTCGACTACGACGTGGTGCACATCAACGCCGAGTTCGCCGATCAGGCGAGCGACCACGACCCGCAGATCGTCCGTATGCAGGTCAACAAGCGCTGACGGCACATGACATGTCACCCCGCCGCGCGCGACACCGCCACGTCGCGCGCGGCCCGGTCCTGGTGCGGAAGGACTGCCGGACGGTCCTGTTCGAGCGGCTGGTCGGTGAAGAAGCGGGTGACGAGCTCGGCGACGTCGTCGGACCGTTCCAGGACCACCCAGTGGTCCGACCGGTCGATCGTGAGGAAACGGCTGCCCTCGATGGTCGAGGCGAACGCCCGCTGACGTTCGGGCGAGGTCACCGTGTCGTGCTCCCCGGCGAAGACCAGCGCGGGCACACCGGACAGCCCGCCGGAGAAGTCCGGCCGGTCCCCCAGCGCCCGGCGCAGGGTCTCCGCCGCGTGCGGCGAGTGGGTGAGCGCGTGCAGGAAGGAACGCCGGACATAGCGCCTGGCGAGCTCCCTGCGGTGCACCGGGCGCTCCGGGTCGAGGCACATCAGGCCGTCGGCCGCGAGCCTCGCGAACCCTTCCTTGTCGCCCTCGGCCAGCCGGGCCGACGCCCGGCGCCAGTAACCGCGCTGGGCCTCACCGATATGGGCCGGGACACCGCCCAGGACCAGCCGGGCGATGCGGCCCGGGTCGCGCTGCGCGCAGCCGAAGGCGATCGCGGCGCCGTACGAGAACCCGAAGAGGTTGACCCTCGGCGCGTCCAGGCTGTCGATGATCCCGGTCACCGCGTCGACCAGGGTGGCCACCGCGGGACCCGGTGGCAGCGGGTCCGCCGTGCCCATGCCGGGCAGGTCGGCGGTGACGACATCGGCGAACGGGCCCAGGTGGTCGTCCATCTGCGGCCAGCCGAACATGCCCTGGAGCGCCCCGCCCAGCACGACGACGGGCTCGGTGCCAGGTCCGCCGCCGCGGGTGGTGCGCGGCAGGACGCGGTAGCCGTAGCGGAGCCCGTTCACCGACAGGGACCGGATGATCTCCTGGGACATGGTGGGTGTTCCTCCGGTCACTTGGTGAGCACGAGCGCCGCGTTGTGGCCGCCGAAGCCGAGCGAGGTCTTGGCCGCGCAGTCGAAGGTGCCCCGCCTTGCCTCCTTGCTCACCACGTCGACGGGGATCCCGGGGTCGGGGGCGTCGAGGTTGGCGGTGGGCGGCACCAGTTGGTGCTGGAGGGCGAGGACGGTCAGCACGGTCTCGATGCCGCCCGCCGCGCCGAGTGTGTGCCCGGTCATGGCCTTGGTGGAGGTGACGAGGGGGCCTTCGCCGAGTACCCGGTGGAGCATGGTCGCCTCGATGAGGTCGTTGGCGACGGTCGAGGTGCCGTGGGCGTTGACGTGGCCGATGTCCCGGGCGCCCAGTCCCGCGTCCGCCAGCGCGGTGCGCAGCGCCCGTTCGATGCCGAGGCCGTCGGGGTCGGGGGCGACGGCGGAGTGGGCGTCGCTGGAGGCCCCGTAACCGGCGATGTGGGCACGGACGGTGGCACCGCGGGCGCGGGCGTGCTCGGGGCGCTCCATGACGAGGAGCCCGGCGCCCTCGCCGACGACGAAGCCGTCGCGGTGCGTGTCGAAGGGGCGGCAGGCCGCGCCCGGGTCGTCACGGCGGGTGGAGACGGCCTTCATCTGGCAGGCGCTGGCGATCAGCAGCCGGGAACGTACCGATTCGGCGCCGCCCGCGACGACGATGTCGCAGGCCCCGGTGCGGAGCATCTGGTGGGCGGTGCCGATGGCGACGGTGCCGGACGAACAGGCGGTGGAGACCGCCTGGCTCGGTCCGTGCACACCGAGATCCATGGCGACGCTGCTGGCGGCGCTGTTGACGACGGTGAGCGGGGCGAGCTTCGGGGAGACCCGCCGCGCGCCTCGTTCGGTGAGGGCGGTGTGCTGCTCGTCGTAGAAGGGAAGTCCGCCGTGCGCGGAGCCGATGACGACGGCGACCCGGCCGCTGTCCCAGACCGAGGGGTCGAGTCCCGCGTCGGCGACGGCCTCGCGTGCGGCGATCACCGCGAGCTGCGCGAAGCGGTCCATCAGCCGCTGGGCGGCCACGCCCAGCACGGCCCTCGTGTCGAGGCCGTCGACGGTATACATGAAGTCGCAGGGCAGGCCGTCGAGTTCGGGCAGATGACGGACGGACGGCACGGCCGCGGGGTCGCGGACCCCGTGCCAGGCGGCGTCCGCACCGACGCCCGCGGCGGTGACGAGTCCGATGCCGGTGACCGCTGCGCTGAACGGCTCCAGGGGCGAACGGCCCCTGGGCTCGGCGGACTCGCGGCCCGTCACGCGGTGGCCTTGCCGTGCACGGCGGCCACGAGCTGCCCCACGGTGTCCCGCGAGGTGAGCGCGACGTCCTCAAGATCGATGTCCATCCGGTCCTCGATCAGCAGCCGCAGCTCCTCCAGCGCCAGTGAGTCCAGACGCAGTTGACGGAGCGGCACGTCGGGTCGGATGGCGAGGGGGTCGGTACCGAAATTCGTCACCAGCAAGGCGGTGATCTCTTCCGAGGTGCTCATGGGGCGCTCCTCCGCTGTGGTACGCGGTGACGCCGGCCGCGTGGGGGTGGGGACAATTGCCATCGGGGGCGCCGGCTGCTCCGGAGGGACCCTTTATACGCCTTCACGGGCCGCTCTCCGCCTCGCGTTCCCCCGTGAGGTGGGGGGACGACCAGGTGTGCGATTCCGTTCGCGCGTCCGGACGGGTGGCACGATGGGCAAGGACGGGGGCCAACGAGAAGGGACGTACGACGATGACGGCGCAACGGCAGGACGGCGCGGACGTTCAGGTCAACCCGACGAAGTGGGTCGCCCAGCAGGCGGAACTGTACGAGTCCTCGGGCGGCACGAAGGGCACCACCCAGCTCGGCGTCCCCTGTCTGCTGATGGACTATGTGGGCCGGCGCAGTGGTATGTCACGGCGCACTGTGCTGATGTACGGACGGGACGGCGACGACTATCTGATCGTGGGCTCGAACGGCGGCTCGGACAGCCACCCGCTCTGGTATCTGAACCTCCAGGACGACCCGAAGGTCGTACTCCGGGTCGGGACGGAGCGTTTCGCGGCCGTCGCCGAGACACTCACGGCCGAGGAGAAGGAACGGGTGTGGCCGCATCTGGTGGAGCTCTTCCCCCGGTACGCGGAGTACCGGCGTGCCACCACGCGTGACATCCCGGTCGTCAGGCTCCGACGGAGCTGATCAACGGGGCTCCCCGCGCCGGGGCTTGGCCCGTAAACTCCGCGATCATGACCACCGAATCGGTTCGATCCGACGCGTCCGCCGCTGACGGACCCACCCTCGACGGACCCGCCCTCTTCGCGACGATGTCCACCATGCGCGCCATGCGCCGCCTCAAGCCGGACCCCGTGCCGGACGAGACGCTGGAGCAGCTGATACAGGCCGCCGTCTGGGGTCCCAGCGGCGGCAATATGCAGTGTTACGAGTACGTGGTCGTCACCGACCGCGCGATGATGGCGCGCCTCGCCCCGCTGTGGAAGCGGTGCGTGGACTCCTATCTGGCGACGACCGGCAAGTACGCGCCGAAGGGCATGGACGACGCGGCGTACGGGCGGATGGTGGCCGCCATCGAGTACCAGCGCGACCATTTCGCCGATACCCCCGCGCTGATCATCCCGTGCTACCGCTTCCCGGAGCCGCGCCTCGACGAGGAAGGGCTGCTGGCCTCCGCGCAGGCACTCGGCCCGGCCGGCACCGAGCACATGATGAACACGCAGACCCGGTTCATGGCGCTGGCGGAAGGCTCGTGCGTCTATCCCGGCGTACAGAACCTCCTGCTCGCCGCGCGGGCCCTGGGCCTCGCCGCGAACATCACCATCTGGCATCTGATGCTGGAACAGGAGTGGAAGCAGGTGCTGGGGATTCCCGAGGACATGCAGACCTTCGCGGCCGTTCCGGTGGGGTGGCCGCAGGGCAACTTCGGCCCCGTGCGGCGCCGCCCGGTGGCGGACGTGATCCACCGGGACCGCTGGTAGGACTCCTGACTGTCAGGTCTACTGATGGACTGTCAATTACCTTATATATCAAGGGAGTTAATGACACACCGGCATCAACGCGTCATTGTCACGCCCTGATCGCATGGATAGCCTGAGCTCTCTGAACGGCCCTCGGTACCCACTCGGGTGCGAGGGCCATTCCTCTCCCCCACAGAGCAGGAGCAGACATGCCCAGACGCCCCGCCGTCCGCCCGGGAAGCCGGGCAGCCGCCCTGGCCGCTGTCACCGTGACCGCGCTGCTCGCCACGGGCTCCCCGGCCACCGCCGCGCCCGCCCCGGACCCCGTGAACCGGGCCTTCGCGCAGGCCGCCGACGCGTACGGCGTGCCGCGTGATCTGCTCACCGCCGTCGGCTACGGCGAGACCCACCTCGACGGCCACGCCGGACTCCCCAGCCAGGCGGGCGGCTACGGCGTCATGCACCTCGTGAGCAACCCCGCCAACCGCTCGCTGGAACAGGCCGCGGCGCTGACGGGCGAGTCCGCCGCGAAGCTGCGCCGGGACACCGCTGCCAACATCCTCGGCGGCGCCGCCCTGCTGCGCGCCCACGCCGACGCGCTGGGGCTCGACCGCGCAGAGCGCCGCGACATCGACGCCTGGTACCCGGCCGTCGCCCGCTACAGCGGTGCGCGGGACGCCACCGCCGCCCTCTACGCGGACACCGTCTACACCTTCCTCGCCGAGGGGCTGGCCACGACGCTCCCCGGCGGCGAACAGATCACCGTCACCTCCCGGCCCGTCTCCCCCGAGAAGGGCGCCCTGGCGGCGGCGGGCGCCACCGCGGTGAGCCCCGACTACCCCCCGGCGCTGTGGGTGCCGGCCAGCTCCGCGAACTACGCCAAGGGCCGCTCGGCGACCGTCGACAAGGTGGTCGTCCATGTCACGCAGGGCTCGTACGCGGGCAGCATCAGCTGGTTCCAGAACCCGGCGTCCCAGGTCAGCGCGCACTATGTGATCCGGTCGTCCGACGGTCAGATCACCCAGACGGTGCGTGACAGCGACACGGCGTGGCACGCGAGAAGCGCCAACGCCTCGTCGCTCGGGATCGAGCACGAGGGATGGGTGGACAACCCCTCGTGGTTCACCGACACGATGTACCGCTCGTCCGCCGCGCTGACCAAGCACCTCTGCGACAGGTACGGGATCCCGAAGGACCGGGCGCACATCATCGGGCACAGCGAGGCGCCCGGGAACGACCACACCGATCCGGGTGTGCACTGGAACTGGACCTACTACATGCAGCTGGTCGGCGGCGACACCGGCGGCCCGGGCAGCGACGGGCTGAGCTTCCCCTCGTACAGCACGCAGCAGTCCGGCTCGACGGGGCCGCAGGTCACAGCGGTCCAGAAGCTGCTCAACACCCAGGGGTACGGCGCCGGAGCCGAGGACGGGGTGTTCGGGCCCGGCACGAAGAGCGCCGCGCAGGCGTTCCAGCGGGCCCGGGGCCTGACCGCCGACGGCGTCGTGGGCCCGAAGACGTGGACCGCTCTGCTGTCGGCCGGCACCACACCGACGCTCACGCAGGGCAGCTCCGGGGACGCGGTGAAGCGCCTCCAGCGAGCGCTGACGGCGGCGCTCGGCACCACCGTCGGCATCGACGGGAGCTTCGGTCCTGCGACGGACACAGCGGTGCGCAGCTATCAGAGCAGCCGGGGGCTGTCGGTCGACGGCAGCGTGGGCGGCGCGACGTGGGGCGCCCTGCAGGCGGGGCGCTGAGACGGCGACGGCGCCCGTGTCCGCAGGGGCGCCGTCCGGGCCGTCACGGGGTCGCCGGGTAACCGATCTCCTTGATGTCCTCGGCCAGGCCGTCGAGATCGGCCTCCGGGTTCAGTGCCGTCACCACCTCGGCGGTCAGTGGCCGCAGGCCGTACACATGGCGCACCGCCGCCGGGTCGAGGGTGACTTCGTAGTAGTCCTCGGCCCACTCCAGGTAGGCGTCGGGGGTGCCCGCCACGAGGAGCTGGAAGACGTAGTCCGCGCCGTCCGCGCCGTCCCCGTCCTCCGGGAAGTCGATGTCTCCCGTACGCCACGCGCTGTCCGCGGTCTCCCGCCACAGGCATGCCGTCACCCGCGGCACCCCGGACTCGTCGCCGAAGGCCGGCTCCTCCACGAAGCGCCGGAAGACGGGCGGGACGTCGTCGAGGACTCCGGGCCAGAGCGCGTCGTCGACGTACGGGCTCATCGGCGACTCGTGATCGAATCCGCGGGCGTAGGCCCCGGCGGGCGAGAAGACGATCGAGTACTCGTCACCCGAACCGTTGCGCATCGAGGCCATCTCCAGCGGCGGTTCGCCCGACACCGACCACCGGGCGTCGTAGCTGTGCCACCGGTCCGACCACTCGGGGCACAGGATCGCGTCCAGCATCGCCATGGCGCGGCAGAGGTCGCTGAGGGCTGATATCCCGGGCAGGTGCCGGGCAACGTCGTGAACGCTCATGCCACCATCCAACCGCACAGCCGCAGCCAGCCGGAGAGTGCCTCCCGCCAGGATTCCCAGACCGCCGACAGCTCCGCCTCCACCGCCGGGGAATTCGCGGATCTCCGGGTCGCCCAGGTCCAGGTCCTCCACCAGGTGTTCCCGGCCCTCGTACGTGGATCGCGACGGTGTGCGGGAGCACCGCATTCGGGCAAACCGGACGAATTTTATCCTTCAAGGAAACGTGAAGAGCGGTGGCTCCGCACCCCTGGCAGGGATGCGGAGCCACCTCAAGAGGGTCCCTCAGCAGGTCACTTCAGGCCGAAGGCCCTGATGATCTCCTGGTCCACGGCGAGGCCGCCGGGGCCCTCGGCGTGCGCCTTCAGCGACACGAAGCCGCCCGCCTTCGCCGGGGTCCTGAACCCTGCGGTCCACTCACCCGTCGCACCCTTGCGCAGCTGCACGGGCTCCCAGTTCTTGCCGTCGTCGTAGCTGACCGACAGCGTGGCCTTCTCGGCCTTCACCGCACCGTCCAGCCACTCCTGCGTACCGGAGGCGAGACCGAGCTCGGTCCACCGGCCGGCCCTGACATCACCGGCCAGGTCGGTGTCGACGTCGAAGTCCAGCTGGAGCATCGGGATGTCCGCCTGGTGCGGGCCGTTCTCGTCCAGGGCGCCGGAGACGAAGTTCCACTCGCTGTGGGTCCGCGTCGACGTCTTCCACACGTCGCCGTCACGGACCGAGTCGAGGACGAGCCGGTACGGCAGCTTCTCGGGCGACAGGTCCCAGGCGAATCCGGCGCGGCCCGCGCCCTTCCTGAGCAGCGTGTCGCCCTGGTACACGGCGTACGACGTGGTGTCGTACTCGTCCTCGGGCATCGAACCGGAGTGGCCCGCGCCGGAGTCCGTCCACGGTGTGATGTTGAACTGCATGTCGTTGTACATCGTGCGGAACGGACCCCAGTAACCGGTGCCGAGCCGCGGACGGGTGACCGGAGCGAACCACTCGGCCTGGTAGTCGCGGCCCGCACGGTAGTCCAGTTCGGTGCTGCGCATCTCCGCGGCGTCGCCCGAGTCGTCGGCGTTGCGGACGGAGTGGTTCTCGTACCAGAAGGAGTCGCCCGGCAGCGGGTTGACCCACTCGGTGCGGACGCCCGGGAACTTCTCGTACTCCTCGAAGCCGAGGCCGGGACCGTAGTCCGGGATGTCGTATCGGAAGCCCGCGCCGAGCGTGGCCTTGTGACCGTAGAAGGTGTTCTCCACCTTCGCGAGCTCGTCGGTCTCCGGGGCGAAGGCCAGCGAACGGTCGGGGATGGTGCCGTCGTGACGGTCGACCAGGTCGTAGACGTAGCTCGCGAACTTCCGCTGGTCGACATCGATGTCCTTGCCGCGCTTCGCGGCGTCGATCAGCGTCTGACCGGCGATGCGCTGCACCGAGGCGACCGGGATGGTGCCCTCCTCGCCCCAGGGGAGGTAGCTCTCCATCGCGCGCCCACGGCCGTCGTTGACGACGAAGAGCGCCTTGGCACCGGCGGCGACCGCGTTGGCCAGCCGGTCGGCGGGGGCGACCGCGTCGCTGCGGTTGACCACGACGGCCTTGCCCTTGACGTTCAGCCCCTGATAGTCGGCGGAAGCACCGTTGCCGGCGAAGACACCGGTGAGCTCGCGCTCGCTGTTCTCGGCGACGAGGGAGCCGCCCTGGACGGTGACCGGGACGTCACGGCCGTCGGCCGACACGTCGATCAGCTCCTCGCCCTGGCGCCAGCGGGTCAGGAAGCTGAAGCTGCCCTGGGTGACCTTCTGGGTCGGGCTCGCCCACAGCTGGTCGTACGTCAGCGGGATCTGGAACGCGTCACGCTGGACGGTGCCGTCCGGTGCGGTGCGTGCCATGTCATATCGCAGCTGACGCGTCTCGGTCTCCTTCGGCGTCCTCGCACTGACCTTGCGGGCCTTGGAGGCGTCGAGGGTGACGGTGGTGGGCTTGTCCAGGATCGTCTCGGGGGCTGCCAGGAAGGCGACGGCCTTCGAGTCGGCGCGGTCACCGTCGATGTCGGCGGCGGACCAGGCGGTGTAGTTGCCCGGGGGCAGCCGCAGCGTGTTGTCGCCGGAGACCGCCACCACGCCGAGGTTCGGGTCGCCGAGCTCGGCGATGACGACGTATCCGTCCATCGGATCGCCCGCGCGGTCACGGAGCTGGAGCGTGAGGTCGTAGAGCTCCTGCTCCTTGTTGAGGGCGAAGCCGGTGTGCGCGACGGTGGTCCCGGCCGCGTCCCTGGCGATGACCTGGCCCGAGAACTGGGTGTTGTTCGGGACCTTCGACGGGTCGAGCGAGAGCACCGCGTCCGCGGTGGAGCCGGCGGGGACGGTGAGCTTCGACGTGGAGAGCGTGTACGCCGCGGCGTCCGTGTCGGTCGCCAGGTCCAGCGTGATGTCCTCGGCGCCGGTGTTGGTGTAGGTGATCTTCCGCTCGGCGACCGGGTCGGTCGTGGCGTGCGGCCAGTCGTAGGAGGCGACCTCGACGGAACCGGTGGCCTCGACCGTCGTGTCGATCGCCGCCTTCACGTCCAGCCGGCCGGTGCCCTGCTGGTACGGGGTGTACGCGTCGAGCTTCTTGGACGAGCTCATCAGCGCGTCCTTGATGCGCTGGCCCGGCCAGTCGGGGTGACGCTGCTTCAGGATGGCGGCGGCGCCCGCGACGTGCGGGGTCGCCATCGACGTACCGGACATCGACTGGTACATGCCCTCGATGTCGGGGATCGACTGCGAGGCCGCGGCGTTGATGCCGACGCCCGGGGCCGACAGGTCGGGCTTCAGACCGTAGGAATCGACGAGCGGGCCCATGGAGGAGAAGGCCGCGCGGCGGTCCTGCTTGTCGACGGCGGCGATGGTGAGCGCCTTCTCCGCCGAGCCGGGCGAACCGATGGTGCCCGCGCCGTACGCGTTTCCGGCGGCGATCACGAACAGCGGACCGCCGTCCGCCGACAGCGCGTTCACGGCCTGCGACATCGGGTCGGTGCCGTTGTCCGGCACCGGCGAGCCGAGGCTCATGGAGACGACGTCGGCGCCTTCGGCCTTCGCCCACTCCATGGCGGCGATGATCCCGGAGTCGGCGCCGGAGCCCGAGTCGCTGAGGACCTTGCCCACGAGCAGGTCCGCTCCCGGGGCCACGCCCTTGTTGGCACCCTCCGACGCGGCGCCCGAGCCCGCGATGGTGGAGGCGACGTGCGTACCGTGGCCGTTCTTGTCATCGACCTCTTCGCCCGGCACGAAGCTCTTGGTCCCGACGAGGCGGTCCTTGACGTCCGGGTGCGTCGCGTCGATGCCCGTGTCGAGCACGGCGACCTTGGCACCCTTGCCGTCGTAGCCGGCTGCCCACGCCTGCGGGGCGTTGACCTGCGGTACCGACTCCTTGAGCACGGCTTCGGCGCGGCCGTCCAGCCACAGCTTGGCGATGCCGTTGTCCAGCGAACGGGCGGCCGGCGTGCGGGCGATGTCGTTCCAGAAGGCGCGCGCCTCGTCCTTGTCGGCCTTGAGCGCGGCGCCGTGGATGGAGCCGAGCGGGCGGACGGTCTCACTGCCGCGCGGGGCGGCGGGCAGCGCCCGCCCCTTGCTCGCCGGGTACGTGGCGATCAGTGCAATGTCACCGGACTTCTTGTCGTCGTACCCCATCTCCACCAGGGCGGAGACGTTGAAGAGACGGCGGTCCAGCTTCCCCGCGGCGATGAGGGCGGTCGCCTCGTCGGGCAGGACGTAGATGTCGCCGCCCGCCTGCTGCACATGCACGCCGCCGGCCGCCCCGTCGGGACGGTCCACCGTGACGGTGTCCTGGTTCCCCGCGCCGTCCACGTAGTGCACGACGTCGCCGGTGACCAGCGTGAGGTCGTGGCTCTGGGCCTGGGCCGGGGCCTGCGAACGGCCGTCGGTGGTGCGCGGCGGCGTCGGGACCGCGGAAGCGGAACCCGCTGCGGGAAGCATCACACCGCTCACAAGCGCGACCGAGGTCGCTATGAGCAGGGCTCTGCGTCCCGCGCGAGCGGATCTCGCCCGGCCGGAAACGGAGGAGGGTGAAAGTGTCATGCAGCTGATCTACCGGTAAAAGCACGGCTGCGGCCGGGTTCGTCGCTGGCGTGAAGCCGCCGTGGCGGTAACCCGCCCGGGAACGATCAGGAGCAAGAGAGGGCGATTCAGGCGACCGAGGCCAGCGGAGGCCCGCCCTCGTGGTGGATCGGGGTGTGGGCCCCACGCAGTGGGTGTCCGCTGCCGCCGCGCCGCTCGGCGACGATCTCGGCGACGATCGACAGCGCGGTCTCCTCGGGCGTACGGGCTCCGAGGTCGAGGCCGATCGGCGAGTGCAGCCGGGCCAGTTCGCGCTCGGTGACCCCGGCCTCGCGCAGCCGTTCGTTGCGGTCGAGGTGCGTACGGCGCGAGCCCATCGCACCGACGTAGGCGACCGGAAGCCTCAACGCCGCTTCGAGCAGGGGCACATCGAACTTGGCGTCGTGCGTGAGGACGCACAGGACGGTACGCGCGTCGACATCGGTCGCCGCGAGATAGCGGTGCGGCCATTCGACGACGATCTCGTCGGCCTCCGGGAAGCGGTCCCGGGTGGCGAAGACCGGCCGTGCGTCGCAGAGGGTGACCCGGTAGCCGAGGAACTTGCCGGCCCGGACCAGTGCGGCGGCGAAGTCGATGGCCCCGAAGACGATCATGCGGGGCGGCGGAATGCTCGACTCGACGAGCAGGGTCACGGGCTCCCCGCACCGCGAGCCCTCGGCTCCGATGACCAGGGAGCCGCTGCGGCCCGCGTCGAGCATCGCGCGGGCCTCGGCCGCCGCGGTGCGGTCGAGGTCGGCATGTCCGCCGAGCCCGCCCTCGTACGAACCGTCGGGGTGTACGAGGAGCGGGCGGCCGAGCAGTTCGGCGGGCCCGTCGGTGATCCGCGCGACCGCCGCCGCCGTCCCCTCCGCGGCGGCGGCGAGCGCGGTGGCGAACACCGGGCGCGCGGGATCGTCCGCACGCACCGGTGTGACCAGGATGTCGATGACGCCTCCGCAGGTCAGACCGACCGCGAAGGCGTCCTCGTCGCTGTATCCGAACTGCTCCCGGACGGTCCGGCCGTCTTCGAGGGCCTGTTGGCACAGTTCGTAGACCGCGCCCTCCACACATCCACCGGAGACCGAGCCGATCGCCGTGCCGTCGCGGTCGACGGCGAGCGCGGCTCCTTGCTGCCGGGGCGCGCTGCCGCCGACCGCCACCACGGTGGCGACGGCGAACTCGCGTCCCTGCCCGACCCACCGGTGAAGCTCTTCGGCGATGTCCAGCATGGCGTGCTCCTAAGCAGAGTGCGGAGGGGGCGGGCGTCAGTGGACGCCCAGCCAGCTCTCGATGGGGTTGAGCGCGAAGTAGACGATGAAGATCACCGTCAGACCCCACATGAAGGCCCCGACCTCGCGGGCCCTGCCCTGAGCCGCTTTGATGGCGACCCAGGAGATGACACCCGCGGCCACACCGGTGGTGATGGTGTACGTGAAGGGCATCAGGACGACGGTCAGGAAGACCGGGATGGCGACGGACCGGTCGCCCCAGTCCACGTGGCGGGCGTTCTGCATCATCATGGCGCCGATGACGACGAGGGCGGCGGAAGCCACCTCGGTCGGCACGATCGCGGTGAGCGGGGTGAAGAACAGACAGGCCGCGAAGAAGAGACCGGTGACGACCGAGGCGAGCCCGGTCCTGGCACCTTCGCCGACGCCGGTCGCCGACTCGACGAAGACGGTCTGGCCGGAGCCTCCGGCGACACCGCCGATGGCACCGCCCGCGCCGTCGATGAACAGCGCCTTGGAGAGGCCGGGCATCCGGCCCTTGTCGTCGGCCAGCTTGGCCTCCGTACCGACGCCGATGATGGTGGCCATGGCGTCGAAGAAGCCGGCCAGTACGAGGGTGAAGACGATCATGCCGACCGTCATCACACCGACGTCGCCCCAGCCGCCGAACTCCACGTCCCCGAAGAGCGAGAAGTCAGGTGCGGAGACCGCGCTCCCGTTGAGCTCCGGCGGGCCGCTGCTCCAGGACTTGGCGGGGATGTCGCCGATCGCGTTGATGACGATGGCGATGACGGTGCCGGCCACGATGCCGATCAGGATCGCGCCGGGGATGTTGCGGGCCTGGAGCATGAAGATGAGGAGCAGGGTCACGCAGAAGATGAGGACGGGCCAGCCGGCGAGCTCACCGGCGGGGCCGAGCGATACGGGTGTCGCCGCGCCCTTGTGGACGAAGCCGGCCTTGTAGAGCCCGATCAGGGCGATGAACAGGCCGATGCCCATGGTGATGCCGTGCTTCAGCGCGAGCGGGATCGCGTTCATGATCAGCTCGCGGAGACCGGTGACCACCAGGAGGCAGATCACCACACCGTAGATCACGCACATACCCATGGCCTGCGGCCATGTCATGGCGGGGGCGACCTGTCCGGCCAGTACGCCGGAGACGCTGAGCCCGGCGGCGAGGGCCAGCGGGACCTTGCCGACGAAGCCCATCAGCAGGGTCGTCGCGGCTGCCGCGAGTGCCGTCGCGGTGATTAGGCCGGGCTGGCTGAGGAGGTTGCCGTCCACGTCCTTGCCGCCGAGGATCAGCGGGTTGAGCAGGAGGATGTACGCCATCGCCATGAAGGTGGTGACGCCACCGCGCATCTCACGCGCGACCGAGGATCCTCTGTCGGATATATGAAAATACCGGTCGAGCCAAGACCTTCCGGCGGGGTTGCGCGAGCCGGAGCCCGCATCCTCCGAACTCGTCTTCGGCTCAACTGACTGCTGGGTCATGCCTGACTCCCAAGGTTCACAGGGGCACCCGCGACGAAACCGTGACTGCGGGATTTGGGGATCACTGCGTTGGCGGCACGACCCGGGGGACGGCCCGAGGCGAACTGTTCGTGCAGGTTCAGACGTACTGAGGCGGTACCGAGGACCGCGAGCGGTGCGGTATTCGGTGTCTCCGGACGGTGCGGCACGCGGGGAAGTGTGACGTTCACGGCAGCACGCACCGTCCGGAGAGTTCGTGGGAGCTGGTCAGGTGCCGGTGAGGTGCTCGGGTCGTACCGGCGTCCTGTTGAGCTCGAGTCCCGTCGCGTTCCGGATCGCCGCGAGGACGGCCGGGGTGGACGACAGGGTGGGGGCCTCGCCGACGCCACGGAGCCCGTACGGGGCGTTCTCGTCGGCGAGTTCGAGCACATCGACGGGGATGGTCGGGGTGTCGAGGATGGTGGGAAGCAGATAGTCCGTGAAGGACGGGTTGCGTACCTTCGCGGTCTTCGGGTCGACGATGATCTCCTCCATGACGGCGATACCCATGCCCTGGAGGGTGCCGCCCTGGATCTGGCCGACGACGGAGAGCGGGTTGAGCGCCTTGCCGACGTCCTGGGCGCAGGCCAGTTCGATGACCTTGACCAGGCCGAGCTCGGTGTCGACCTCGACGACCGCGCGGTGCGCCGCGAAGGAGTACTGGACGTGGCCGTTGCCCTGTCCCGTACGCAGATCGAACGCCTCGGTGGGCCGGTGGCGCCACTCAAGCTCGATGTCGATCGCCTCCTCCTCCAGTACGTCGACCACGTCGGCGAGCACTTCGCCGCCGTCGGTGACGACCTTGCCGCCCTCCAGGAGGAGTTCGGCGGTGGCCCAGGCCGGGTGGTACGTACCGAACTTGCGGCGGCCGAGTTCCAGCACCTTCTCCCGGACGGCCTCGCAGGAGTTCTTCACGGCGCCGCCGGTGACGTACGTCTGGCGGGAGGCGGAGGTCGATCCGGCGGAGCCGACCTTGGTGTCGGCCGGGTGGATGGTGACCTGGCGTACACCTAGTTCGGTACGGGCGATCTGGGCGTGCACCGTGACGCCGCCCTGTCCGACCTCGGCCATCGCGGTGTGCACGGTCGCGACCGGCTCGCCGTTGATGACCTCCATCCGCACCCGGGCGGTGGAGTAGTCGTCGAAGCCCTCGGAGAAGCCGACGTTCTTGATGCCGACCGCGTAGCCGACACCGCGTACGACGCCTTCGCCGTGCGTGGTGTTCGAAAGACCGCCGGGCAGGGCGCGCACGTCGACGCTGCTGCCTTCGGCGTCCACCGTCAGCCACTGCTGCTCGGGCGGCAGCGGCCGGGACTTGACCCGGCGCAGCAGCTCGGCGACCGGGGCCGGCGAGTCGCAGGGCTGCCCGGTCGGCAGGAGGGTGCCCTGTTCCATGGCGTTGAGCTGCCGGAATTCGACGGGGTCCATGTCGAGCTTCGCCGCGAGCTTGTCCATCTGCGCCTCGTAGGCGAAGCACGCCTGGACCGCGCCGAAGCCGCGCATGGCGCCGCAGGGCGGGTTGTTGGAGTAGAGCGCGATCGCCTCGATGTCGACGTCCTCGATGGCGTACGGACCGACCGAGAGCGAGGACGCGTTACCGACGACCGCCGGGGAGGCCGACGCGTAGGCGCCGCCGTCCAGGACGATCCGGCACTTCATGTGCGTGAGCTTGCCGTCCTTGGTGGCGCCGTGCTCGTAGGAGAGCTTCGCCGGGTGCCGGTGGACGTGTCCGAAGAAGGACTCGAACCGGTTGTAGACCATCTTGACCGGCTTGCCCGTGCGGAGAGCCAGGAGGCAGGCGTGGATCTGCATCGAGATGTCCTCACGGCCGCCGAAGGCACCGCCGACGCCGGAGAGCGTCATGCGCACCTTCTCCTCGGGCAGGCCGAGGACGGGGGCGATCTGTTTGAGGTCCGAGTGCAGCCACTGGGTGGCGACGTACAGCTCGACGCCGCCGTCCTCGGAGGGCACGGCGAGACCGGACTCCGGGCCGAGGAAGGCCTGGTCCTGCATGCCGAAGGTGTACTCGCCCCTGACGATCACGTCGGCGCGCTTCGCGGCGGCTGCGGCGTCGCCGCGGATGATCGGCTGGCGGTGGACGATGTTGGGGTGCGGGACGTGACCGATGTGGTGGTCGTCGCGGCCCTCGTGGACCAGGATCGCGTCGGGTGCGGTCGCGGACGCCTCGTCCGTGATGACCGGCAGCTCGGCGTACTCGATCCTGATCTTGGCGGCGGCGCGGCGGGCCGTCTCCGGGTGGTCGGCGGCGACGATCGCCACCGGCTCGCCGTGGTGCCGGACCTTGCCGTGGGCGAGAACCGGGGTGTCCTGGATCTCCAGGCCGTAGTTCTTGATGCCGGTGGGCAGGTCGTCGTAGGTCAGCACGGCGTAGACGCCGGGCATCGCGACGGCCTCGCCGATGTCGATCGACCTGATCTCGGCGTGGGCGACGGTGGAGCGCAGCGTGTGGCCCCACAGCATGTCCTCGTGCCACATGTCCGAGGAGTACGCGAATTCGCCGGTGACCTTCAGGGTGCCGTCGGGCCGCAGCGTGGACTCGCCGATGCCGCCCCTGGTCTTCGACCCCTGGGAGATGTTCGTGGGAGTGCCGGCCGGAGCCGAGGCGACTCGTGGTGCAAGCGCCATGATTCTCACACCGTCTCTTCCTGACGCGCCGCCGCGAGGCGGACCGCGTCGAGGATCTTCTCGTAGCCGGTGCAGCGGCAGAGATTGCCGGAGAGCGCCTCGCGGATGTCCTGGTCGGACGGCGAGGGGTGGGTCTCCAGCAGTTCGTCGGCTGCGACCAGGAGGCCCGGGGTGCAGAAACCGCACTGCACGGCGCCGGCGTCGATGAACGCCTGCTGGACCGGCGAGAGCTCGGTGCCCTCGCCGCTCTGCCCGTCGGCGGGCCTGGCCTGCCGGCGCTGTGCGGCGTCGAGCGTCGTACCGCAGGCGCCGGATTCGCAGCCTGCGCCGGGGTGCGCGTCCTCGCGGTGCCTGGCGTAGTCGGCGAGGCCCTCGACGGTGACGACCTCGCGGCCCTCCACCTGACCGGCGGCGACGAGACAGGAACACACCGGTACGCCGTCGAGACGGACCGTGCAGGAACCGCATTCGCCCTGCTCGCAGGCGTTCTTGGAGCCGGGCAGGCCCATGCGCTCACGCAGGACGTACAGGAGGGACTCGCCCTCCCAGACGTCGTCGGCTTCCTGCTGCCGGCCGTTGACCGTGAAATTCACTCGCATGGCTATGCAGCTCCTTCGAGGGTGCGGCCGGCGCCGCGGTACTGCTCCCAGGTCCAGCTCAGCGTGCGCCGGGCCATGATGCCGACCGCGTGCCTGCGGTACTTCGCGGTGCCGCGCACGTCGTCGATGGGGTTGCAGGCGCCGGACGCGAGCTGCGCGAACTGCTTGGCGACCGACGGCGTGATGATCTTGCCGCTCTCCCAGAACCCGCCCTCGTCGAGCGCGGCGATCAGGAATTCCTCGGCCGCCTTCGCCCGTACGGGTGTCGGGGCGGCCGATCCGATGCCGGTACGGACCGTGCGGGTCCCGGGGTGCAGGGCCAGGCCGAAGGCACAGACGGCGATGACCATCGCGTTGCGCGTACCGACCTTGGAGAACTGCTGGGGCCCGTCGGCCTTCCTGATGTGCACGGCCCGGATCAGCTCGTCCGGGGCGAGTGCGTTGCGCTTGACCCCGGTGTAGAAGTCGTCGATGGGGATCATCCGGGTCCCCCGTACGGACTCCGCCTCGACCTCGGCGCCCGCGGCGAGCAGCGCCGGGTGGGCGTCACCGGCGGGCGACGCGGTGCCCAGGTTGCCGCCGACGCCGCCGCGGTTACGGATCTGCGGCGAGGCGACGGTGTGCGAGGCGAGCGCGAGGCCGGGCAGCTCGGCCCGGAGGTGCTCCATGATCGCGCTGTACGGGACCGAGGCGCCGAGCCGCACGTCTTCCTCGCCCACCTGCCACTCGGACAGCTCACCGATGCGGTTCAGGTCGAGGAGGTACTCGGGCCGCCTGTGGTCGAAGTTGATCTCGACCATCACATCGGTGCCACCCGCGATGGGCACAGCTGTCGGGTGCTCGGCCTTGACGGCGAGCGCCTCCTCCCAGCTGGCGGGGCGAAGGAAGTCCATGAGTGGCCCTCTTCTTCTCATCGGTCGGGTCGTGCGCCGGGGGCTGGGGACAGCCGGCCCGGGACTGGTCCGTTCATCTGCTGTTAACGCGGTGTGTGACCCAGTACACAAGCCAGGATCCGGCCAGTGCAGTCACCGAAACCATGAAGGAGTTGGCTGGTCTCCTTCCTGGTCTTGTAGATTCGAACGAATGGCGGGGATCAGTAACCTCACCGAGATTCACCGGTATCCCCCGCACCAACGAAAAGATCGGCGGCAACGAGATGCGGCTGCGCGCACTGCTGGAAACCGACGCGCTGGGCCTGCGGCTGCTCGGCGGCGACGACGAGCTGGACCGCACGGTCCGGGGCGTCATGACGACCGACCTCCGCGACCCCAGCCGCTATCTCTCCGGTGGCGAGCTGGTGCTCACCGGGCTGGCCTGGCGCCATGACGCGACGGACTCCGAGCCGTTCGTCCGGATCCTGGCGGGCGCCGGGGTCGCCGGACTCGCGGCGGGCGAGGCGGAACTCGGTGCCATCCCCACCGATCTGGTCGACGCGTGCCGGCACCACCGTCTCCCACTCTTCGCCGTGAACGAGACCGTGGCATTTGCAACGATTACCGAGCACGTGGTGCGCCAGGTCTCCGGCGAGCGGGCCGGCGACCTCGCGGCGGTCGTCGACCGGCACCGCAGGCTGATGACGTCGGGCCCGGCGGGCGGCGGCCCCGAGGTCGTCCTCGATCTGCTCACCTCCGACCTCGATCTCCGCGCCTGGGTGCTCTCCCCCACCGGCCGCCAGATCGCGGGGGCCGGTGAGCCGCTGCCCGGTCCGATCGGCTCCGCGCTGGCCGGGAGACATCTGGCCGCGACCCGCACAGGACGGCGGGGCCCGCACCGGACGGCCGTGGACGGAACGACGTATTCGCTGTTCCCGATCCGGAACACCGGGCGGGGCGCCGCACCGGCCTCCCGCGATGTCCGCGAGTCGGTGCTCTCCGACTGGCTGCTCGCGGTCGAGGCCGACGCGGGCGACTGGCCCGCCGCCCGGCTCGACCTGCTCCAGGGCGTCACCCAGCTGATCTCGGTCGAACGGGACCGGCGCGACGCGGCCCGTACGGTACGCCGCAGGCTCGCCCAGGAGGTCCTGGAACTGGTCCAGGCGGGCGCCGCCCCCACCGAGATCGCGGCCCGGCTGCGGGTCGCTGCCCCGGTGCTGCTGCCCGGCGCGGGCTCGGCGCCGCACTGGCAGGTCGTCGTGGCCAAGGTCGAATGGGCCGCCGACGGCGCACCGGCCAGCGGCACCGGTCCGGCGGCGGACATCGCGGGCGGACCGGTCGCCCAGGCGCTGCTGGAGGAGATCCTCGTCGATCCCGCGGTGACGGGACCCGACTCCGCGGACCGGATCGCGGTCGCGCACACCGGCGACGAGGCCATCGCGCTCGTACCGCTGCCCGCCCTGCCGGCGCCCGGCGCCCGCGCCGACGAGACCGCCGCCGCCCCCGGGGCCGACGCGGCCGAGCGACAGGACCCGGCGCTCCACGCGGACGTCCTGCTCGCCGCGGTCCGCGAGCCGCTCTCCGCGGGCCTCGCCGACGACGGCAGGCTGACACTGGGTGTCAGCGCGGCCGTGCACTCCGCCGAAGGGCTGCGCGGCGCCCTGGAGGAGGCCCGGCACGCCCGCCGGGTCGCCGCCGCCCGGCCGGGCCGGGTCTGCGCTGCCGGGCACCACGAGCTGGCCTCGCACGTCCTGCTGCTGCCGTTCGTCCCGGACGACGTGCGCCGGGCGTTCACGGCCCGGCTGCTGGACCCGCTGCGCGACTACGACACCCGCCACCGCGCGGAACTGATTCCGACCCTGGAAGCGTTCCTGGACTGCGACGGTTCATGGACGCGCTGCGCGGCCCGGCTGCATCTGCACGTCAACACACTGCGCTACCGCGTCGGACGAATCGAGCAGTTGACGGGACGTGATCTTTCGCGCCTGGAGGACAAGCTCGACTTCTTCCTCGCCCTGCGTATGAGCTGACGCCCCGGGGACCGAGCGGCGCCGCCAAGATCCGGTCGATTGTGAAATCTTTCACCTGACATTGACCGGAACCCTTGGCCCGGCGTGCCATTCCGTGCTGAGATGCGGCCAGACTCAACAGCTCGATGGCGTGCTCGGGGAGGGCAATGTGGCGCATACCGCCATGTCTGGTTCCGGAACGACAGCAGATGACGATCCGCCGCTCCAGACAGCGGTATGGCGACTGCGATCACGCGCCTGCTGGACGGACGCGGCTGCTCTGCTCGAACCGCACGCGGCCACCGACCCGGCAGCCGCGCTCCAGCGGACCGCGCTGCTGACCGAGCGGTGTCTCTACACCGCCGACGGCTGGACGGACGCGGACGACGCGCTGCGCAACGCGGAGGCCCTGGCCCGGAGCGACGCGGAACGCGGCGCCGCCGCGTGCGAGCGCGGCCATCTCGCCTACGCGTCGACCCTCCTGGGCGTACGGGACCGGGCCGACGAGGCAAGCGTGGCCCTGAGCAGGGCCGCGGCCCTGCTCGCCCCCGCGGCGGCCGGCCGGCCGCTCCTGGACTTCCGCCGGGGCCTGATCGCGCAGAACATCGCCGATTCGCCGCAGTCCGCACGGGCCGCCTACCGCAGGGCCCACGCGGGCGCCACGGCGCGGGGGGACCAGTTACTGCTCTCCTTCACCTGGCGGCATCTCGCCTCGCTGGCCCTGCGCGAGGGCGAGCTGGCCGAGGCGCGGCACGGCTTCACGGAGTCGCTGCGGATCAGGGAGGAACTGGGCTACCTGGTCGGTACGGCCCCGGCCCTCATGTCCCTCGCCGATGCCGAACCGGAGCCGGAGGCGGGCAGGCTGCGCGCCGAGGCGGGCCGGCTCTTCCGCCTGCTGGGCGGCGTACCGACCTGGCTGGCCCCGCAACTGGAACCGTCCCTGCCGAGCCAGGGCAGGCCCGCACTCGACGACGCGACGGCGAGCTGGCGCGTCCGGTGACCTGGGTCGTGTCCGGATCAGCCCGGTCTCGCGGGGCCAGGGCCGGTCAGCCCTCCGCACCCGTGAAGTGTTCCCGTACCAGCGACTGCACGACGCCGAGGTTCTGGCCGATCAGCGCGTCGAGCAGCGCGGTGTGCTCCACGGCGTCCGCGAGAAGGTCCGCCCGGCGGGTGGCGGGGTTGCTGACCAGTGGCCACTGGGACCGGCGGTGCAGGTCGTCGGCGACCTGCACCAGCTGTTCGTTGCCGGCGAGCGCGAGGACGGCCCGGTGGAAGGCCCGGTCGCACTCGGCGTAGCTCGCGCGGTCGCCGACAGCGGCTGCCGCGACGGTGGCGTCGGCGAGCGGGCGCAGGGCCGTCCAGCGGCTCGCGGGGACGGTACGGGCCAGCTTCAGCATGACGGGGACCTCGATCAGGGCCCGTACCTCGGCGAGCTCGGCCAGTTCGCGCGGCCCGCGCTCGCTGACCCGGAAGCCCCGGTTCGGTACGACCTCTACGGCGCCCTCGATGGCCAGCTGCTGCATCGCCTCGCGCACCGGCGTCGCGGAGACGCCGAACCGGGCGCCGAGCGCGGGGGCGGAGTAGACCTGCCCGGGGGTCAGCTCCCCGTCGACGAGGGCGGCGCGCAGGGCGTCCAGGATCTGGCCGCGCACCGAGTGCCGCTGCACCGTACGGGGAGCGGGTGGCTCGCTGTGGGTGTGCTCACCACGCGCCTGCTCGGGCACCCGCACCGACGGCGGGACGGCCGGGGCTGCGTACGACAGCCAGGTGTCCTCACGCGCACTGCCCTGCTCCACTGGACCTCCTCGGCCGGCCGCGGGCACGGCTCGCGTGCGCCCTGCCCCCGTGTGCACGATAGGCGGAGGAGGCTCCAGTTCAAACATCGATCAGGTCGGGTAAGGTAAGGCTAACCTGCTAACGATCCCGATTCGGTGGTCCCTGCATGACCGTCTCCGCTCTGCTCACCGGTACCGCGGCGTCCTCCGTGACCGCCGCGTACGCACGTCTGGCCGAGGTCTTCCCCGGACTGCGCGCCGAGGTGCTCGCCGAGAACACCGCGGCTCCCTCCGGCTCCGGCTGGGTGGGCGCCGCCGAGCTCGCCGAGGGCGGCGCGGCCCTGGACGCCTTCCTGGCCTGGGACAACGCGCAGGTGCTGCGGGACTACGGGCAGCAGGCCCGCCCCGACGTGGTGGCCAGCTTCGGACTGCACCGCTACTCCTGGCCGGCCTGTCTGCTGGTGACCGTGCCGTGGTTCCTGCACCGCCGGGTGCCGCGCGTCCCCGTCCAGGACGTCGCCTTCCAGCGCGCACTGGGCCACCTCACCCTCCGCGTACGGGAGTTCGCCTGTCTGCCGGACGATCCGGCGGCCTCGCTGCCGGGCGCCCGGGTCGTCCCCGACGAGGCGGCGCTGCGCGCCGAGGTGCTGGACGCCGTCGCGGAACACATCGGCCCGGTGCTGGACGGGTTCGGACCGCGCATGCGGCGCGGCAAGCGCGCCCTGTGGGGCATGGCGACGGACGAGGTCGTCGAAGGGCTCTGGTACATCGCCCATCTGCTCGGCGAGGAGCGCCGGGCGATGGCCGAGCTGGAACTGCTGCTGCCGGGCACCACCAAGCCGTACGTGGGCACCGCCGGCTTCCGTGAACTGACCGGCCCCGACGGCGAATCGCTGCCGACCCGCGACCGGGCGAGCTGCTGCCTCTTCTACACATTGCGCCCCGAGGACACCTGCGTCACCTGTCCTCGTACGTGCGATGCCGACCGAGTGCGGAAGCTGACGCCCGCCTCCTGATCCACACCCCCCGTACCGGTGACTCGCACTCGAACGTGACTACGTTTCACCGTACGGTCATTCGAGAACATTCCGCTCATCCGCATGCCTCGCCACCCCAATGGCGTTCTCTTGCCCCGAAACCGCCTGAGCCGGGCGGCGTTTCCGTCACGATGGCGCCCGATACGCCCTACGCGACGCAAGGGACCGCGCATGAGACTGACCGACATATCGCTTGACTGGCTGCTTCCGGGCGCCGTACTGCTCGTGGGGGTCATGGCGGCGGTGACGGTGGTCGCACGTGGCAGGCGCGCCGCCGGCAAGGCATCGGCCGACGACAACTGGGAACGCAGCGAGGACCGCCGCCGGCGCAAGGAGGCGCTCTACGCCACCGCCTCGTACGTCCTGCTGTTCTGCTGCGCCGCGGTCGCCGCCGCACTCTCCTTCCACGGGCTCGTCGGCTTCGGCCGGCAAAACCTCAGCCTCTCCGGGGGCTGGGAGTACCTGGTCCCGTTCGGCCTCGACGGGGCCGCGATGTTCTGCTCGGTGCTGGCGGTGCGGGAGGCCAGCCACGGCGACGCGGCACTCGGCTCCCGGCTGCTGGTGTGGACGTTCGCCGGCGCCGCCGCCTGGTTCAACTGGGTGCACGCGCCGCGCGGCATGGACCACGCGGGTGCCCCGCACTTCTTCGCGGGCATGTCGCTCTCGGCCGCGGTGCTCTTCGACCGCGCGCTGAAGCAGACCCGCAGGGCCGCACTCCGCGAACAGGGCCTGGTGCCACGCCCGTTGCCGCAGATCCGGATCGTACGGTGGCTGCGCGCGCCCCGGGAGACCTTCGGCGCCTGGTCGCTGATGCTCCTCGAAGGCGTACGCACCCTGGACGAGGCGGTCGACGAGGTCCGCGAGGACCGGCGGGAGAAGGAGCAGGACCGGCTCCGCAGAAGGGGTCAGGAGAAACTGGACCGGGCCCACATCAAGGCCCTCAACCGGCAGAACCGGGCCTGGGGCAGAGGCGGCCGCGGTGGACACCAGGTGGACGTCCCGGCCATCGCACCGTCCCAGGGCGCCGCGCAGAGCGTCGCGGAGCCCGCCATAGCAGAGCCGGGACAGCTGCCCCTGCGACCCCGGCCATCCCTGCAAGCCGTGAACGGCCCGAGCTCCAAGGGAGCCAAGAACTCCCAGGGTTCCCCGGGCCAGCCCGCGAACGGTGACCCCAGGACCGTCGACCTCACCGCCGAGGACGACACACAGACCCTGCCCCGGCTCGACTCGCTGGAGCAGAAACTCAAGGACCTGGAGCAGCAGTTCGGCTAAGCACGGTGTGGGTGGGAGGCCCCGGTCGGGACCTCCCACCCACTCTTGCGTTCGGCCCCGGTTGCGCCGGGCCCCTCAGCCCGCCCCGTTCAGCTCGCCCCGTTCAGCTCGAACCAGACCACCTTGCCCAGCGCCTGCGCCGTGACTCCCCAGGCGTCCGCCAGGCCGCGTACCAGGACGAGCCCCCTGCCGTGCGTACCGTCGTCGGCGTTCGGTACGTACGGCTTGGGCGCACCCGACATGAAGTCCCGGACCTCCACCCGCACCTGTTCCGGGCCCGCGGTCACGGTGACGACCGCGCCGTGACGCGTGTGGATCAGCGCGTTCGTCACGACCTCGCTCAGCAGCAGCTCCGCCACCTCGGCCGTCTCGGTCTCCGCCCGGTACCGCAGGAACTCCCGCACGTCCCGGCGCACTTCACCCACCACGGACAGATCGGCGTGCCCCAGTCTGCGGCGCAGCCGAACCGACTGACCCCCTTGACGCTTCATCGCTTCCCCCGCCCGCACAGTGAATCGACCTCCTTCGGCCCATAACCCCTCGAACACCTTCACGGGGATGCATGCCCCGCTCGCGGGCAGTCACGCTTGTCGACTCATCAATAAGTGAACAGTGCTCATCCGCAAGCCCACCCGGGGGACAGTCGCGTGACGTTTCCCTACCTCCCGTTAACTTCCAGAAAATTCACAGAAGTTGGCGTTGACGGGACCCGATCTACGCGCGTCATCATGGTGGGCATGCGATTCCCCCCACGAATCACCACGCTCGGCGCTTGCGCCGCCATCCTGTCCGCCCTCTTCGTCGGCGGTCCGGTCACCGCCTCGGCCGCGGCGCCCCAGGCCACCGCGGCGGTCGGCAGCATCTGCTACTCCGACCTACCCGCGCAGGCTCACGACACCCTCGATCTGATCGACGCGGGCGGGCCCTTCCCGTACGACCAGGACGGCACGGTCTTCCAGAACCGCGAAGGCATCCTGCCGAGTCAGGGCACCGGTTACTACCACGAGTACACCGTCATCACCCCGGGCTCCCCGACCCGCGGCGCCCGCCGCATCGTCACCGGTGAAGAGGTCCAGGAGGACTACTACACCGCCGACCACTACGAGTCGTTCGACCTGGTCGACCACGACTGCTGACCTTGTACGCTCCCCGCATGACTGTGACCTACGTGATCGAAGGCTCCGAGGTCACCGGCCTGGACCGGTTCTGGGAGGTGATCGGCGAAGCCGTGAACGGCCCAGGTGGCTACTTCGGTCGCAACCTCGACGCGTTCGCGGACTGTCTGAGTGGCGGCATGGGTACGCCGGACGACGACGATTTCGTCATCGAGTGGCGCGACCACGCACGGTCCGCGGAGTCCCTGGGCCACCCGGAGACGGCGCGCTACCTGCGCCGCGCAGCTCAACGCGCCCACCCCACCTCGCGGGTTCTCATCGAAGCGGAACTCGCCGAGGCGCTGGAGGGCCGGGGAGCGACGCTCTTCGACCGCCTGGTGGAGATCATCAGGGAACGGACGAGGCCGGATTCACTGCGGCTGACCTGACCGGACCGGTACGCGGCGAGGAGACCGCCGCGTACCGGCTGGCCGGCCGGTACGGGAATCAGTACCGGGTGGAAACGCTCACGCCACCGAACCCCTGGGCGGCGTGCAGGCTGATGTAGTGGATGCCTGCCTTCGGGTTCGACACGGTCAGAGTGTGTTCGTTCCCCGCGCCGGTCGCCCGTGAGGTGTGACCGGTCACTGTCGCCCAGCTATTGGAGTTGTAGTAGAGGTCGGCGTCGCCGGTTCCGCCCGCACTGGTGATCTTCAGCTGCGTCGTGCCCACCGGAACGTAGATGTACAGATAGGCGTAGTTGCCCGTGGTCGCCGTCAGACCGCTCCGCTTGCAGTCCTTGTCCAGCTGCCGGGTATCGCCTGCCGTGCACTCCGGCCCCTGATCGACGGGCGGGGTACCGATGCTGCCGCAGTCCCCTGCCCCGCAGGCCGTCAGCCAGGAGTTCCAGTCGGCGTCGTACCGGTTGCCTATGGTGGAGGTGAGCAGGGTGCGGGCGACGTTCCAGTCGCCGCTGCGGTAGAACCCGAGCAGTCTGTCGACATCCGCGCGGTGCGACTGGAGCATGTACCGGACTGCCAGGTACCCCCAGTTGTAGATCCGGGTCTGGTCGGCGTTCTCGTAGGTGGTGTCGAAGAGGGTGCGCAGGGTGTGGGTGCGCTTGGCGGCCTGTGCGATTGCGGCGTCATAGGTGACATTGCGGTATGAGTACGAGACGTACTCCGCGAAACCCTCGACCCACCAGATGGTCGGTGTGGTCAGGCCGGCCCCGAAGTCCCCGTACATGTTGAACCGACCGTCGAGGTAGTGCGTGTACTCGTGGTTGAGGTTCCAGATCTGGAACGCGGGCCGGACCCACTCGGCCTCGTAGGCGATGAAGCGGGGCTGGTTGCCCGCCGCGGCGGGATCTCCCTCCAGGTACATCCCGCCGTTGTTGGTGTCGATCCCGAAGATCGCTCCGGCGTAGGTCTGGTAGTCGGTACTCGAGTCGAAGACGATCACCTCGATGGTGCTGTTGAGGTCGTCCGCGACCGGGCCGGCGTCCCTGGAGATGTCATGGAAGTACGCGTCCTGGTTGCGCAGACTCGTACAACTGGCGGCGAGGTCGGTCGTGGACACTTCCTGGGCCCGCATCCGGATGCTGTCGCTGCACGTGTAATCGACGGGCAGGACGGCAGCCTTGAGGCGTGCGGCCAGGTTGCAGGTGTCGTAGTAGGCGCAGTTGGCCCTGTCGTAGTAGTCCGTCATCTCGGCGACGCCGACCCAGAGCGGTGCTGTGCGGCCGGTGATGGAGCTCTTCTTGAGCAGTGCCGAGGCCAGCGGCGCGGTCCTGTCCCGCAGCGACGCCTCCTGGAGGAAGCGGCCGAGTTCCCGGCCCGCGTTGGAGACCAGGTACGACTGGTCCGTGCCCAGCAGGTCCAGATGAACCGAGGCGAAGTCGTGGAGTGCGCCCAGCAGACTGGGGTCGGCATCCACCGCCTGGACGAACTCGGGCAGCTGATGGCCGCGGAATGTCACCGTGTACACGTTGTTGACCGCGTTCAGCATGTACCAGGAGCTGTTGTACGAGGAGTTGTAGCCCGCGAGCAGGCGCTTGACGACGTACAGATAGCGGGCGTTCTGCTCGGAGCTGTCGATCAGCGTGACGGCTTCGGCCAGCGTCTCCCCGTTGGCGTCGGTGACGTCGGAGGAGCGCGAGGAGGCGAAGAAGGCGTCCAGCCCGGCGCGAATTGCGGTGCGCAGCGCGGGGCCGTAACTGCCCACCGTCGACGGGTCGTAGTACTGGACGTAGTAGCCCGCCCTGAGGAAGAGAACGAGCTGCGGCATGCCGGTGCTGCTGTCGCCGGGGTAGGCCGCTGAGCCGTCGCAAAGCGCGTCGGCGATGGTGACCATCTGTGCCTCGCGGAAGGCGAGATAGCCGTCGTTGCCCTTCACACCGAACAGCGTGTTGACACAGTCGGTGGTCGACGACCTGACCTGCTGGACGAGCGCGCTGCCGGTACGGCTGGTGAAGTCGGTGACATTGCACGCAGCAATGTCACCGATTCCGGCCGACCTGGCCTTGGCCCGCGCCGCGGCCTTCATGGAGGGGGCCGGGTGGCTCGGGTCGGCGCTTCCGGGCTGGTCGTAGTCCCGCTTCAGCGCGTCCTTCGACGCGGACAGGGGGGCGCGGTCGGCGGGCGTCAGGGGTGCGCGGTCGGTATGGTCGGCCTCGCCGGAAGGTGCGGTGAGTGCCTCGGCGACGGGGCCACCCGGCTCCTCCGCACGGGCCTCGGTCCTGGTCTCGGCCGCCGATGCCACGAGGGGGCGCGGCTCTGCGGCCCGGCTCGGTGCGGAGAGCAACCCGACGCCCAGGCAAGCTGCCAGAGCCACGGTGGATAAGCCGGTGAATCTCTGTCGAACCATTCGGTTCTTCACGTGCCGCCTCCCAGCGGTGTGTTGGCCGCACGGCGGTTGCGCGGCCGAGGGGGGTGGAGCGGGAGGTCAAGACGGACAGGGCCGCCCGACTACGCCCACGTCATGACATGAGCACGACCTCATCTCCTGCGGGCTGTACAATTGCACATGTCACATGGCCATGGAAGACATGCACGCACATTGAGAGAGCGCACCGCGACAGGGTGAATGAACCCGCGACTCCCATCGGGCCGCAATCCGGGACATCACGGAAGGGCTCTACCCCTGGGGCGCGTTGCGTGGATCAGCCGGCGTGGCGCCGGCGGCGAACAGGCTCAGACCCCGTCGAGGTCGAGCCATACCTGCTTGATCGCGCCGCCCTCTGACGCTTCCGTTCCGGGGGCTGCCCAGAGCTTTCGGACATGTGACATATGAGTGAGCATGAATGCCTCGGCGCGCACCCCGTCTCCGGCGACCATCAGGTCGAGCAGCTGAAGATGCTCCTCCGCCGAAATCGTCAACTGCCCGGTCTCGGCCAGCCTGTTGAGACCGAAGAGCCGCGAACGCTTGCGCAGGTTTCCGACCTCTTCCACGAGCCGGCGGTTCCCCGCCAGACCGAGCAGTTCGAGATGGAAGCGCCGGTCGGCCTCCAGGTAGGCCAGGATGTCGTTCGCCCGGGCGGCTTCTACGATCTCCACGGCGAGTGGCCGCAGTTCCTCCAGCTGCCACGCCTTGTCCATCCGGGCGATGCGGCCGACCGTCGGAGCCTCGATCATGGCGCGGAGCTCGGTGAAGTCGTCGAGATCCTGCTCGGTCAGCTCGGTGACACGGAAACCCTTGTTGCGTACCGCCTCGACCAGGCCCTCCCGGGCCAGGTCGAGCATGGCCTCACGTACAGGGGTGGCCGACACCCCGAACTGGGAGGCGAGCGCGGGAGCGGAATAGATCGAACCCGGACGAAGCTCACCGGCGATGAGCGCCGCTCTCAGCGCATGCGCCACACGGTCACGCAGGTGCTCCTGCGCGGAGATCACGTTGAGCGACGTCAGGCGGGCCATGTGTTCCTCCAGCGCAGTGCGGAGTCGCAGAATACAAGCTGGCGTTGCCTAACGGGTCTGCCCCTTCCGGCCTGTGGATATCGTGCTCCAGGGGCGCAGTCACAGCAGGAATCCTTCGGGGAAGGGATCGGTCGGGTCCAGGAAGAATTGCGCGGTCCCGGTGATCCAGGCGCGGCCCGTCACGGTCGGTACGACTGCGGGAAGACCCGCGACAGTGGTCTCCTCGACAAGCCGCCCCGTGAACGAGGTGCCGATGAACGATTCGTTGACGAAGTCGGTGTTCAGGGGGAGTTCGCCCCGGGCATGGAGTTGTGCCATCCGCGCCGACGTACCCGTGCCGCAGGGCGACCGGTCGAACCATCCGGGGTGGATGGCCATGGCGTGCCGGGAGTGCGCGGCGTCCGATCCGGGTGCGATCAACTGGACGTGCTTCAGCCCGTTGATGTCGGAGTCCTCCGGGTGCACGGGGCGGTCGGTGGCGTTCACCGCGTCCATCAGGGCGAGTCCGGCCGCCAGGATGTCGTCCTTGCGCCCGCGCTCGAAGGGGAGCCCGAAGTCGGAGAGCGGCAGCATCGCGTAGAAGTTGCCGCCGTAGGCGAGGTCGTAGTGCAGAGTGCCGTAGCCGGGTACGTCCGCCTTCCGGTCGAGCCCGGCGCAGAAGGCGGGCACATTGGTGAGGGTGACGGATGTGGCCGCGCCCTCCTGTACGCGCACGTCTGCCGTGACGAGCCCGGCCGGGGTGTCGAGCCGGACCGTGGTGACGGGCTCGGTGACTTCGACCATGCCGGTCTCCACCAGGACGGTGGCGACGCCGATGGTGCCGTGGCCGCACATCGGCAGGAAACCGGAGACCTCTATATAGAGGACGCCGAAGTCGGCGTCGGGGCGGGTGGGCGGCTGAAGGATCGCACCGCTCATGGCGGCGTGCCCGCGCGGCTCGTACATCAGCAGGGTGCGTACCGCGTCCCGGTTGTTCTGGAAGTGACGGCGCCGCTCCGCCATGGTGGCGCCCGGAATCGTTCCGATGCCACCGGTGATGACGCGGGTGGGCATGCCTTCGGTATGTGAGTCGACCGCATGGAAAATGTGACGTGTCCGCAAGGTTCCCCCTTGGTGTTCCGTTGGACCTGGATACTGCGCATCGCCTGCGCCGCAGGCCCGTTGGTCAGTTCATGCCCTCGGCGAGCGCCTTCTCGGTCGCTGCGCGCACAGCGGCAGCGGACTCCGGCGGCAGCGGGAAACGCGGCGGCCGTGTGGGTCCGCCGTGGCGCCCGACGACGTCCATGGACGCCTTGATCGCCTGCACGAACTCCGGCTTGGAGTCCCAGCGCAACAGCGGGTGGAGCTGTCGGTAGAGGGGCAGGGCCGTTGCAATGTCACCTGTCACGGCGGACCGGTACAGCTCGACGCAGCTGGCGGGCAGCATATTGGGGCACCCGGCGATCCAGCCGACGGCACCGGCGAGTGCCAGTTCCAGCAGCACGTCATCGGCGCCGATCAGTACGTCCAGACCCGGGGCCTGTTCGGCGATCTCGTAGCCCCTGCGGACATCGCCGCTGAACTCCTTGACCGCGACGATGCTGTTCTCCTGATGGAGCCGCGCCAGCAGACCGGGGGTCAGATCGACCTTGGTGTCGTACGGATTGTTGTACGCGACGACAGGTACCCCTACTTCCGCGACCGCGGCGTAGTGCGCACGGACGTCGGTCTCGTCGCACTTGTAGCCGTTGGGGGGCAGCAGGAGCACCGATTCCGCGCCCGCCTCCGCGGCCCGCTCGGCCCAGCGCCGTGACTCGTCGCTGCCGTAGGCGGATACGCCGGGCATGACCCTGGCTCCGTTGCCCGCCGCTTCGACGGCGACGCGGACGACCTGGTCACGCTCCTCGTCGGTGAGGGTCTGATACTCCCCCAGTGAGCCGTTGGGCACCACGCCGTCGCAGCCGGCTTCGACGAGATCGCGGACATGCTCACCGTAGGCATCGAAGTCGACGGAATGGTCGGCGCGCAGCGTAAGGGGCGTGGCCACCATGACGCCGTGCCAGGGGCGGGTGCGGGGGGCGTGGACGGTGTCTGTCTGCATGGAGACTCCTTGTGAGGTGTGACATGTCACTGTGTAGTAGTAGGTGTGACAGCAGAATTGCCCGTCCCTACGGGCGGCTACCTCCGCCCCCGCCCTCGGCCACCCGATCCGCCTCAGCGAGTGCGGACAGCGGCACAGGGCAGGCGAAGGGGCGACGGTCGGCGGTCGCGCCGGCGGCGGAATCACCTTCGGGGCAGACGAGTTCACGTACTGCGAAGCCACAGGTGCGCCCCTGGCACCAGCCCATTCCGGACCTGGTGAGGAGCTTGACGGTACGGGCGTCTCCTGCGCCGAGTTCGTCCACCGCCCGGCGAATCTGCCCCGCGGTGACCTCCTCGCACCGGCAGACCTCGGTCTCGTCGGCCAGCCATCCGCGCCAGCCGGATCGCGGCCGGTGCACGGCGCCCATCACATCGGCGAAGGCCCGCATTCTGCCCCGGGCCCGGCGCAGCGCATGTTCCCTGCCGTACCGGCCCCGGCCTGCCGAGGCCCCGCCACCCCTCGCGTGCCGAACCACCGAGAGTGCGGCCAACTCACCCTCCAAAAGTGCGAGTTGTACGCCACCGATGCCACCGACCTCCCCGGCGGCCCACACACCGGGCACCGTGGTCCGCAGCTGTTCGTCCAGGAGCAGGGCATGCGTGCCGTCGGTGCCGTCGCGAGTTGCACAGCCCAGGGCCGTGGCGAGTTCCAGCTGGGGTACGAGGCCGTGTCCGACGGCGAGGGCATCACAGTCGTAATACCGGCCGGAACCCGGGACCGGTCGCCAGTCACCGTCCAGGCGGCTGACGGTGACACCCTGAACCCGGCCCCTTCCATGAACGGCCGTCACCGCGCTGTGGGTCAGGACGCGCACGCCGTGACGGAGGAGGGCAGCCCCGTGGCGTGCGCCCTCCGCCAGCTTGCCGGGGTTGGATGCCAGCGCGCGAGGCGCCTTCGCGTACGCCCCGTATCCGGCCGCCTCGACCAGCAGCGGAACGTCGGCACCCGCCTTCACCAAGGAGGCTGCGACCACCTGGAGGAGCGGTCCGCTGCCCGCGACGACCATGCGCCGGCCCGGCATGACCAGGCCGGACTTGAGCATGGCCTGCGCCCCGGCCGCACCCACGACACCAGGCAGGGTCCAGCCGGGGAAGGGAAGTTGACGCTCATGGGATCCCGTCGCCACCAGCAGATTCCGCGCCCCGATGGCCGCTCGACCGGTCTCCTCGGGCCCGGTGACCGCGTGGAGCATCCAGGCGTCGCCTTCCGTACGTTCGACGGCCCACACCTGGTGCCATGTGAAATGGCGGATCCGCCCGGCCCGACAATGCCGCTCGAACCGCCCCGCGAGCTTCCGGTACACGGCCCAGTCGTGGTGCAGGGCCTCCGGCCGGGTGGCACCGAGTTCGGGTGCCGGCGAGCGGTAGTACTGGCCGCCCGTCGCCGCCGCAGCATCCAGCACGGTCACATCGAGCCCGTGATCGGCCGCGGTGACCGCGGCTGTCATACCGGCGGGTCCGGCACCCACGACGGCCAGATCGGCGAACCCCCGTCCGCCGGGGTGGAGTTCATCGTCCATCGCTCGCTCGACACCTGATTCACCGGAGGAGTTCGCCATGCCCGTCGCCCTCCTGTGTCGTGATCGTGTCGCCTGGGCGGGCGGGCAGCAGGCACGCCCGCTGGTTGGGGCGGCCGTTGACGGTGGCCAGGCAGTCGAAGCAGGACCCGATGCCGCAGAAGGCGCCTCGCGGATTACCGTTCACCCTGGTCGTGCGCCAGGCCAGATGGCCGGCCGCCCAGAGCGCTGCGGCGATGCTCTGACCGGGGAGGGCTCGGATCGGGCGCCCGTCGAAGAAGAGCTCGAACTCCGGCCCGGGCGCCGACCCGACCAGTTCGGCAGCATCGCGTGCGGGCCTGCGGCGGGATATCCGGCCGGGTACGCGGCCGGGCGGGCGGGGCGTGAGTGTCACAGGCGCTCCAGATCCATCAAGTCGCGGTACGGATTTCCACGGGCGGAGTTCAAGCCGCCTCCTGGGAACGGTCGAAACGTTCGGGCCTGAACGGCGCCGGATCAAGTACGGGGGCCTCGCCCCTGAGCGCGTCGGCGATCAGCCTTCCCGTCCCGGGGGCCAGCCCGATCCCCGCACCTTCGTGTCCGCAGGCATGGAACAGCCCCGGGACCCGAGGGTCGGGCCCGATCGCGGGAAGGTGGTCGGGCAGGTACGGGCGGAACCCGTGGTAGGCGCGCAGCAGCCGGACATCGGCCAGCACCGGGAAGAGCGCGGCAGCCTGCGCGGCCAGCCTGCTGATGACGGGTACGGACAACGAGCGGTCGTAGCCCACCCGTTCGCGACTCGCGCCGATCAGTACGGGGCCGGACGGCGTCCCTTCCACCACGGGTGAGGTCTGGAGTGCGGCCGAGCCGCTGGACACGTCGGCCACGTACTCCGCGGCGTACACCTTGTGCCGGATCAGCCGGGGCAGCGGTTCCGTGACGAGGACGAATCCCCTGCGCGGCAGCACCGGCAGTTCCACCCCGGCCAGGGCCGCCAGTTCGCCGCCCCAGGTACCGGCGGCGTTGACCACGGCGGGGGCGTGCAGGTCCCTCCGGCCGGTGCGGACTCCGCGAACCTCGCCCGCAGGGCCGGTGAGCACCGCGGTGACCTCCTCACCCACGTACAGTCGCGCCCCCTCGTCGCGTGCCGCGCGCAGCAGGTGCGCGGCGGCCACGGCGGGCTGCACCTGGGCGTCCTGCGGGTAGTGGAAGCCGCCCGCCAGTCCAGGGGCCAGGTGCGGTTCGAGGTCGTTGAGACCGTGTGATGTCACCGGGTACGCCGTAATTCCTGCGGCGCCCTGTCCTCGCGCCGTGGCCGTGAGCGTGGCGAGGGACTCCTCGCTCGCCGCAACGACCAGCCCGCCCTTGCGCTCGAACTCGATGTCCGCAGGCAGTTCGTCGGCCAGCTCCTGCCAGAGGCCGAGGGAGAGCAGAGCGAGATCCAGCTCCGGGCCGGGCACTTTGTCGGAGACCAGGAGGTTTCCCTCGCCGGCTCCCGTGGTGCCGCCCGCGACCGGCCCTCGGTCGATCACAGCGACGCGAAGCCCGGCCCGGGTGGCGTAGTAGGCGCATGCGGCACCGACCACTCCGGCACCGACGATGACGACATCCAATGGCTGTCTCGTGAGCACGGCAGTAATATGTCACATTGCTCTGTGACCGCCAAGGGTGCGCACAACAGCTACTATTGACTGTCCGTCACCTCTTCAGAACCGCTACGAAGGCTAGGGACGCGGCACGTTCCGGAGGTTGGAGCGGGCCATCTGGAGCATTCGGCCCACTCCCCCGTCCAGCACGATCTTGCTGGCGGACAGCGCGAAGCCGGACACCATTTCGGCGCTGATCTTCGGCGGGATGGACAGCGCGTTCGGGTCAGTGACCACGTCGATGAGGGCGGGTCCCTTGTGCTTGAAGGCATCCTTGAGCGCGCCCTCGAGCTGCTTGGGCTTCTCCACCCGGACCCCATAGGCCCCGCAGGCCCGAGCGACGGCCGCGAAGTCCGGGTTCTTGTTCGTCGTACCGAACGAGGGCAGCCCCGCCACCAGCATCTCCAACTCGACCATTCCGAGCGACGAGTTGTTGAAGAGGACCACCTTCACCGGCAGGTTGTACTGGACCAGGGTGAGGAAGTCGCCCATGAGCATGCTGAATCCGCCATCGCCCGACATCGAGACGACCTGCCGGTTGCGGTCGACGAACTGCGCGCCGATCGCCTGCGGCAGTGCGTTGGCCATCGAACCGTGACTGAACGAACCGATCACCCTGCGCTTGCCGTTGGGCGTCAGATAGCGCGCGGCCCACACATTGCACATACCGGTATCGACGGTGAACACGGCGTCTTCGTCGGCAAGTTCGTCGAGGACCGAGGCGACGTACTCCGGGTGGATCGGCACATGCTTCTCGACCTTGCGGGTGTATGCCTTGACCACCCCCTCCAGAGCGTCGGCGTGCTTCTTCAGCATCCGGTCCAGGAACTTGCGGTCGCTCTTGGCCTTCACCCGCGGGATCAGACAGCGCAGCGTCTCGCGGACATCGCCCCAGACCGCCAGATCGAGCTTGGACCGCCGGCCCAGGCGCTCGGGGCGCACATCGACCTGGACGATCTTCACGTCGTCCGGGAGGAACGCGTTGTACGGGAAGTCGGTGCCGAGCAGGATGAGGAGATCGCATTCGTTGGTCGCCTCGTAGGCGGCCCCGTACCCGAGCAGCCCGCTCATGCCGACGTCGTACGGGTTGTCGTACTGAATCCACTCCTTGCCCCGCAGCGCGTGCCCGACCGGGGACTTGACCCGTACCGCGAACTCCATGACCTCGGCGTGCGCGCCCGCCGTTCCGCTGCCGCAGAACAGAGTCACCCGTTTCGCCTCGTCGACCATCCGGCAGAGCTTCTCGATCTCCCCGTCGCCGGGCCGGACCGTCGGCCGGGAGGTGACGAGGGCGTGCTCGATCGACTTCTCCGGGGCCGGCTGCGATGCAATGTCACCTGGCATCGACACGACGCTGACGCCGCCCTGGCCGATCGCATGCTGAATGGCCGTCTGGAGCAGTCTCGGCATCTGCTGCGGGTGGGAGATCATCTCGTTGTAATGGCTGCACTCCTGGAAGAGCAGCTCCGGATGGGTCTCCTGGAAGTAGCCGAGGCCGATCTCGCTCGACGGGATGTGCGAGGCGAGAGCGAGCACCGGGGCCATGGAGCGGTGGGCGTCGTAGAGGCCGTTGATGAGGTGCAGGTTCCCTGGGCCGCAGGAGCCGGCGCAGGCAGCCAGACTGCCGGTGATCTGGGCTTCCGCACCGGCGGCGAACGCGGCGGTCTCCTCGTGCCTGACCTGGATCCAGTCGATGGCCGCGTTACGCCGGATGGCGTCCACGACAGGGTTGAGGCTGTCGCCCACGACGCCGTACATCCGCTTCACCCCCGCCCGCACGAGGATGTCGACGAACTGCTCCGACACGTTCTGCTTGGCCATGGGTGCGGACCCTCTCCACTGTGCTCCGTGCTCTCGTGGAGTCCATCAACCCATGGCCGGTGCGATCACGCCTCCCAGACGGCCGCGCTCGTACGGTCGTCGGCGTACCCCTTGATACGGAGCTGGGTGTCCGAGAGGTAGCCCGCCAGTCCCGGCGGTCCGGCGTCCGACCAGCGCTCGGCGAGTTCCTTGGCGAGGGCGGGTTCGCCACGCATCGGGTCGGCGAGGCCGTTGCTGCACAGCAGCAGGGTGTCGCCCGGACAGGCGATCGAGGCCCGGAAGCGGAAGGGTTCGGACGGCGCTGGGACAGGACTCTCGACGTACGGGGACGGGGGTGTCGTGATCTGCAGGTCCATGGTGAGCCGGTCCCCGTCGGGTCCCTCCTCACCCTCCGTTCCTCCGGCCGGCGCGGAGCCGAATCCGACGACGGCCTCGCCCATGAGTGCCCCGGCGTCCGGAACGAGGGGTTCCAGGTCCTGCCACACGCCGTCGCGGAGCCGGAAGAGGCCACCGGCGCCGACACCGAAGAAGACTCTGGTGCGGCACCGGGGGTCGGCCGACAGGAGGAGGCAGCGCAGACTCGCGGTGTAGTCGCCGGGTTCGAGGCCGAGCTCGGCCGCGCGGGCGCGCAGCTTGCCGTAGGTCCGGTCCGTGAGGCGGTGCAGTCCGGATTTGAGGTCGCCGCGGCGGCCCGCCCTTATGTCTTCGGAGAGCCGGGCGTGGCTGCGGCCGACGGCGCCGCCGATCCAGTGGACGGCGTCGGCCGCCGCGAAGTGCGCCCCTTCCGATGCCCGCGCGCCGCCGGCGATCGCGACGAGGACGAGCGCGCTTTCGGCGGCGCCGAAGCGCGCGGTGAGCAGGGCGTCGCGGCGCGGTTCGCCCCGGAAGCGGGCGGAGTCCCCCCGGACGGAGGCGGCGCGCAGGGTGTACGTGCCGTACCGGGCACCGTCGAGCACGGTGTCGGGAACGAGCCCCTGGAGGTCCATCGAGCTGGAGGCGGGCAGGGCGGTGGGTTCGGCGTCGTAGGTGGGCGGCCGGTCGCCGAGGTAGTCGAGAGGGAGACGGGCAGCGGGAAGGGCGACGGGGTCCGGCACGGTGTCGGTGCCCGAGTCGGTGCCTGCGTCGGCGCCTGTGTCGGTACGGGTGGTGGGCTCCCGGTCTCCCGTGTCGGCCGTCGCCTCGGCCCTGGCCTCGGCGGCCGGGGGTGGAGGTGGCGGGGGCGGAGAAGGCGCGGCGAAGGTGCGCGGCGGGGAGAATCCGGACGGGGGCTCCCAGGGTGCCCGAACACGCATGACGGGCGGTGACATGTCGGGTGTCACCGGCGACGGCGACGGCTCGGGCTCCAGCGACGGCTCCGGGGCCGGGGCCGGGGCCGGGGCTGGCTCCGGCCCCCGCTCCGTCCCCGGCTCCGGGTCGGTGTCCGTACGGTCCACCGCCGAACCCACCGCATCCGACGCGGAGTCGAAGCGGTCGTCGAGACTGTCGGCCGCGCTGCTCGGCCCGGCGTCCGGCGCGGTCTCGTCGTACAGCCTGCGCCACCAGTCGTCCTCGTGGGCGGCGGGCCTCTCCCCCTGCTGACTCATGCCCTTATTGTCCACCGCGAGAGGCGCACGAAAACGGGTCATCCGGAAAAAGAGGTCCGCCGGGCAACCCCACCCCCCACGGGAGGGACGCCCGGCGGACCGTTCGGGACGTGGTCAGCGCACTGCGTACGCCGCGACCACGGTCTGGATGACGGAGTTGCCGTTGGCGTCCGTCAGTTCAGTCTTCAGAGTGACGGGCTTGCCCGCGGCGCCCGCGTGGTTGACGGTCGCCGACCAACGGCCGTCCTTCTGTGCCGTGGCGGCCTCGGTCCACGTCGTACCACCGTCGTACGAGTAGGAGACCTTGGCCGTGGTCAGCTCGCCGGGGGTGTAGCCCGCGTGACCGGTCGCGCTCAGGCCGATCCGTACGCCGTCCTGTGCGGGCAGCGTCTTCAGGCCGTCCGACGGCAGGTCGTAGTCCGGGAAGAGCAGCGGAATGCCCTGCGAGTAGGTGTTCTCTTCACGGTGCGAGCGGAACTTCCAGGTGGTGGTCGTGGCCGTGGACCGCTTCCAGACCTGTGCGGGCGCACCGATCTTGGTGGTCCTCAGGGTCAGTTCGTACGGGGTGTCACCGGACGGGACGGTGAAGACTCCGAACGGGTAGGGGCTCCGCCCGATCTCCTGTCCCTCGCTGGTCAGCGTCATGCCGCCCAGGTCACCGAAGGACCCCTGCTCGCCCACGTGTTCGGCATCGGCCCAGAACGCGGGCGCGACCCCGATCCGGTTGTCCTGGCGTTCCCCGGCGAGCGCCGGCTTGCCGTTCGCATCGACCGGAGCCGCCGGGCGCAGGATGCCCCGGTACCAGCTCTCCGTACCCTGCGAGCCCGGCTCGAAGGTGCGTGACTTGTCGAACATGAACTCGCCCCAGGGGAAGCTGGAGGAGAGGAACCGCTGGTAGCCGGTGTCGCCGGCCGTGTAGTACTCGGTACGGGTGGAGGGCACAGCGACCGTGTCGCGACCTGCGGAGAACGTCGCACCGTACGGCCGCTTCGCCAGCAGGACATCCACGTAGTCGGCGGCCACGCCCATCGCCTCGTAGGTGGCGTCGGACTTGCCGAGCTTCGCGTCACGGACCCGGTAGGTCCGGTCCGATGTGACGGGGCCGGTCTCCTGGAAGTCCAGGTTGTAGACGTACGGACTGGTGGCGGTGGCCTTCCAGTTCAGCTTCACCGGGCCCTGCGCGAGGGCGGCGGCGAGCGTCGCCGCCTCGCCCGCCTCGACGGCGAGCGTGGGCAGCGGTGCGGCGCCGAAGCCGACACTCGGCAGCCAGCGGCCCGCGGAGGGCCGGTGGGCGATCAGCGCCACAGCGCCTGCGGCCTTGGCGTCACGGGCCTTGGTGAAGAGGGAGGTCTCGGTGTCGCCGACCTTGATCAGTGCGATCTTGCCTTCGACGCCGGCGGCCTTGAGGTCGGCCGCGGTGCCGGTGCCCGCGGCGACGAGCGCCGCCTCGCCCGTACCGTCGAGGTTGACGGAGCCGGTACTTGCAACTACAGGGTGCAATGTCACATCCCCAGTTGCACCCCCAGCCGCACCCCCAGCCACACCCCCACTCGCACGCAGCTCGCTGATCTGCGGCGCATACGCCCGCCAGTAGCTGCCGAACTCGAAGTCGCCGTCCGTGGCCCGGCCCTGGATGTCGGCGACGTACTCCCCGATCATCCGGCCGCCGGTCATCGAACCGGCGTGCTGCCAGACGTCGTCCCACGTGCGGCCGAAGCCGAGGGTGGTGCTGCGGGACTCCGTCACGCGGTCCTCGGTCCTGATCCGGAGCCGGTCCGCCTTGCGGGCGTCAAGCACCAGGGTGGTGTCCTTGGTGAGGTCCAGCTGAGGGCGGGCCAGGTAGCCGAGCGAGCCGACCATCCGTCCGGTGGCGTCCCCCGGGTCGGGCGAGGTGACGAAGCTGGAGACGAAGTACGCGCCGGGGCGCAGCTGGTACACCTGGTCGGAGGCGCCGTCGTTGAAGCGTCGCTCACCGCTGGCGGTGTCGGTGCCGATGACGTCGAGCGAGGACTGACCGTCGGCGGGCTTGCCGTTGCGGTCGATCAGCTTGACGCGCAGGGTGACGGTCTCGGCGCCGACGTACAGCGAGAACGGGGTGGAGACCTTGACGCCGCCCGGGCCCGTGGCCAGGACGCGTCCGGTGACATCGCCGTACTGACTGCGGGCGAGGTGCGCGGTCGGGTCGATCGTCAGGGGGACCTTGACGGTGGCTCCGGCCGGGACGGTGACGTTGCGCTCACCGAGCCGGGCGACGGCGGAGCGTACGGCGGAGCCGTCGTTGCCGGTGACACCCGCGACGCTCAGGGAGAGCTTGACGGGTGCGGAACCGGCGTTGGTGTAGGGGACCTCGACGGTGGTGCGGTCGCTCGCGTCCTGCGGCCAGTTGAAGGTGCCGCCCTGGACCGCGGGGGCGCCCGTGACCTGGGTGTCGATGGCGGCCTTGACGTCGAGCCGGCCGCCGCCGGTCTCCCGTACGTCACCGGGGATGTCGCTCTTCGCCGAGGAGACGAGCGCGGCCTTGATCTGCTGCGCCGTCCAGTCGGGGTGACGCTGCTTCACGATGGCCGCGGCGCCCGAGACATGCGGGGTGGCCATCGACGTACCGGACATCGACCGGTAGGCGTAAGGGCCACGGCCGCCTGCCGCGGCGGCCGAGATGGCGACGCCGGGGGCGGCGATCTCGGGCTTGAGGGTGTGCGAGACGATCGCGGGTCCGCGGCTGGAGAACTGCGCGGTGGAGTCGTCACGGTCGACGGCGCCGACGGTCAGGACGCTGGGGGCGCAGCCCGGCGAGGAGACGGTGTTCAGCGTGGGGCCGGCGTTGCCGGCCGCGATCACGAACAGGGTGTCCTTGCTCTGTCCGAGCTCTTCGGCGGCGAGGCTCATCGGGTCGGTGCAGTCGGTGGGTACGGCGCTGCCGAGGCTCATCGAGACGACATCGGCCTTGTTGTCCACGGCCCACTGCATACCGGCGATGATCCAGGAGGACGCGCCGGAGCCGGAGTCGTTGAGGACCTTGCCGACGAGGAGGTCGGCGCCGGGGGCGACGCCCTTGTTCCTGCCGTCGCTCGCCGCGCCGCTGCCGCCGACCGTGGAGGCGACGTGGGTACCGTGGCCCCGGCGGTCGCCCGTGGTGGTGGAGTCGGTGAAGTTCTGGGCCGCGGCGATCCGGCCCTTGAGGTCGGGGTGCTCGGCGTCCGCGCCGGTGTCCAGGACGGCGACCTTGGTGCCCTTGCCGTCGTAACCGGCGGCCCAGGCGAGGTCGGCGCCGACCTGCTTGGCCGACTTGTCGAGGCTGGCCTCGACCTGGCGGTCCAGCCAGAGCTTCTCGAGCCCGGCGGCCGAGCGCGACCGGGGGCCGGTGACGTCGGCCCAGAACGCGGCGGTCTGCTTCTTGTCGGCCTTGAGCGCGACGCCGTCGATGGCCGCGAGGTCGAGTCCGCGCTCGGCGCCGCGCGGGGTGACGGGAGTGTTGCGCGCGGCGCTCCGGGTGTACGTGGCGATGAGCGGGACGGACGCGGAGTGGGCGTCGTCGTAACCCTGGCGGATGAGACCGGTGACGTTGAAGAGTTCCTCGTCGACCGTGCCTGCGGCGAGGGCGCCGGTGGCGGCTTCGGGGTAGACGTACAGGTCCTTGCCGGACTGCCGGGTCTGTACGAGGGGGACGGTGCCGTCCTCGCGGGGCAGAGCGGTGGCGGAGGTGGTGCCCGAACCGTCGGTGGTCACCAGGATCTTGTCGCCCGTGACGAGGGTGACGGTGACGGGCTTGTCGTCCTTGGCGGCTGCTGCCGCGCTGCCGGTCAGCGGTCTGCCGGTGGTCGCATCGTCCTGTGGCGCCGCCACGGACGGTGCGATCGCGGTGACGGCCAGGACGGTGGCGGTGGCCACTCCCAGTGCCGTGCGCGATATCGGGCGCATCGCTCTCCCCATGTCATTTCATTTCGAAGCAGCACAAGGTGCCGCGTTCCGGAGGTTGTTGGTGCTGCGGTGGCGCCACATTGGCAGAGTGGCCACCGGTACGGGGGATGATGTCTGCGGCGGGTTTACGCCGTGGCCTTTTCCCGCCACGGCCGGTCGGCCGGAGCGCACGTTGTGCGAACAACCACGCCCGGGGAGGGTCGAGGATGCTGGGTGCGATAGGTCTCGACGAGAGACAGGAAGCGACGTACCGCGCGCTGGTCGCGGCAGGTGCGGCGGAGGTCTCCGATCTCGCGCACCGGCTTGCGCTCCCACAGGCGGACACCGAGCGGGCGCTGCGCCGCCTTGAGCACCAGGGCCTCGCGGCCCAGTCGTCGGCGAGGCCGGGACGCTGGGTCGCCGCCCCGCCAGGCGTGGCACTGGGCGCCCTCCTCATCCAGCAGCGGCACGAGCTGGAGCAGGCGGAGCTGGCGGCGGTGCTGCTCGCCGAGGAGTACCGGGCGGAGGCGAGCGAGCCCGCCGTGCACGATCTGGTGGAGGTGGTGACCGGCGCGAGCGCGGTGACCCACCGTTTCCATCAGTTGCAGCTCGGTGCGGTGTCGGAGGTCTGCGCCCTGGTCACGGGGAAGCCGATCGCGGTGAGCGGCATGGAGAACGAGTCCGAGGAACGCGCGGCGAACCGCGGGGTGTCCTACCGGGTCGTCGTCGAGCGCGAGGTCCTGTCACTGCCTTCGGGAATCCTGGAGCTGTCGGCCGCCCTCAGCCGTGACGAGCAGTGCCGGGTGGTCGACCGGGTGCCGACCAAGCTGGTCGTGGCCGACGGCAGTCTGGCCATGGTGCCGCTGACGGGACGCGGGGCGGAACCTGCCGCTCTGGTCGTCCATGCGAGCGGGCTGCTGGAGTCGCTCATGGGCCTGTTCGAGGCGGTGTGGCGGGACGCGATGCCGCTGCGGCTCGGCGAGAACGGCTGGGTGCGGGAGGAGGCGACGGGGCCCGATCCGACGGATCTGGAGATCCTGTCGCTGCTGCTGGCCGGGCTGACGGACGCGAGCGTGGCGAAGCAGCTGGATCTGGGGCTGCGGACCGTCCAGCGACGGGTCAAGGGCCTGATGGAGCTGACCGGGGTGTCGACGCGGCTGCAATTGGGCTGGCACGCGTACGAACGGGGCTGGGTGGCTCGTACGCCACGGGCCTGACGGGATTGCCGCAGACCCCCTCGGACCTGCGCTGACGGGCGGGAGTGCACGGATTCCGGCAGGCTGGTGGGATGGGTGTGTGGCAGCTCGTCGCCGTCGGCGTGGTCATGCTGGTCGGGCTGGTCGGCGTACTCGTGCCGGGCGTGCCGGGGCCGGCGATGGTCTGGGCCGCTGTGCTGTGGTGGGCCCTGACGGACGTGGGCCGGGACGCCTGGGTCGTACTGATCGGAGCAACGGCCCTGCTCCTGCTGAACCAGGCGCTCAAACCGCTGCTGCCGCCACGCCGGCCCGCCGCGTCGGGAGCACCGCGCAAGACCCTGATGCTCGGGGGGATCGCGGCGATCGCGGGGTTCTTCGTGCTGCCGGTTGTGGGCGCGGTCGTGGGGTACGTCGGGGCGATCTACGGGGCGGAGCGGCTGAGGCTGGGCAGCCGGGGCGCGGGCTGGACGTCGGTGCGCTCCGTGATGCGGGCGACCGGCTACTCGGTGCTGGTGGAGCTGTTCGCCTGCCTGCTGGTGGCGGGCGCGTGGCTGGTCGCTGTCATCTGGGGCTGACGCACCCCCGGAGCAAATAGCTCGTACACATCGGATCTCTTCCTCCCTATTGACGCCCGCACACCCCATGCCTACCTTCCCTGAAGGTATAGCTCGGATGAATCCATGTGCCTGCGCCCATTTTTGAGTTTCGAGGAGACGCCTTGCCCACAGCTTCGGAACCTCGCCCGTCCCACGCCCCGTCCCGCAGATCCGTTCTCGCCACCGGCACCGCCATCGGCACCGCCGTGCTCGCCGGCTCCGCCATCCCCGCCCGGGCCGCCACCGACGAGCTCTCGCCCCGCGCACCCGTCGTCCACTCCCCCGCCGACAGCTGGCGCACCGTCCTCGACGATGCCGACCTGGTCTGGCAGCGGATGCCGAAGACCTGGTACGAGGGCCCGTTCCTCGGCAACGGATTCCTCGGCTCCGGTATCTACGCGGAGCCCGGCGGCAAAGCGGTCCGGTTCAACGTCCAGCACTCCGAGGTGCAGGACCACCGCCCGGAGTTCGGATCGCTCTTCGGGCTCGCCCGCCTCCCGATCGGTCACTTCACGCTGGAGCCCGTCGGCACCATCACCGGGGTCGACTGGCGGCTCAGCCTCCGCAACGCGGAACTGACCGGCACCATCACCACCGACCGGGGCACCCTCGCGCTGCGCGCGTTCGTCCACACCTCCTCCGCGCTGATGGCCGTCGAGATCACCCCGGACGGGGACGAGCGGGACTTCCGCTGGACCTTCCATCCCGCGCAGGCGGTCAGCCCGCGCGTCGCGTTCATGACGCGCCCGCCCGGGTACGGTCCCAACCCGCCCGCCGCCCTTGAGGAGCTGGACGGGGTCCACGCCGCCGTACAGCCCCTGCTCGCGGGCGGTCAGCACGTCACCGCGTGGCAGGAGCGGGTACGGGAGGGCGGGGACCGTCGCACGCTGTATATGAGCGTCGCCCACTCCTTCCCCGGTACCACCGCGCGCGACCGGGCGGTGCGGACCGTGCGGGCGGCGAGCCCGGTCCCGTACGACATCCACGCCTCGGCCCACCGCTCCTGGTGGCTCCGCTACTACCGCAAGAGCTTCCTCTCCCTGCCCGACGCCCGGCTCCAGCGCTTCTACTGGATCCAGCTGTACAAATTCGCCGCAGCCGCCCGGAAGGACGCCCCGGTCATGGCGACCTGCGGCCCGTGGCTGGAGCCCACCCCCTGGCCCGCCACCTGGTGGAATCTCAACGTGCAGCTGGAGTACTGGCTGCTCCACGGCTCCAACCACCTGGAGATGGACGCGGTCAGCAGGGCGCTGAGCGAGTTCCGCGACAGCCTCTCCCAGCAGGTCCCGGCGCCCTACCGCCCGGACTCGGCGGGCATCGCGCGCACCACCGACATGAAGCTGCGCAGCGGTGACGTCGCCCTCAACGCCACGTTCCCGGTCGGTATCCCCGGGCAGGCGACGCCGACCCCGGAGGTCGGCAACCTCACCTGGGCCCTGCACAACGTCTGGCTCTCCTACCGGCACTCCATGGACGAGTCGGTCCTGCGCGACACCCTGTTCCCGATCCTGCGCAGGGCCGTCGCCTACTACCTGCACTTCCTGACCCCCGGCCCGGACGGGAAACTGCATCTGCCCGCCACCTACTCCCCCGAGTACGGCGGAACCACCCGGGACTGCAACTACGACCTGATGCTGCTCCGCTGGGGCTGCGCGACCCTCATCGAATCGGCGAAGATCCTCGGCGTGGACGACGAAATGTCGGGCCGCTGGAGCGAGGTCCTCACCCGGCTCGCCCCTTACCCGGTCGACGCGAACGGCTACATGATCGGCGCGGACATCCCCTTCGCGAAGTCGCACCGGCACTTCTCCCACCTGCTCGCCGTCTATCCGCTCTACGAGGTCACGGGGCGCACCGCCGAGGAACGCGCCCTGATCGAGAGGTCCCTGGCGCACTGGGTCGGCTTCACCGGAGCGCTCCAGGGCTACACGTTCACCGGCGCCGCCTCGATCTCCGCGCTCCTCGGGAAGGGCGAGGACGCGCTGACGTACCTCTCCACCCTGATGAGGCAGTTCATCCAGGCCAACACCATGTACAAGGAGTCGGGCCCGGTCATCGAGACCCCACTGGCCGCCGCCCAGTCGCTGCACGACATGGTCTGCCAGTCCTGGGGCGACACGATCAGGGTCTTCCCCGCGCTGCCGGCCGCCTGGCGGGAAATGACCGTGCACGACTTCCGCACCCAGGGCGCGTTCCTGCTCAGTGCGGTACGGGAAGAGGGCCGGACCCGGTGGGTCCGGCTGACCAGCGAGGCCGGGGCGCCCTGTCTCGTACACCACGGCATCGAGGGCCCCGTCGAGATCCGGGACCGGAGCGGACACCCCTTGCCGTACGAGGAGACCGCGTCCGCTACGGTCCGGATCACCCTGGCCAAGGGAGAATCCGCCCTGATCACAGCGGCGGGCGACCGCCCCGACCTGACGATCCGCCCGGTCCCCGCGACCGCGGAAGCGCCACGCTGGGGGCTGCCCGCCTGAGCGGGGCCCGCGCCCCCGGGAGAGCTGGGGCCTGTCCGGCGGATCAGGGTCGGGCAGGCCCTAGGAGCGCGCGAGTTCCAGATGGCGTACGGCGTACGAGCGCCACGGCCGCCACGCCTCGCTGCCCGGTGTCCCGTCCGGGTCCACATCGGGGTCGCCCAGTGCCCGCATCCTGATCAGCGCCGCCGCCCGGGGGCCGATTCCCGGCAGCCGCAGCAGCGCCCGCTCGGCCTCGTCCCGGTCCGCGCCCGCGTCGAGCCGTACCTCGCCGTCCGCCAGTGCGGCGGCGAGGGCCCGCAGGGCGGGGTCCTGCGCGCCGCCGGCCAGGACGCCCGGCTCAGGGAAGAGATGGGTGAGCCCGCCACAGGGCACGTCGAGGACCTTTCCGTACCGCTCGACCAGCTCACGGGCCGCCGCACGGCCCACCAGTGTCCGTACGGCGAACTCGTCCGGGTCCGCTGCGCCCGGCGAGCGCAGCCCGGGGCGGGCGGCGACCAGCGGCGCCAGCAGGGGATCGGCTCCGAGTGTCTCGGCGACGGCGCAGGGATCGGCGTCCAGGTCGAGCAGACGGCGCAGCCGCTGCACGGCGGTCGTCAGGTCGCGCAGATCGGTGAGGTGGATCCGGGCCTCCAGCCACGGCCCCGCCGACTGCTCGTCCACGGCGACGATGCCGGCGCCGTACGGCAGGGTCAGGGTGCGCCGGTACGTCCGACGGCCCGGCACCCCGCCGATCTCCTCGATCCGGTCGACGGTCCCGGCGGCGAGCAGGTCGAAGACCTCCCGGGACGCGTACGGTCCCCGGTGGGCGAGCCGGAGCGGGATCCCGGCCCGGTTCCCCTCACGTACGCCGCCGCCCAGACCGGTGCCGGACTCGGCGCGCAGGGCGCTGGGGGTCCGGGCGTAGATCTGCCGGATCGTGTCGTTGAACTGCCGAAGGCTGGCGAAACCGGCGGCGAAGGCGATCTCGGTGACGGGCAGATCCGTGGTCTGGAGGAGGACTCGCGCGGTATGGGAGCGCTGGGCCCGGGCGAGCGCGACGGGACCGGCGCCCAGCTCGGCGTTGAGCTGGCGCTGCACCTGCCTGGCGCTGTAGCCGAGCCGTCCGGCGAGACCGGGGACGCCCTCCCGGTCCACGACACCGTCGCCGATCATCCGCATGGCGCGGCCGACGACGTCGGCGCGCACGTCCCACTCGGCGGAGCCGGGCACGGCGTCGGGGCGGCAGCGTCTGCACGCCCTGAATCCGTTGCCCTGCGCCGCGGCAGCGGTGGGGTAGAACCGCACGTTCTTCCGTTTGGGGGTGACGGCGGGGCAGCTCGGCCGGCAGTAGATGCCGGTGGTCGCGACGGCGAAGAAGAACTGTCCGTCGAACCTTGCGTCGCGGCTGCTCACCGCCTCGTACCTGGTCTGTTCGTCCATCACACCGTCCAGTGTGCGGCACCTTCCGGTGCCGCACTCGCGGTTTTCGGACGTCGAACCCGTACCACTCCCGCTACCGCATCCGACCCCGCTTGAAGTCCGCCGCGGCCCGCCCCTCGGCGCCCTTGCGCTTCCATTCGCGCATGGTCTCCGAGCGCAGCCGGGCGTCGGTCTTGGCCGCGATCCGGTGGTTCTCCCGGAGCAGCTTGCGATAGCTGTCGAGGCGCCGCTCGGGCAGCGTCCCGTCCTCGACCGCGCCCCGGACCGCGCAGCCAGGTTCCGCCTCGTGGGCGCAGTCGTGGAAGCGGCACTGCTGTGCCAGCTGCTCGATCTCGGAGAAGACCTGGCCGACACCGGCCTCCGCGTCCCAGAGCCCGACCCCGCGCAGACCGGGGGTGTCGATGAGCACGCCACCGTCGGGCAGGACGAGGAGGTTACGGGTCGTGGTGGTGTGCCGGCCCTTGCCGTCGACGTCACGGGCCGCCTTGACGTCCATCACGTCCTCGCCGAGCAGGGTGTTGGCGAGGGTGGACTTGCCCGCGCCGGAGACCCCGAGCAGCACACTCGTACCGTTCGAGACGACGGCGCGGAACACGTCGATGCCCTCACCGGTGGCGGAGCTGACGGGTAGCACCTGCACGCCGGGCGCGATCGCCTCGATGTCCTGGACGAGGTAGGAGAGCGTGGCGGCGTCCGGTACGAGATCGGCCTTGGTCAGCAGCACGAGCGGCCGGGGGTCGGGCCGGCCGGCCGTGTGCCCGTCGCCGAGGAGCGCGTCACCGCTGGAGCTGGACATGGCGAGCGCGAGGAAGCGCTCCAGACGCCCGAGGTCGAGTTCGACCGCGAGCGAGACACAGATGACGATGTGGTCGATGTTGGTGGCGAGCACCTGACCCTCGGAACGCTGCGACGACGTCGAGCGGACGAAGGCCGTACGCCGCGGCAGCAGCGTCCGTACGAACTGTGGGTCACCGTCGGGGTCGACGGCCACCCAGTCCCCGGTGCAGACGACACGCATCGGGTCGCGGGGCACCACGAAAGCGGTGTCCGCGCGCAGCGGGCCGTTCGGAGTGACGAGGTCGCACTGACCGCGGTCCACCCGCACCACACGTCCGGGGAGCAGACCCTGTTCGGCGTACGGGGCGAACGCGTCGGCCCAGTCCTCGTCCCAGCCGTACGGGGACAGCGCGTGCGAAGAGGTCGGAACCGAAGGAGAAGTCGGAACCGGAAGAGAAGAGAAAGACAAGGGAAACCCTTCGAAGGGCGGCCCCGGCACCGCGCACTCGGGCGCGGAAAAGGTAAGTGAAGGTCAGCCGGTGGCCACGGGGGTGAGAACGATGCTCATCTGGTCGTGGGCAGCGCCCACCGCAACGACAGTCATCAATGTCCTCACCTCCTGGTTCCTCACGGCTCACGCACACGGCCGGTTGTTCCCGGCCCTGTGTGCGGACGAGATCAACCATAGCCCGGGGTCACCGGTCACCGTCAACGGAATATCCGCGGACACTCCTGCGGTGAGCGCCGCAGGACCGGGACGAGACGCGTTCGTCTGAGTTATCCCGAAGGCTTCCCCGATCGGGTGATACGCGTGCACATCGACCGGTCTCAGGCCGTTATGGTGCCGAGCATGACCACACCCCAGACCGCCACCGGCACGTTCACACAGGCCCAGTTGGGCACTCAGATCCTCATCGGCTGGAGCGGCCGGCACCCCGAGGGCGACCACGACGTCGCCTTCCTGCTCACCTACTCGCTCGGCGACGGGCAGGACGGCCCGGAGGCCGGCGAGAGCGCCATGCGCATCGCGCTGGAGCGCTGCGGCCTGCCGGTCGGCGGCGGCCTCACCAGGGCGTCCGAGACGCCGGGCCTCCCGGTGAAGCTTCTCGTCCAGGCGGGCCAGGCCGTCCTGACGATGCCCCACTTCAAGGCGCAGTACCAGGTGCCCCCGGAGTGGCTGGCCGCGGCGGAGGCCCAGGGCGAGGTCTACGGGATGTTCGCCACGCGCCCGTGGCCGGAGGGCGTACCGGGGCAGCCGGTGAGCGAGGAGCTCCTGCGTTCGTTCGCGGCGGACGAAGAGGTCGTCAAGACGTCCGCGCTCTGCCTCCTGCCGGTACGCAGCCTGGGCTGACCGCCCCTCCCCCGTCGGCCATTGACGATGCCCACCACCCCCCGTGGAGTGGTGGGCATCGTCATGGGCGCTGCCGCACAAGGGAGTGCGGGCGGCCCGGAGATTCCCGGACCGCCCGCACAACATGGAACGTCAGTTGTTGCCGACGCCGTTGCCCGAGAGCACCGGGATGTCGTCCAGGATGTGCGACAGAGCCTCGTCACCCTTGGCCTGGGTGGAGTTCTCGGTGCACTGCTGGTTCTGCGGCGAGTGCAGGACGTTGATGTCCTGAACCGCGACCGGCACGAGCACGCCGATGAGCGAACCGGCGTTGACCTTGGCCGGCAGGCCGATGCACGCCTTGTTCAGCGTGCCCTGGACCAGGTGGGTGTTCGGGCTCCAGTCGCCGTGCGTGACGGCGTTGCCGAACGCCTGGGAGGCGCCGTTGCCGTTGACCGACGTGGTGCCCCCGTCGTTGCCGATCGCCATGGCCGAGGGGGCCGCAGCGGCGGACAGACCGACCAGGGACACGGCCACTGCCGCGCCGGCCATCATCTTCTTCATCAAGCTTCACCTTTCGGAGCGTCCCGTTGTGGAACGTACTGAACAACCCCATTCGGAGGATTCAGTTCCGCAGTACCACTCAAATGGGTTCGATCCTGCGCAAGGTGGACGCATCGGGTTCACTCGCGGGCGCTCTCGCCGGATGTGCGGGCCGCCGGAACGAGGCGGCCCACGGGGTGAGGGTTCGTTGCCGGATCGGCGCCGCGGCCGGCCGCGCACCACTCCGCGAACAGGCGGTCGTAGATCGGTGTGCTGTCCTCCGCGGGCTGCCGGCCGCCCGGGGGGCGTTGACTGTCGTACTGGTCCATGAAGAGCCCTTACCCCGTGCGGCGAATCCGCGCAGCCTGCGCCTCGGCCATCCGGCCCAACCCCGTGACCCCGCGCCGCACATGCACACCGACGGCACCTCCCGCCGGATGACACTCCGGCGGGTCCCCCTGATGGCGGCAGGGCTGGTGCGCGCCTAAATGCCTGCTCAGAGGCACAACCTCACCCGAACACCGGTCACCGCCGGTACCTGTCGGATTGCGTGGAGTAGCTGGCCTTTACACGGTGGCGGTGGCCCTCCCACGAAGAGGGCATGCAATCCGAGCATTTCTGGAAGGACAAGCTTCATGCGCATTTCCCGGAAGACCGGTCTCCTCGTCTCGACGGCCGCCTGCTGTGCCCTCACCCTCGGGTCGGCCGGCGCGCAGGCGGTGGCAGCGACCGCGTCGCCCGCCCACTCCGCCGGCGTCCCCGCCGCCGAACCCGCCATCCCCGGGGCCGAGCAACTCGGCGCCCAGGCCGGTCTACTGAAGGACACCTCGGGCGTTCTCGCCCCGGTGACCGATCTGATCGACGCCGTACTCAAGGCCCCCGACGGCACGTTGCCGGAGGCGGACGCCGCGAAGCTGGCCGAACCCGTGACCGCCTCCCTGGCGCCGTTCAAGGAAAAGGCGGCAACCACCCTGCCCGCTCCCGACGTCCCCGCGCCGGACGTCCCGGTTCCGGATGTCCCGGCTCCGGGCATCTCCACTCCGGACGTCCCCACTCCGGGCCCGCGGGCCGAGCCCGACCCGGGTGCCGTCCTGAAGGCCGAGGCCGCGGCGGACCTCCAGGCGAAGGTGGACGCGCTCGTCAAGGCCGCGGTGTCGGGCAAGCCCGCCGAGGTGGCCGCAGCGGTCCAGGCGACCATCACGGGCAGCCTCAACGTCGTCCTGAGCGTGGTGCTCGGCGGCGGTCTGCCCGCCGCCGACCTGGCGGGCCTCCCCGAGATGCCCAAGGTTCCGGGCGTACCCGCGGTTCCGGTCATCGGCGGCCTGCCGCTCTGACCCGTCGGCACTGACACACGACAAGGGGCCAGTCCGTCCGGGCCACCGATGACCGGTGGCCGCATGGATGAACTGGCCCCACGTTTCACGCACTTCGAACAGGCAGAATCCGGGCCGTCCCCGATGAGCTCGAGGAATTCAGCGGCGAGGGACCGGAACTACGCGACCTCAGTTGTTGCCGACGCCATTGCCGGAGAGCACCGGGATGTCGTCCAGGATGTGCGACAGAGCCTCGTCACCCTTGGCCTGGGTGGAGTTCTCGGTGCACTGCTGGTTCTGCGGCGAGGACAGGACGTTGATGTCCTGGACCGCGATCGGAACGACTCCGATGAGCGAACCGACGTTGGCCTTGGCCGGCAGTCCGATGCAGGGCTTGTTCAGCGAACCCTGGATGAGCGCGAACTGCGGGCTCCAGTCGCCGTGCGTGGCGGAGTTACCGAAAGCCTGCGAGGCGCCGTTGCCGTTGATCGACGTGGTGCCGCCGTCGTTGCCGATCGCCATGGCCGAGGGGGCCGCAGCCGCGGAGACACCGACGACCGAAGCAGCGACAGCCGCCGAGGCCAGAATCTTCTTGATCATGAAATAACCCTTCCGAGGTATTCTCTTGCCCGCCTATCCGGAGCGTCCTGAACAACTCGTTCCGACGGGATTGGTTGTGCTCATTCACTCGAACGGTGCTTATTTACTTCCGGGCCGCCGCTTAATGCGGGGCACCGGCACACCGGAGAAATTGCGGGGCCGTGAGGGAAATGCCGTCGCGCCGACGGATCAGCCGCCGAGGGGCACGCCGCCGAGCAGCGGGGCTGCGCCCTGGGCCGCACCGGTGGCCTCGCCGGCCAGCTTGCCGACGGCGCCGTCCTCCTGCACCGACTCGGCGGCGCCGCCGACCGTGTCGACCAGCGGGTCGACGGCCTGCGGGGCGGCGGCCATGACCTGGTTCAGGCCGCTGTCGAGGCTGAAGTTGGGGGCCGTGGCTTCAGTAACGGCGAAGGCGGGAGCAGCCGTTCCGAGAGCAACCACGGAACCGGCAACGAACGCAGCGGTCTTCGCGTACTTCACTTTCAGGTTCCCTTCTGCAGCGGCATCTGTTTCGGTCGCGTTCCCGCGCCGCACCAGCCTTCTTTAGCTGTGACTTCTGCCGCTTTCACAAGGAGTAACGATCAGGTAGTGAACGGGAAACTGCGTGCAGTCGGTTTTCTCGTGCAGCTTTCTGGCCGCACCCGGGATTCATGATTCGACGGCGAAAATAAGTGGGCCCCGGATCGCGTATGCGATCC
>NZ_JBSHFH010000011.1:45129-174979 GCF_053617235.1 Streptomyces sp. NPDC055749 | reverse complement strand
CGCCCCCGCCGCCCTCCCCGGAGGGCGGCGGCGTCGCCGCGTCCGGCGCCGTACCGAAAACCGGTGGCGGCCCCGCGGGGACGCGTGGGAGGCTCCGCCCTCATGTCAGCAGATGAGATCCGCGCCCTCATGTCCGCAGCCCACAACGACCGTCTGGTCTGGAACACCCCGCTCTCCGAAGAGCACGCGGCGCGGCTGGTGGCCGCCTGCGACCCCGCACAGGGATCGCGGATCGCGGACCTCGGCAGCGGCTGGGGCGAACTCCTGATGCGGCTCGTCGAGGCAGCCCCAGGCTCCACCGGGGACGGCGTGGAGACCGACACGGAAGCCGTGGAGCGCGGGCGGCGCCTCGCACAGGAGCGAGGGCTCGCCGAGCGGGTCCGCTTCCACGAGGTGCCCGCCGCCGACTGGACCGGTGGCGACTACGACCTGGCCGTGTCGATCGGTGCCGCGCACGCTTGGCCCGGGTCCACCCCTGAGGCGCTGAAGGCCCTGAAGTCGTCCGTGCGGCCCGGTGGCCGGGTGCTGTTCGGCGACGGGTTCTGGGAGAAGGAGCCCTCGAAGGCCGCACTGGAAAGCCTGGAGGCCGAACCGGACGACTTCCCCACCCTGCTCGGACTGATCCGGCAGGCCGAGGCCGCCGGACTGCGCCCGCTCCAGGTGACCGTCGCCGACCAGCGCGAATGGGACCTTTTCGAGTCGAGCGCCAACATCGGGCGCGGCGAGCGCTGGGCCCTGGCGAACCCCACGCACCCGCTGCACGACGGAGTCGTCGCCGCTGTCGACGCCCGCCGCACCGGTTACTACGGCGGTTACCGGGGAACGCTCGGCCTCGCGTACCTCGTGCTCAGCACCTGACCCGCACCGAATCGGTGCGTGATCGCTCTGGTCACCTGGGGCGACCGGCGGTAACTTCCGTTCCCGTACGCCCTGGGAGCCAGAGGAGCCGCCGTGTCCGAGCCCGCCGTCACGCCCGAACCCGCCGTCACGCCCGCGCCCGTACCTGTCGAGCAGCTGCACTTCGCCATGCCGCCCGTCCACGCGTCGCCGGGCGAGGAGCGCGCGTACCGCCGGGAGCGGCTGGCAGGTGCGCTGCGGCTGTTCGGGGAGTACGGGTACGAGGAGGGCGTCTCCGGGCACCTCACCGCGCGGGACCCGGAGCTCGGCGACTGCTTCTGGGTCAATCCCTTCGGGGCGCCCTTCCAGGACCTCGCCCCGCAGGACCTGATCCTGGTCAACGGTGACGGGCAGGTCGTCCAGGGGCGCTTCCACGTCAACCAGGCGGCCTTCGCCGTGCACGCCCAGGTCCACCGGGCCCGCCCGGACGTCGTCGCCGTCGCGCACACCCACTCCGTGCACGGGCGCGCCCTCTCCGCGCTCGGCGAACTCATCGAGCCGATCACCCAGGAGGCCTGCGCCTTCTACGAGGCCCACAGCCTCTACGACGCCTATACGGGCGTGGTCGTGGACGAGGACGAGGGCCGGCGGATAGCGAGCGCGCTCGGCCGCCACAAGGCGATCATCCTGCGCAACCACGGGCTGCTGACGGTCGGGGACTCGGTGGACGCGGCGGCCTGGTGGTTCCTCACGATGGAGCGCTCCTGCCAGGTCCAGCTCGCGGCGCGGGCCGCGGGGAAGCCCGTACTGATCGAGCACCGGGACGCCGTCGTCACCCGCGAACAGCTCGGCAGCGACCTCGTGGCCTGGATCAACTACCAGCCCCTGTGGCAGCGGATCAGTCGAACATTCTGACGAAACGCGCTGCCCATTCGCCCCGATGAGGTTCCCAGTCGTCCCGTACGGCACAATTCGCAGAAATCACAGGCGAGTTGGCCGGGAACCGATCGAAAAGGGCGGCGTTCTTCGTGGCGTTGGACGAGGCGAGAAAGAGCAGCACGCACGGCGGTGGCTGTACGTGCGGCGACTGCCCGCACGGAGCACGCGAAGGGCACCGGCGCGCGGTCGCGGCCTTCCTCGCCAAGCGGGACGAACTGGCCGCGGGCAACGGCCTGCCCGCAGGGGTCGCCCAGTCGGCCTCCGCGTCCCGGCAGTGGGTGTCGGACGAACTGACCGTATCGGCCCGCACCGTCGCCGACCGGGGCCGGGAGGCGGGCGACGCCTGGCTCCACCAGGTCTGGCGGCGCACGCTGGTCATCGTCTGGGGCGCGGTCGCCGCCCTGGTCGTCGGCGAGAGCGTCACCGCCATCGGGGCGGGCTGGTCCACCGCCCGTACCGCAGGGCTGGTCGCCGGACTCGTCACCGCGGGGCTGCTGACCGGCGCCGCCCGCTTCCACCGCGCCCGCGGCGGCCTCCTCGCCCCGCTGATCGGCGAGGACAACCGGCTCTCCACCTCCCGCACGGTCGCCGCCTCCTGGGTGCTGCTCGCCGTCTTCTCCGTGCTCGTCCTCGCCCTCCAACTGGCGGGCGCCTCCGGGCACACGGACCGCGACGAGCTGATAGAGGGCCTCGACCTGGTGCGCTCCGCCGGAGTGCTGACCGTGCTCGCGCTCGTGTGCGCCGTCGCCGTCCTCGTACGACGGGTGGTGACCGTACGCGTCCTGGCGCAGCGCCTGCAGAAGCTGAGGGCCGAGCGCCCGCGCGCCGCCGATCTGCTCACCGACGACTCCGGGCGCGGCAGTTTCACCGATGTGCAGTACGTGCTCGTCAGCGCCGTCGCCGTACTGTTCGCCGCGGTCCGCCTGGCCCGCCGCCCCGAGCAACTGCCCGACCTGCCCTGGGGGCTCGCGCTCCTGGTGGCGGTCTCCGCCGCGACGTACTTCGCGGGGAAGTACGCGGAGGGCGGCCGCCCGGTCATTCTCTCCGTCGTACGGACCCGCGAGGCCGGAGATCTGGACGCCCCGATCCGTACCGGGGACGACATCGAGATCCGCGGCGCCGGCTTCGTACCGCCCGGGGCGGGCAGCCCGGACCGGCTGGCCAGGATGGTCGTCAGGATCGGCCGGGTCCACGTCCACGTGCCGCTGATCCCCGTCACCGGAGGCTTCGCCAACCCGACCGACACCGTGCTCACCGTGCCGGTGCCCGTCGAGGTCGAACCGGGGGTGGTGGACGTCCAGGTCGTCACCGCCGCCGGGGTGGAGACCAACCGCGTCGTCATCGACGTGACGGACTGACAACTTCGCTCGGAGGCAGACCGGTTGGGCCGTCGCCAGTACGATTCCAGGAGTCGGGCAGGCGGCGGCGACGGGATGCGTGACCGGTATGACAGTGAACAGCTCAACCACACCTGCGACCGGGACGGAACCTTCGCACCGGGCGCTTCTCCTGTTCGTACCGGAGTACACCTCCACGGCCTGGCAGCCGCTGGACTACCTCGGCGACGAGTACCGCGATCTGTGGACCGCGCTCACCGACCAGGGGTACGCGATCGACCCGGCGAGCGACTGCCGGAAGTTCGAGAGCAAGGAACTCGTCCAGGCGATCGGCCGGTTCATCGCCGACGGGCACGCCGGCCAGCATCTGATGGTCTTCCTCAGCGGCCACGGCTTCCATCACGCCGGGCAGCACTGGTTCGCCGGGACCGACTCCTCCGTGGAGACCTGGAGCGAGCAGGCCCTCTCGACGACCAACGTCAACCTCGAGGGCGACTGGGCGGAACAGGTGGGGCGGAGCGCGGCCGAGCAGGTCCTCTTCGTCGTGGACGCCTGCCGCGACCGGCTGGAGGACGACGGGAGCGCGTTCAAGGTGCCGGCCGGCACGGACAAGCTCGGCTATCTGATGGCGTGCGAACCGGAGAGGACCGCAGCCGTCGCGGGCCCGGACGGCGCCCGCTTCAGCCTCTTCACGCAGGCGATGCGGGACGTGCTTGCCGACGCCCAGGGCGAACTCCTCGCCGACCGGCTCTGCGTCCTGCTGGAATCCGCGATGGCCGATCTCCGTACCCGGCAGTCGAACCCGCCGCCCCGGCAGGTGCCCAGGCTCGGCGGCGAGACCCTGAGCCCTCGGTTCGTCGTCCTGCCCGAACGGTCCACGGCGGGGCGGCGGGTCCGGCTGGTGCGGGAGCATCCGGTGTGGGCCAAGGTCGCCGACACCCAGGAGGCCGAGGAGTGGCGGGCGCAGGCCGAGACGGTGGTCCGCGCACTCGACCGTGAGCTGGCGTCCGAGCGGGAGAAGCTGCGTGACGACCCGTGGCTCGACTGGGAGTCGGACCTGCGGACCTCCGAGCGCCTGGCGTATCTCGTGGACCGCCCCGAAGTCGCCGCGTTCACCCCGGTCGAGGCGGCACTGCTCGCGGTGGCGCCCGCGCTGTACTTCGGCTTCCGGGTCCGGCTGGCGGCACGGGCCGACTACCGGGACCTGCGCACCGAGTGGGACCAGTACCCGAGGCTCCAGCGGCAGACCGACCCCGGTGGCGGAGCGGCCGGCCCGGGAGGGGACCGCCAGGGGGTCGCAGGGGCCTCGCGGCGGGACCGCAGGGTGGCCGAGGCATGGGTGCTCCACCAGACCCTCTGCGACCCCGGGAACGCGCACGACCGTTCCGACGACCTGGTCCGCTTCCTCCAGAACATGCTCGCGGGTACCGACGAGCTGGAGGAGGAGTTCAGCCCGCCGGTCATGTCCTGGCTGTTCCGTGCCATGCGGCACGGCGGCGGTGTCCTTGCCGAACCACCGGTCCTGGCGGTGCGGGCACCCGAGGACGGGCCCGCCTGCCAGCGGGTCGGGCTCATGCTCTGTGTCGCCCGCCTCATGGCGCTCGACCGCAGTGAGCTCCCCTCGGTCCTCGTGGAGCACCTGGGGGGCCGTGAGCCCATCGGGCTGGTACGCGTACGACTCGCCGTCGACGGCGCCCAGTGGTCCATGACGACCGGGAACAGGGGCACCCTGACGCTGAAGGCAGAGTGTGGCCACCAGGCGCTGATGGTCGCCCTCCAGGAGCAGGTGCAGGCGCTGGACGGACTGTTCTGCAGCAATCTGCGGATTCCCGGGCTCGCCGATCTGCCGAGCAGGGCGTCGGACATCGAGGTGACGCCGGAGCCGGACCCCGAGACGGGCGAGCCGCGGTTCTACCCGATCGCCACCCGATTCGGCCTCGACGCCACGCGCGTACGGGATCTGCTCACCGGCGAGGCGCTGTACGGCGACCGCCATCTGGCCATCCGCGAGCTGTACCAGAACGCGATGGACGCCTGCCAGGTGCGCGAGGCGAGGGAGCAGGTCCTCGCCAAGCAGGGGGAGGACCCGGACTGGCGGGGTGCGATCGAGTTCACCCAGCAGTTCGACCGCACCCGGGGACGCTGGTACGTCGACTGCGTCGACAACGGCTCGGGCATGGGCCGCCGCGAACTGCTCCACTCCTTCGCGCAGGGTGGGGCCAGGCTCTCCCATCTCAGCTCGTTCCAGGAGGAGATGCTCACCTGGCGGCAGCGCGGCATCACCGTCCAGCAGAACAGCCGTTTCGGCATCGGCGTCCTCAGCTACTTCATGATCGCGGACGAGATCGAAGTGATCACACGCAAGTTCCGGCCCGACGGCAAGGCGGAGCCAACCGCGCTCCGCGTCACGATCGACGGCCCGGAGCACCTCTTCCAGGTGGCCCAGTGCCAGGAGGAGCCGAAGTTCGTCCGTGACGACTGCGGCACCCGCATTCGCCTCTATCTGCGCGAGGACCTGAAGGACTTCTCGTGCGTGAAGGTGCTGCGGTCCGTGCTGGGCGTGGCCCGTTTCCGCACGGAGGCGGAACACGTGGGCAGTGATGCGGAGACCTGGGAGCCGGAGGTGTACAGCAGCAAACCCGATACGGGGACGGACCCGGTCATCGAGGCCGAGGGGGACGTCGCCCCGGTGCCCGGCGGCAAGGTGTTCTGGTGCGAGCGAGGCGGGGCGCTGCTGGTCGACGGCATCTCGGTGCGCGGGCACTGGTTCCGGGGGGACGGTGGGCAGGCGCGGAGCAGGGGAGACGCGATGGATATGCGCGGGGCCGTCGTCAATCTCCGGGGTCCCGTGCTCCAGACCTCGGGCAAGAAGGAGCTGCCCCGGCTCTCCGTGAACCGGTCCGAGATCCTCGACGAGGTCGCTCCCGCCCTTTTCTCCCTGCTCAGCAAGAAGGACGCTGCCCAGGCACTGAGCAGGAGCGGGGTGCTCACGGTGGCGTGGCTGGAGAGCATCGCGGAAGCGGAGCCGCGGATCGCCGACGCGATCGTGGCCGGGCTGGTCAGAGTGGGTGCGGAACTCGTCTACAAGGACGGGACCGCCGCCCTGCGGGACACCGGATTCCGGCTCGGGGACCGTGAGCTGAGGGCCACCTGGGTGGGCGAGCGGCCGTTCGCGCGGCACAGGTCCACCTACAGGTCCAAGGACATGACCACGCACCTCCCCGGACATCTCGCGCTCTGGCGCTACGCCGCCCACTTCCCGGAAGAGGTGCGCGCGGCGCTCGGAGACACGTGTCCGCCCGAGCTGGGCACGGTACGCCTGCGCCCCGCGTCGCCGTCGGACTCCGAGCTCCTGGGCCACAACCGGGAAGGATCGGAGGAATCGGACACCACCTGGGACGCATGGGTCTCGCCCGCGCTCGTCTACGAGCGTGCCGAGCAGCTGCACGAGTCCCGCGGCTGGGCTGCCGGGCGCCTTGCCGGACTGGGGCTGGCGCTGCCGGTGCCGGAACGGGTCGCGCTGCTGTCCGCTGCCGAACTGACCAGCCTGACCAGTGAGGACGCGGACGGTCTGAGGCCATCGGTCCGCCCGGGCGGTGCGATCGGACCGCGCCAGCTGATGAGCGCCTGCCGCGACAGAAGCCCACAGGAACTGGCCGAGGTGCTGGTGCTCCTCCAGGAGCTCGGATACGACACGGCGCCCTGCTCGTCGCTGCTGGAACCGGAGTCGGTGGAAGCCGGGCTGTTCCGCGATCTTGAGCGGTACCGGCCGGGGCATTCCTCGACTTTCTACGCCAGCGTGATCAGCCACGAGCACATCGTGGATCTGGCGGAAGCGCGCGGGCTCGGCGTCCATGAGGTACGGAAGGTGCTCAGCCGGTACCGGTGCGCAACGCAGAACCTCGACGACCTCAACGACCTCAGCGGCGGCTGGCAACTCACCGTGCCCGGCCCGGAGGGCGGTCGCCCGGTGGCGTCCCTCGCGGACGTGTACCGGATGGCCCGTTTGAAGAACTGCACGAGGGACCGAGCGGTCCGGCTGCTGGAGGCACACGGCTGTCTCGTGCACGACGGGCTTCCCGAGGACGCGCTGCCCGCACAGGCAGACATGGATCTGCTCGTCCTCCCGGTCGCGGGACGGGGACGGCTCGATCTTCGCGGGCCCGCCACGCTCCTGGACCTGCACGCGCTGGCCCGGGAGACATACGCCTCCCTCCCCGAGGTCGCCCGGCGGCTGCGCTCCCTCGCGGTCGACGTTCCCTACGACGACCTCCCAGATGCCCTCGACAAGGACGATCTCGTGCTGCTGGCCCAAGTCCACGGCGCGGACAGCCGCTTGCGCCAAGGTCTCGACCCCCGGGTGCCGGTGCCGATCGCGCATCTGGCGATCACGGCCGGACGGCTGGGCTGGACCGTCACGGACGTACGGGACCGGCTGGCCGCCCGGGGCATGACTTCCGCGGAGCTGCCCGAGTCCGCTTTCGACGTGTTCGACGAGCGGACGGAACGGGCACTGGCCGGGCCCTGGATCCCGTACACCCAGAAGACCGTGCGCGAATCGATCCCCATGGCCCATGTGATCCAGGTGGCCGCCGAACTGGGCTGGGAGCACGAGCGGACGGCGGAGGCGATGCGGCTCAGAGGACTGGACGTGCCCGATGCCTGGGGCGAAAGTCTGCCGGAGGTGAGCGACACCGACGAGATCCTGCTCAGAAGGGACGGCAGCCCGCACAACCCCTGGGTGGCCCCACTGGACTACGTGTCCTTCCGCCACGTGGTGCTCGCTGCCGACGCGGCCGGTATGACCGTGGACGAGGCTCGCGCGCGTCTGCGGGCACTCGGAGCCACTGTGCAGACGTTGGCACCGGACGGGGACGGCTTCGAGGCGACGGCGTGGCTGAGCGAGTTGCTGGGCAGCTACCCGGGCACGTCCCAGAGCCTCGGCGGCGGCTTCCGCGACGACCTCTCCGTCCGTCCCGCCTACGTCCGGGCCGTCTCGCACCTCGCCCGCCGTTCCCCGTCCGACGTCGCCAGACACCTCCGGGCCGCCGGCGCCGACATCTCGCCCGACGACTACCCGCTCGACCCGTACAGGCCGGAGGAACTGCTCCTGCTGAGGGAGGACGCTGAACACGACGGTGCGTGGCTGCCCCTCGACGAGCCCGTCGGCCTCGAGCACCTCCTGCTCTGCGCCCACCGCCTCACCACCACCGTCGCCGACATCGCCGGCCGGCTGCGCGCACTGGGCCTGGAGGTGCCCGACGTGGCCACGGCGGTGGCCGAGGCGTGGGCGCTGGTGCCCAGGGCCACGGATGCCTGCTGACCGGCCCACACCCGGTGAGCAGGCCGATCCCCGCGTACGTATCGTCTGGTGACGGGTCAATGGAAGGCGGGTCAGCCATGAACGGCTACGGAAACACCTACGGACTGAGCGAACCGGCCAGTCTCCGGGACCGCGCCAGGCAGTACGCGCTGCTGCCGCTGCGGATCTTCCTCGGAGTCACCTTCATCTACGCCGGTCTGGACAAGCTGACCGACAGCGGCTTCATGTCCGCCGACGGCGCAGGCTCGATCGGCGAGATGATGCGAGGTGTACGGGACTCCTCCGCGATCCCGGCCCTCGTCGACCTGGCGCTGAAGAGCCCCGTCGGCTTCGGCTACGCCATCGGGATCGGCGAACTCGCTGTCGGGCTCGGCACCCTCGTCGGACTGTTCGCACGGCTCGCCGCGCTCGGCGGCGCGATGATCTCGCTCAGCCTGTGGCTGACCGTGAGCTGGCAGACCGAGCCGTACTACTACGGCAACGACCTGATCTACCTCATGGCCTGGCTGCCGCTGGTGCTCGCGGGCGCCGCCGCGTTCTCCGCGGACGCCTTCCTCGCGGCACGACGGCGGCGCAACCTGTAGCTCACCCACGTAGCCGTGGCGGCCAGCCCGAGGCCGCCGCAGAACAGCGGGAGGAAGAACGTCCACGGGGCGTCCCACTCTCCCGCCGCGTCCGCCGCGTAACCGGCGGCCAGGACGAGCATCACGACGCCCGTCACCGCGCGGCCCGGCCGGAACTCATGACGCAGCACGGATGACCTCCACTTGTCCGACGCCGACTTCCAGTCTCAGCTCGACCGTGCCGGCCGGCTTGCCGCCCCCGGGCGGCGCAAGGGTTTCCTTGCTCGTCCGGCTCGGGCCCACATCCACGTCCTCGGGCTTCTGGGCCGGCAGCTGGATGTCCCCGAGACCCGCCTCCGCGTCCAGCTTCACCGTCACGCCCTTGGGTACGACGACGACCGCGCGGCCCGCACCGACCTCCAGCTCCGTGACGAGGGTTTCACCGACGGGGACCGTGACCCCGGACAGGTCGAGCTTGCCGACACCGGTGCCCAGCTCGTACCGGGGCTGGACCGCCGCGACCGAGGCCGGGCGCCACTCCGTGCGGACCCAGTCGGTGCCGATGTCCTTCGGTACGGCCGCCGAGCCGGCCAGCAGCCCGGCCGTGACCACCACCAGGAAGAGCGTGCCGAACCCGGTCCGCCCCAGGAACGAGCTGACCACCAGTCCCAGGCCGAAGACCGCGAGCGCGGCGGCGAGCCCGGCCTGCAGGCTCGTACCCAGCGGCTGGGAGTCCCAGCTCAGCCCCGTGCCCAGACCGCCCGCGATCAGCGCGAGGAGGAAGACCAGGCCGCCGATCGAGCGCGGTCCCCGCGTCCCCGGAGGACGGTAGGGGGCGCTGTACGGGGCGTCCGCCGTGGCCGTCCGGGTGCCCGGCGGCGCGGCCCAGGAGCCCGGAGTCGCGTCCTCGGGTCCCCACAGATAGCCGGGCCCGACCGGGCCCGAGGTGCCGTCCTTGACGATCGGATCGCGCCACCAGGAGGGGCTGCCGGGCGTCGGCGGGGCCTTCACCTCGGGCGGCGCCCCGTGGCCCGGAGTGCCCCCGGGCGCCTGCGCCGCCGCGGTGGCCGGCGGAGTGTCGGGCACGGCCGTCCTGCGGTGCTGCGCCCAGACGGTGGAGCCGATGACGGCGAGCGACAGCATCGCGGCGAAGGCCAGCATCCCGCCGTTGTGCAGCATCGAGAGGAACAGCCCGCAGCCGACGAGGGCGAGCACCAGAGCGATCAGCGACGCGCCCTCCACCCGGCCCGACAGCAGTTTGCGCGCCTCGTTCTCCTCCTCGCCGTCCAGCGGGAGCAGCAGCCACGCGAAGCCGTAGAAGATCAGTCCGATGCCGCCGGTCACCGAGAGGACGCCGAGCACGATCCGGAAGATCACCGGGTCGACGTCGCAGTACCGGCCGAGCCCGCCGCACACCCCGGCCACCACTTTCTGCCGCGAGCTGCGGTGCAGCTGCGGTTTCGGCTCGGGGGGCGGCGTGACGCCGGGGGAGGCGTCCTGGGTAGCGGTCATGCCCCCATGGTGACGGTCCGTACGCCTCCGCGGCACCCGCCCCGACCCTGGACGGTCCCTGATATTGCCTTACCGGGACCCCTGGGGGCCGTGAAGCGCTCCCGTGCACGAGTCAGGGTCGAATAGGGGCCGACCCTGATGCCACCGCACGCGCGTACGTGTGACGATCGTCGTATGCCAGCCGCCACGACCCGAGCCGCAAGCTCCCTCGCACCGGACCCGGAGGAGCCGCCCGTACGCAAGCTGTACCGAAGCGCCGACGGACGGCTGCTCGGCGGTGTCGCGCGCGGGCTGGCCGGGCACCTCGGGCTGCCCGTCGCCTGGGTGCGGTTCCTCTTCCTCGGGCTGTTCTTCGCGGACGGCCTGGGCGCCCTGCTGTACGCCGTGTTCTGGATCGTCGTGCCGCTCGGCGTCGGCGGTGTGGACGCGCCGCGTTCCGTCTTCGAGACCGCCCCGGACGGCCGGCGCCGGCTCCGCAAGCCGGACAAGGGACAGTTCTTCGCGCTCGTCGCGCTGCTCATCGGCGCCGTGATCTTCGTCGGCAACGTCGACATGGGCAGCAAGGCCGACCGCTACATCTGGCCGACGCTCCTGATCGGCGCGGGCTCCGTACTGGTCTGGCGCCAGGCCGACAACGCGCGGCGCGCCCGCTGGATGGAGGTCGGCCGCCGCCGCCGGGTGCTGCAACTGGCCCGCGGACTGGCCGGTGTGGCACTGGTCGGCCTCGGCCTGGCCGTCTTCATGGTGGTCCGCGGCTCGGCGGCCCAGCTCGGCAACGTGATGACAGCGGCCATCGCCGTACTCACCGGCATCGCCCTGCTGGCCGGTCCCTATCTCGTACGGATGACGCAGGACCTCTCCGAGGAGCGGCTCATGCGCATCCGCGCCCAGGAGCGCGCCGAGGTCGCGGCGCACGTACACGACTCGGTCCTGCACACCCTCACCCTGATCCAGCGCAGCGCGGACGACGGCGGCGAGGTCCGCAGGCTGGCCCGCGCCCAGGAGCGCGAGCTGCGCAACTGGCTGTACAACCCCGAGGGCACCGGCAAGGACGAGGACGACGAACCCTCGAGCCTCGCCGAGGCGGTCAAGCGCGCCGCCGCCGAGGTCGAGGACAAGCACGGCGTCCCGCTGGAGGTCGTCGTCGTCGGCGACTGCCCCCTCGACGAGAAGCTGGCCGCCCAGATGCAGGCCGCACGCGAGGCGATGGTCAACGCCGCCAAGTACGGTGGCGAGGGCGGGGCCGTCCAGGTGTACGCGGAAGTCGAGGGCCGTACCGTCTTCGTCTCCGTGAAGGACCGCGGTCCGGGATTCGACCTGGATTCGGTCCCGGGCGACAGGATGGGCGTACGAGAATCAATCATCGGCCGGATGCAGCGCAACGGCGGTACGGCGCGGCTGCGTTCGGTGCCCGGTGGGGGCACGGAAGTCGAGCTGGAGATGGAAAGGGCGGGCGAATGACCGAGAACACCGAAGCCACCGGGGGCCCGGAGCGGCGGGTACGGGTCGTGCTCGTCGACGACCACCGGATGTTCCGTACCGGGGTCCAGGCCGAGATCGGCCGTACCGAGGAGACCGGAGTCGAGGTCGTCGGCGAGGCCGCCGACGTCGACCAGGCCGTCACGGTCATCACCGCGACCCGCCCCGAGGTCGTCCTCCTAGACGTCCATCTGCCGGGCGGCGGCGGCGTGGAGGTGCTGCGGCGCTGCGCCCCGATGATGGGTGCGGCCGAGAACCCGGTGCGCTTCCTGGCGCTGTCCGTCTCGGACGCCGCCGAGGACGTCATCGGAGTCATCCGGGGCGGCGCCCGCGGCTACGTCACCAAGACGATCACCGGCACGGACCTGGTCGACTCGGTCTTCCGGGTCCAGGACGGCGACGCGGTGTTCTCGCCGCGGCTGGCCGGCTTCGTGCTGGACGCCTTCGCCTCGACGGACGCGCCGCCGGTCGACGAGGACCTGGACCGGCTGACCCAGCGCGAGCGCGAGGTGCTGCGGCTGATCGCGCGCGGATACGCGTACAAGGAGATCGCCAAGCAGCTCTTCATCTCGGTGAAGACGGTCGAGTCGCACGTCTCGGCGGTGCTCAGGAAGCTCCAGCTGTCCAACCGGCACGAGCTGACCCGGTGGGCGACGGCGCGCAGGCTGGTCTGAGCCTCGGCGGAGCTCCTCGGGCGGGGCTCCTCACGCCGGGTGCTCGGTCTCCGGGCCGAACGCTCCGGCGGCGGCGGCCAGGGTTGCGGTGGTGGCCGCGTGACCCGGCAGTTTCGGATCGGGAGTCGTCCGCATGAGTACCAGTTGGTGGTAGAGCGGCGCGGTGGCGGCGATCAGCAGCCGCCGCGCGTCCGTGTGCGGCGGGAGTTCACCGCGTTCGACGGCGCGCTCGACGACGACCTCGCAGCGCGCGTACCGGTCCTCCCACAGCCGCTGCTGGGCGTCGGCGGCCCGCGCGGAGCGGAACGATGCGGCGATCAGGGCTTCGGGGATCGACGGTTGCGCGACCAGGGACTCCTGGATCTCGTCGTTGAGGGCTGTCAGATCGCCGCACAGCGAGCCGGTGTCCGCGGGCTGCCAGTCGTCCTCGCCCGCGGAGTCCAGGACGTCGGCGAGCAGGCCACCGATGTCCTCCCAGCGCCGGTAGACCGTGGCGCGGTGCACGCCGGCGCGGGCCGCGACGCCCTCCATCGTCAGCCCCTCGTAACCGTTTTCACCGAGTTCGGCGCGCACCGCGTCGAGCACTTGGGCGCGGATACGGGCGGTGCGACCGCCCGGTCGACGGTCCGGCGGCGCCGGTGGGTCTGTCATCGGGAATCCGGTTGCTCGGTGTGGATGGATCTGTCAGCATCTTAAAGTAACAGTTGTCGCACTAGTGGAGTCGTCGATGCTCTTCCGAAGCGTTCTTCCGGCCTTGCGGTCCCAGACGGCCGTTTCGTCCCCGACAGCTTCGGAGTCGCTCGTATGCCCACGCAGATCACCGCGCTCGCGGTCAGCAAATCCTTCGACGGCAGGTCCGTTCTCGACTCGGTGACCTTCTCGCTCGCGAAAGGTGAGTGCACCGGGATCGTCGGCGAGAACGGGTCCGGCAAGACCACCCTGCTGCGGCTGCTCGCCGATCGGGAGCGCCCCGACCAGGGGGAAATCATCCTTCAGGCCGACGGCGGCGTCGGCTACCTCGCCCAGGACGGGGGCCTGCCGGCGGATATGACGGCCCAGCAGGTCATCGACCGGGCACTGGGCGATCTTCGTGCGATCGAAGCGCGGATGCGCCGCCTGGAGACAGTGATGGCCGACGGTGACGAGTCGGCGCTCGGCGCCTACGGCGAGGCGGTTTCGGCCTTCGAGCTGCGCGGTGGATACGACGCCGATGCCCGGCTGGAACGCGCCCTGCACGGCCTCGGTCTGAAGCAGGTGCACCGCGCCTCGCCCCTGGGCAGTCTCTCCGGCGGCGAACAGGTCCGGTTGCGTCTGGCAGCGGTGCTGGCAGCTGCCCCGGAGGTACTGCTGCTGGACGAGCCGACCAATCATCTGGACGAGGCCGCCGTGGCATGGCTGGAGGAGCACCTGCGCAGCAGGCGGGGCACCACAGTGGTCGTCTCCCACGACCGGGGCTTCCTCGAACACGTCGCGACAAGCCTGCTGGAGGTGGACGGGGACCGGCGCGGCGTCGTCCGGTACGGCAACGGCTACGCCGGATACCTCGCGGAGAAGGCGGCGGCGCGGCGGCGCTGGGCCGAGCATCACGACCGGTGGGTGGCCGAGGTCGACCAGGTGCGCGACTCGGCTGCGGTCACCGCCCGCCGGGTGGCTCCCGGCCGACCGATGAAGGACGGCGACAAACTGTCCTACAACCAGGCCGGCGCCCGTGTGCAGCAGTCCCTGGCCAGCCGCGTCCGCAACGCCGAGGAACGGTTGCGCCGTCTGCTGGCCGACCCGGTCCCGGCCCCGCCGGAGCCTCTGAACTTCTCCCCTGTGCTGCGGGCCGGACAGCTGCACGGCGCCGTGCTCGACGCTGTCGGGGTCGCCGTCGCGGGCAGACTCGACCCGGTCGATCTGACAGTCCGGGCGGGTGACCGCCTGCTGATCACGGGCGAGAACGGTGCGGGCAAGAGCACCCTGCTGCGCGTCCTGGCCGGGAACCTGGCTCCGGGCAACGGGTACGTCGACAGGCGCGGCCGGATCGGGTACCTCCCGCAGGACCCCGACTCCGGTTCGGCGGACGAGACCCTTCTGGCCGCGTACGCCCGTGGGCGGGTGGGGGAGGCCGAGGACCACGCCGAACGGCTGCTGGCCCTGGGGCTGTTCGACCGTGCCCGGCTGGAGGTTCCGGTCGCGCGGCTCTCCACCGGCCAGCGGCAGCGGCTCGCTCTGGCGCGGCTGGTCAGCCGGCCTGCGGACGTCCTGCTGCTCGACGAGCCCACCAACCACCTGTCCCCGGCGCTCGCCGAGGAACTGGAGGCCGCCTTGGCCGGTTTCGCCGGCACCGTCGTCCTCGTCAGCCACGACCGGTTGCTGCGGCGGCGCTGGAGAGGAACGCATCTGGCTCTGCGCCCCGCCCGAGTGCCCGCGATCAGCGGCTGAAGAGCACCGATCCCGCCATGCCCACCCCGCACCCGAAACGAGTGATCGCCCATGTCCCCTCGCCGCGCCCACATCGCGATGGTCGGCATCCCCATCATCAGCCACGTCCTGCCAAGCCTTGAGATCATTCGCGAGCTGGTGGCCCGCGGACACCGGGTCACCTACGCCAACGACCCGGCCGTGGCCGACCGGATCACGGCCGCCGGTGCCGAATTCGTCCCCTGCACCTCCGTGCTGCCTGTTGCCGACAACAACTGGCCCGACGACGCCATCGCCGCGGCGAGCCTGTTCCTCGACGACGCCGTCCAGGCACTTCCTCAGCTGCGCGCCGCCTACGACCACGACCGGGCGGACCTGTATCTGTACGACATCGGTGCCTACGCCGCGCGAGCCCTCGCCGAATCGCAGGGCCGTTCCCTCATGCAGCTGTCTCCGACGTTCGTGGCCTGGGACGGCTATGAGGAGGAGGTCGCGGTGCACCTGCGGAAGTTGCCTGGTGCCGACGCGTACCGGGCGAGGTTCGCGGGCTGGCTCGCCGAGTGCGGGGCGACCACCACGGACGTGGACGCCTTCTCCGGTCCTCCCGCACGGGCGCTCGCCCTGATCCCCAGGGCGATGCAGCCGTACGCCGACAAGGTCGACACCGACTCGGTGACCTTCGTCGGGCCGTGCTTCGACGCACGCGGGGACGCGGACGAGTGGAAACGGCCCGCGGACGCGGAGAACGTACTGCTGATCTCCCTGGGCTCGGCGTACACGCGACAGCCGGAGTTCTACCGCCAGTGCGTGGCGGCGTACGGGAACCTGCCCGGCTGGCACATCGTGCTCCAGATCGGCAAGTACACCGACCCGAACGAACTCGGCGACATCCCGCCCAACGTCGAGGTGCGTTCCTGGGTCCCGCAGAGGGCGATCCTGGAGCAGGCGGACGCCTTCGTCACGCACGCCGGAATGGGCGGCTGCGGCGAAGCACTCCTTGCGGGCGTCCCGATGATCGCCGTGCCCCAGGGCGCCGAGCAGTTCATGAACGCGGACCGGCTCGTGGAGCTGGGAGTTGCCCGCCGCATCGACACCCAGGACGCCACTGCCGAGACCCTGAGAGCGGCCCTCGATGAACTGTCCACCGACCCGGAGTGCGCCCGCCGGTCGGCACAGTTGCGCGCCGACGCACGGGCCGAGGGCGGCACCCCGCGCGCCGCCGATCTCATCGAGGGCAAGCTGGCCGGCGCTGACGGACCGGCGGGCTGACCGGTGCTGTCGGGGCGCCGGGGGCCTATGCCACCCGGGTCGCTCCCGCGAAGGGCATCTGGTCGATCGGCGCGACACGCACGGGCGCTCCGGGGCGCGGTGCGTGGATCATCTGGCCGCCGCCGATGTACAGCCCGACGTGGCTGATGCCCGAGTAGAAGAACACCAGGTCTCCGGGGGCGAGTTCGGAGCGGGACACGCGCTGTCCGGCGTTGATCTGGGTGTACGTGGTGCGGGGCAGCGATACACCCGCTGAGCGCCAGGCGGCCTGGGTGAGGCCGGAGCAGTCGAAGGAGGAGGGGCCGGTGGCGCCCCAGACGTACGGCTTGCCGAGCGCCGTGTACGCGAAGTCGACGGCCTGCGCGGCACGGGCGTTGGGGGCGCTGACCGCGCCGCGCGGGGTGCTGCGGTCGGCGCGGGTGGCGGCGCCGCCGTGCGCCGCGTCGGCCGAGCGCTCGTAGTCGGCGCGCTCGGCGTCGGTCAGGGTGTCCAGGAGGCGCCTGGCGTCTGCCAGTTTCGTGCGGACGGTCTTCTTGTGCTCCGTCAGCTCGGCCCGGCGCGCGGTGAGCGTCGCGAGCTCGCCCTCCGCCCGTGCGCGGAGCTGGGCGACACCGGTGACCTGCCGGCGGATTCCGTTGAGGACCGCGGCCTGGCGGTCACCGGCACGGTTCAGGTACGAGGCGCGTTCCAGGTACTGGTCGGGGTCGGAGGAGAGCGCCAGCTGTACGGCGGGGTCGAGGCCACCGGAGCGGTACTGGGCGGTGGCGAGCGAGCCCAGCGTGCCGCGTGCGGTGTTGAGGCGCTCGGTCCTGCGGGCGGCCTCGTCGCGCAGCGTGTCCAGGGACCTGGCGGCGGCGGTCGCCTTCTCCTTCGTGCCGTTGTACTGCTCTGTGGCGACCTCGGCGTCGTGGTACAGCCGGTCGATCTTGGCCCTGACCTGGGTCGGCGTCAGCTGCGGGTCGGCCTGCGCCGCGCCGTCGAAGGCGGTTGCGGTCGCGGCCCCTGCGAAGGCCAGGGTCGCCGCGGTGCGGGCGGCAGGGCCGGTGAACGGGCGCTGCCCGGCTTTCCGGTGAGCGGCTTTCCGGTGTGCTGCCACGAGGGCCGCGTCCTTCCTGTTCGGCTGCCCGTCGGAAGCTACCGGCGGGCCCGGGAGGGCCCGGTGACGGGACACCACAGGGGGAAGTGGCCCGCCACCGGATCTCCCGGCAGACGACCGGGTGCCGTCCGGTACGGGGCGGTGGAAGCCGGTCATCTGAGAAGGGACGCTAAACCCACGACACGGGAAAGAGTCGCATTGACAGCTATTGCCTTGATGTGACGTTTCGCCACCTCTGCGTGACCGGAAAAATAGCACCAGAGTCAGGCAATTCGTACAGGCGCGAGCGAAGTCGGAAGGTAGCGGGACCTGACCGGCGAGGGGTGATAAGGGCCCGGCTAGGCTGCGGAGCCATGGACGTACTCATCAATGTCTTCGTCGCCCTGCACATCATCGGCATCGCCTCGCTGCTGGGCGGTTTCCTGACCCAGATGAAGGCGATGGGCGCCGGCACGGCCCGCTTCGTACCGGCCATGCTGCACGGCGCACTGACCATGCTGGTCACGGGAGTCGCGTTGGTCGGCCTCAACCAGGCCGACGACCAGACCGTGAACAACATAAAGATCGGCATCAAGCTGCTGGTCCTGGTCGTGATCCTCGCGCTCGTCTACATCAGGCGGGACGAGGAGAAGGCGAGCAAGGGCGAGTTCGCCGCGGTCGGCGGTCTGACGGTCGCCAACATCTTCATCGCCACGCTCTGGACCTGAGCGGCTTCCGACCGGGTCAGGACCGCGTCACCGTTCCGCACCCCTCGTCAGCGCTCTTCATCCGCTCGTCCATCGACGTCTCGCGGTCGTAGGGGTCGACCGCGGGTCCGCCGTCCGTTCCGGCGGCCGGGTTCCCGGCGCCGAAGACCGGGGTGAGGTAGCCGCCGGAGCTCTCGCAGCCGCCGTTGGCCGTGTCGGTCCTGTACGAGACCAGCGAGAAGGTCCCCCGCTCGGTGATCACCTTCGCGGGATCGTCCCAGTTCAGAACGAGCTCGCGACGCACGATGGTGCGCTCGACCTCGTCGCCGCCCGGCGCCGCCACCGGATACACGTACGTGACGTCGGCGGTCACCTGGAGCGCGCCGCGCTCGCCCTCCCGGGCGGTCATCCGGCCCCGCGTCCTGATCGAGTCCCCGACAAGGCGGGCGTGGGACGGCTTGAACCTGCTGAAGAGCAGCAGCGGGTCGTTCTCCTCGTCCGGTGCGCGGAACGCGGCCTTCAGGTAGTCCTGGACATCCCGCTGATGGGGGTTGATCAGTGCGATCGCCCGGTCGGGGCGCTCGCCGCCCAGCACCTCCGGATCCAGGCTGGACGCGGCAAGGAAGTCCAGGGTCCGCTCCAGGGCCTTCTCGACCTGCGCCGCGCTCATCCACCCGGTCGCCTTCGCCGTGGGGAGCGTGATGCCGGCGGTGCCGCTCGCCCAGCCCGCCGCGGGCGACCCCCTGAACGGCTCGTCGAGCGTGGGCCGCTCGTCCGGACCCGCCGCCCCGGCCGCTGACGGTGCGTCCCTGCCTACGCCCCGGCTTTCGCCCCGGCCTTCGTCCCCGCCGAGCCATCCGGCCACCTGCCCGGGATCCACCGCCACGACCAGCAGGGCCAGTGAGGCAAGCAGTCCGACCAGGTACCAGCCCTTCCTGCGCTTCGGCCGGGCCGGGGTGTAACCCCGCCAGGGCTCCGGGGGCGCGGGCTCCTCGCGCATCCGCCGGGCCACGTCGCGGGCACGCGCCGAGGGCTCCTTCGGCGCGTCCGCCGGGACGTCCGCCGATTCCCGCAGGAACCGCTCCCACTCCTCGTCAGGCACGGACGAACCGTCCCGCTCCCCACCCGCGTTCACGTCCAACTCCCTTGACCCTCAAGTTTTTCGCATGATCGCACGGGAGTCCGGGAGGGGAGCGCGCGGTTCGAAGGGGCGTGGGGCCTCCATGGGCCGGGCGCCTGTCACGCGGCCCGGCCCATGGAGGGCCGTGTCACGCCGGCCGTACGCTGCCGTAGATCGGCATGTAGTAGATCGACTCCTCGCGCACGTTCGCCCCCGGCTTGGGCGCGTGGATCATCATGCCGTCGCCCTTGTAGATGCCGACGTGGCTGATGTCGTCGTAGAAGAAGACCAGGTCGCCCGGCTGCAGATCCGCCGTGGCCACCCGTGTGCCGACCTCGACCTGATCCCAGGTGGTACGCGGCAGATCGACGCCCGCCGCCTTCCAGGCCGCCTGCGTGAGACCCGAGCAGTCGTACGAGGAGGGGCCCGTCGCCCCCCAGACGTACGGCTTGCCGATCTGGTCCCGCGCGAAGGCGAGGACCTTGTCCGCCTTGGCGGCGTAACCGCTGTCCGCGTCCGAACCGCCGCCGGTCCCGGTCCCGGTGTCCGTGCCGGTCTCGGGCTGTTCGGCCTCCTGCGCGGCGTCCTCGGCGGCCTCCTTCGCCGCCGCCTCCTCCTGGGCCTTGCGCTCGGCCTCGGCGGCCGCGGCCTGCTGGCGGGCCAGCTCCTCGGCCTTGCGCTTGGCCTCCGCCTCCTTCTTGCGCTCCAGCTCGGCGAGCCGAGCCTTCTCCTCGGCGGTCAGCTCCGACAGCAGGGTGCGCGCCTCGGTCAGCTTCTCCTGCACCTGCTGTTTGCTGCTGCGCAGCGTGGTCTGCGCCTCGGTGAGCGTCTCCAGGCTCTTGGTGGCCTCCGCGCGCTTCTTCGCCGCCTCGTTCTGCTGTGTACGGAAGTCGGCGACCGTCTTCTGCTGCTGGCTGGTCATCCGCGCCATCAGCTGGTCCTGGTCGAAGTACGACTGCGGGTCGTCCGCGAGGAAGAACGTGGCCGTCGGGGCGACGGCGCCGCTCCGGTACTGCGCCGCCGCGAGCTGGCCCAGTTCGCGGCGCGTCTCGTTCAGCTTCTCGGCCCGCTTCGCCGCGGCGTCCAGGAGCCCGTCGACCTTGGAGCGCTGCTCGGTGGAGGCGGACTTCGCCTTGTTGTACTGCTGGGTCGCGGTGCCCGCCTGGCGGTAGAGGTCGTCGACCTTCTGCTGTACGTCCTCGATGCTGGGCCGGGGCGCCGCGGGCGCGGCCGTCGCGGTCTGCGTGGAGAGCAGAGTCACAGAGGCCAGTGCCGCCGTCGTGAGCCCGACGCCGGGTGAGGTGGTGCGCATACGGGTGCGCGGTTTGCGATGCGACGCCAAGGCCGGCATCTCCTTCCGTGGACCGCCTACCGGGTTAGCTGTCGGGTTCGGGCGGAACGGAAGGCTGCCCTACGGTCCAAGTGGGGGTCGCGGACCGATTCACCCCGGTGCTGCTTGTGGGTCCCCGGTTCCGAACGCCCGCGAGGGCAGCCCGGATTCGGCGTGGGTGCCCGCTCGGCGTGGTTCGCCTCAAGGGGGTACGGGCCACCCGTCGGAGCACGCTAGCCAACCCGTGGTGTCCCTGTGAAGGTTGATGTTCGATATGCCCGATACATTTTCGTGACCTTGGTGAAATCGATACGCGCGGCCCCGGCGAGACCTCCGGTTCCCTCACCCGGAGTGGCTGACCCGTCTCCGTACGCGCATGTCCGCGGGCCGTCCTGCGGAATGCGGCCCCGGGGTGTCAGTGGGGCCGCCTAGACTCGTCAAGCGATGAGCAGCCTCTTTGACGACAGCTTCCTGACCGGCCTCCAGAACTCGGAGGAAGGCCCCCCGCCGCCCCCCGAGGACCACGCACCCGAAGCGGTGCCGGAGGGTCTCTTCGAGGGCGTCTTCGACGCGCCCCCGCCGCCCCGCGAGGGGTATTACCGCGACGGCGCCCCTCGTCCGGTCATCGACGCCGCCGCGCTGCTCGACGGGCTGAACACCGAGCAGCGTGCCGCCGTCGTGCACGCCGGTTCGCCGCTGCTCATCGTCGCCGGCGCCGGATCGGGCAAGACCCGGGTGCTCACCCACCGGATCGCCCATCTGCTGGCCGAGCGCGGGGTGCACCCGGGCCAGATCCTCGCGATCACCTTCACCAACAAGGCCGCGGGCGAGATGAAGGAGCGCGTCGAGCAGCTCGTCGGACCGCGCGCCAACGCCATGTGGGTCATGACCTTCCACAGCGCGTGCGTGCGCATCCTGCGCCGCGAGTCCAAGCGCCTCGGCTTCACCTCGTCGTTCTCGATCTACGACGCCGCGGACTCCAAGCGGCTGATGGCGCTGGTCTGCCGCGATCTGGACCTCGACCCGAAGCGCTACCCGCCGAAGTCGTTCACGGCCAAGGTCTCGAACCTGAAGAACGAGCTGATCGACGAAGAGACGTTCGCCGGACAGGCCGCCGACGGTTTCGAGAAGACCCTCGCCCAGGCGTACGCGATGTACCAGGCGCGGCTGCGCGAGGCCAACGCCCTGGACTTCGACGACATCATCATGACGACGGTGCACCTGCTCCAGGCGTTCCCCGACGTCGCCGAGCACTACCGCCGCCGCTTCCGGCACGTCCTGGTCGACGAGTACCAGGACACCAACCACGCGCAGTACACGCTCGTACGGGAGCTGGTGGGCCCGTCCGGCGAGGCCGACGCCCCCGCCGAGCTGTGCGTCGTCGGTGACGCGGACCAGTCGATCTACGCCTTCCGGGGTGCGACCATCCGCAACATCCTCCAGTTCGAGGAGGACTATCCGGACGCGACCACGATCATGCTGGAGCAGAACTACCGCTCCACGCAGACGATCCTGTCCGCGGCCAACGCGGTCATCGAGCGCAACGAGAGCCGCCGCCCCAAGAACCTCTGGACGAACGCCGGCACCGGCGCCCGGATCACGGGGTACGTGGCGGACACCGAGCACGACGAGGCGCAGTTCATCGCCGACGAGATCGACCGGCTCACGGACGCGGGCGACGCCAAGGCGGGCGACGTCGCCGTCTTCTACCGTACGAACGCGCAGTCCCGTGTCTTCGAAGAGATCTTCATCCGCGTCGGCCTGCCCTACAAGGTCGTCGGCGGGGTGCGCTTCTACGAGCGCAAGGAGGTCCGCGACGTCCTGGCCTACCTCCGGGTCCTCGCCAACCCCGAGGACACCGTCCCCCTGCGCCGCATTCTGAACGTGCCGAAGCGCGGCATCGGCGACCGTGCCGAGGCGATGATCGACGCCCTGTCGATGCGCGAGAAGATCTCCTTCCCGCAGGCCCTGCGCCGCGTCGACGAGGCGTACGGCATGGCGGCACGCTCGTCGAACGCCGTGAAGCGCTTCAACACGCTGATGGAGGAGCTGCGCACGATCGTCGAGTCCGGGGCGGGTCCCGCCGTCGTTCTGGAAGCGGTCATGGAGCGCACCGGCTACCTCGCCGAACTCCAGGCGTCCACCGACCCGCAGGACGAGACCCGGATCGAGAACCTTCAGGAACTGGCCGCCGTCGCGCTCGAATTCGAGCAGGAGCGCGCGGAGGAGGAAGGCGCGGGCACCCTCGCCGAATTCCTGGAGAAGGTCGCGCTCGTCGCGGACTCCGACCAGATTCCCGACGAGGACGAGGACGGCTCCGGAGTCATCACCCTGATGACGCTGCACACCGCCAAGGGCCTGGAGTTCCCGGTCGTCTTCCTGACCGGCATGGAGGACGGCGTCTTCCCGCACATGCGGGCGCTGGGACAGGCCAAGGAGCTGGAGGAGGAGCGGCGGCTCGCCTACGTCGGCATCACCCGCGCACGCGAGCGGCTGTATCTGACCCGGGCGGCGATGCGCAGCGCGTGGGGCCAGCCCTCGTACAACCCGCCCTCGCGGTTCCTGGAGGAGATCCCGGACCAGCATCTGGAGTGGAAGCGCAAGGGTCCGATGGCGGCTCCGGCGGGACCGACGTCGGGGATCACGTCCTCGCTGTCGTCCTCGCGCGCGAAGTCCGGCCCGTCGGGCTTCGCGACCCGGCGCACCTCGGACAAGCCGGTGGTCACGCTGGTGGTGGGGGACCGGGTCACGCACGACCAGTTCGGTCTGGGCACGGTGACGGCGGTCGAGGGCTTCGGCGACCAGGCGAAGGCCACGGTCGACTTCGGGGACGAGCGGCCGAAGAAGCTCCTCCTGCGGTACGCGCCGGTCGAGAAGCTGTAGTTGCGGCTGGTTCCGGCTGTCGGTTCCGGCTAGTTCGGGTTGAGGCCGTGGCTGCGGAACCAGGGCATCGGGTCGATCGCCGAGCCGCCGCCGGGCCGTACCTCGAAGTGCAGGTGCGGTCCGGTGGAGTTGCCGGAGTTCCCGGAGTACGCGATGACGTCACCGGCCTTGACGGAGCCCGAGCGGATCCGGGTGCTGCTCAGATGGCAGTACCAGGTCTCGGTGCCGTCGGGTGAGGTCACGATGGCCATGTTCCCGTAGGCGCTGTTCCACTGGGTGCGTACGGTGCCGTCGGTAGCGGCCATCACCGAAGAGCCGTACGAGACGGGGAAGTCGACGCCCGTGTGCACGGACATCCAGTTGACGCCCGCCTGGCCGTAGTAGGCGCTGAGACCGTGCTGCGAGACCGGGAGTGCGAACTTGGGGCGCAGTGCCTCGCGGCGTGCGGCCTCCTCCTCGCGCTTCTTCTTCTCGGCGGCCTGCCGCTCCCGCAGGTCGATGCGCTCCTGGGTACGGCTGGCGCGGTCGGCGAAGTCGTCGGCGTCGGCGCTGAGGTTGGCGAGCTGGGTGTCCAGCTTGTTGTTGGCCGCCACCGGCTTGACGGTGGCGGGGTCGGCCGCCGCCATCGACGTGGTCTCGTCCTTCTTCTCCTCGCCACCGGCGATCCCGCTGACCGAGGCGGCTGCGATGCCCGCGACGCTCATGACGCAGGCCGAGGGAACGGCGACGGTCAGGAGTGCGGATCGCTTGGCGGGGGTACGGCGTCGGCCGCGGCTGCCCGCGCCGCCGCGGGGCGCGCGGCCCACGGGACGGGGCGAGGTGGAGGGGTGCGGGGCGGCGATGACGATGTCGGGCTCGTCGGCTTCGTGCTCGTGGGCTTCGTGCTCGTTCGTCGCGGTGTCGTGCGTGTGGTTCTCGGCGGTGGTGTGGCTGTCGGTGTCCACGTCCGCGGTGCTGAACTCGGCTGTTTCGTAAGCCTCGTAGGGAGCCTGGTGTTCGACCGGCTGTTGTTCGTACGAGGGGTACGACACCTGTTCGGGCTCGTACTGCACGTTCCCGGGCGTGGCGCCGGAGTTCCAGGCGGTGGCGTCGTAGGCGCCGGTGTCCGCGCCCGCGTCCACGAATTCCGCGGTGGCGTACGCGCCGGTCTCGTACCCGGCGGCGTGGAACGTGGCGGTGGGGAACGCGCCCGTGTCGGTCGTCGCCCACTGGTCGGTCCGGCCCGGCTGGACCCAGCCCGAGGTGTCCCACTGCCCGCTGTTGTCCGGAGCGGCCGCCTGTGCCGGAATCCCGGCGTCCGGTGCCCAGCTGCCGGCGGCGTCGTACTGCTGCGGCTCGTGCGGGCGGGCGGCGTACGCGTCGTACGGGGCGGTCTGATGCGCGCCCGTGTCCCACTGGGTGGAGTCGTACGTGCCGCTGTGGCCCTGCCCGGCGGACTGGTAGCCGGTGTCGTGGCCGTACGTGGTGCCCTGAGCGGTGTCGTAACCGCTTGCGTAGCCGTCGTGATGACCGGGGAGAGCACCGAAGAGCGGATCGGTGTCGAAGCTGCCGGTGGGGTGATTGTCGTAGTCGACGTACCCGGCGTGGGGGTGCTGGTCGTTCACCAACTTCTCTCTCGCCTCGGCAGCAGGACCTGTTCCGGGGTCCGTGGGGGATCCCAGGGGAAAGCAGTGGCCGCGACTGTACCCGGCGGTACGTGACGACGACAATCTTCGCCGGGTTCCGGCCGTTCAGGAAACGGGCAATCGGCCGCCTTTCGGTGGACAGCAGGCGGAGCCTTGGCCCTACGTTCGAAATGCGTTCTATTCGAGTGCCGCGGTTCAGGCCGGTCGCGCCGCCGGTTCAGGCCACCGAGGCGGTCCCTGGCCTACTGGTGGCGGCTTCCTGGGACTCAAGTGCCTCCCGGATACCGGCGGCGACCGCGGGATGCACGGGCAGAGCGAGATGGCCGATTCCGGTTACGCGAACGTTCACCACGTCGAGGTCGGGGTGGTCCATGCAAGCCGTCTCGACCGGCACCATCACTCGGTCCAGCTCGCTCCAGAAGTTGACGAACCGGGTCCGGCAGCCGGGAGCGGGGCTGCGGAGCTCCGCGACGAGGGCGGAACCGCTGCGCATCTGCCGCACGATGGGGTGGGCGCTCGCCGGCGGGGCGACGGAGGTGCCGTTGTGCGGGGTGCCGAGCGTGATCAGGGTGCGCACCCGCTGGTCACCGCCTAGCCGCTGCACGTAGTAGCGGGCGATCAGCCCGCCGAGGCTGTGTCCAACGATGTCGACCTCGCGGTGTCCTGTGCGCGTGCAGATCTCCTCGACATGCCGGCCGAGCAGCTCGGCGGCCGTGCGGACGTCGCAGGTCAGCGGCGAGTAGTTGAGGGACTCGAGATGGCGCCAGCCGTGCCGGGCGAGTGAGCGCCGCAGCAGGACGAACACCGAGCGGTTGTCGATGAACCCGTGCAGCAGCACGACGGGCGGGCGGCCGGCGCCCCCGCCTGCGAGCAGGGCGGTGGGGCCGACGGGCTTCGTGCCGGTGCGCTCCGGGCCGGCTGGGTCCGGGTCCGGTTCCGGAATCGGGGCCGGTGCGGGCGGAGGGTCCCGGCGCTCCGGAGTGATCCCGGATGGGTAGATGAGGATGTGCCCGGCGAGGATCACCAGCTCCAGCACGGTGGCTTTGACCAGCGTCGACGACAGCCGGGCAGGGAGCGTGCGCGGCTTGCGCAGCAGTGGGGAAAGGGGCGAAAGGAAGGACAGGACCTTCATGGCCGACCTCCTGCAATGACATAGGGGAGGGCGGCTCCGGTCCCGTATGCCCTTATGGGGTGTCCGTACGAGGACGACGGTGATCGGCGGACGATCAGCCGATGGGTCGTACCACCGTGCCGTGCGGCTGACGGCACGGTGGTACGACGACCTCGCAGCGGCTCCCTTTGCGGCCGTCCCCGTGCGGCCGATGAGCCACATGGTCCAGGAACGACGCACAGCGAACATGTCCCATGTGTGATTTCCCCCTCCCCGTCCACCGCGAAACGGCGGCTTGCGGGATGCTGTAGATAACGTTCGTTCACATCCCCGGCCCTTCAGGCGCGGGAGATCCATGTGGAGGCAGTGATGGGTGTGACCGGTCCGATCCGTGTGGTGGTGGCCAAGCCGGGACTCGACGGCCACGACCGTGGAGCCAAGGTGATCGCGCGAGCGCTGCGGGACGCGGGGATGGAGGTCATCTATACCGGCCTCCACCAGACGCCCGAGCAGATCGTCGACACGGCGATCCAGGAGGATGCCGACGCCATCGGCCTCTCGATCCTCTCCGGTGCGCACAACACGCTCTTCGCGAAGGTGATCGAGCTGCTCAAGGAGCGCGAGGCGGAGGACATCAAGGTGTTCGGCGGCGGCATCATCCCGGAGGCGGACATCGCGCCGCTGAAGGACCAGGGTGTCGCGGAGATCTTCACCCCGGGTGCGACGACGACGTCGATCGTCGACTGGGTCAACGCCAACGTCCGTCAGACGGCGGGCGCCTGACCCGCCCGGTCACGGCCGACGGGCCCGTTGCGCCCGTCGGCCGCCCGGGCCGGCGTCGCCACGGGCCTACGCCGCCCCCGGGGTCAGCTCCGTCTCCATGGCGGCCCGCAGGCGCAACGTGGAGACCAGGCGCTGGAACGCCTCCGACCAGTAGCCCCCCGCACCCGGTGAGGCGCCTTCGGGTTCGTCAGGGGTGGTCGTGAGGACTTCGAGCCGGTCCGCCTCGGCCGGGTTCAGACAGCGTTCGGCCAGGCCCATCACGCCGCTGAAACTCCATGGGTAACTCCCGGCGTCCCGCGCGATGTCGAGCGCGTCGACGACCGAGCGGCCGAGGGGTTCCGCCCAGGGCACCGCACAGACGCCGAGCAGCTGGAACGCCTCCGACAATCCGTGCGCGGCGATGAAGTCGGCCACCCACACTGCCCTCTCCTCCGTCGGCAAGGTGGCGAGGAGCTTCGACCGCTCCGCGAGCGAGGCCGTCCCCGGACCGTTGGCCGGAGGTGTCGAGGGGGTGCCGAGCAGGGCGCGGGCCCACTCCGGGTCCCGTTGCCGCACCGCCGCCCGGCACCAGGCGGCGTGCAGTTCCTCGGTCCAGCCGTCGGCGACCGGAAGCCCGACGATCTCCTGCGCGGTACGCCCGCCGAACTGTGCCCGCCAGGTGGCCAGCGGGGTGGCCTCCACCAGCTGGCCGAGCCACCAGGACCGTTCCCCCCGCCCCGAAGGCGGCACCGGCACCACGCCGTCGCGCTGCATCGACGCGTCGCACTCGTGCGGGGCCTCCACCGCGATGGACGCGACCGTGCCCGTACGGTCGGGGTTCACGCAGGACGTGGCGCGGGCGGCCATGCGCCCGGCGAGTGCCGAATGCGGCAGCGCGGACAGCAGCTCGGCGCTCGTCGCGCGGACATTGCGGCTTCGGTCGGTGAGCGCCTGCTCCAGGAACTCCTCGTCCGCGCCCGAGAGACCGGTCCGCAGCGAGTCGAGGAACATCAGCCGGTCCTCGGCGCGCTCCGTGGACCAGGTGGTGGAGAGCAGGGCGAGCGCGGCAGCCGGCTCCCGTCTCCGTGCGGCCGTGAGGAGCGCGACCCGTTCGGCGAACAGGCCCTCCTCCCACAGGAGCCGCACCGCTTCCGGGTCCTCCGAGACGGACGGGAGCGAGCCGCCGGGGGCGCCGCGCAGCGCGAACTTCCACTCCGGGTTCATCCTGGCGAGCCACAGCCCGCGCGGACCCGCGAAGGCCAGGACGTGCGGACGAAGGTCCGTGCGCGCCCGCGCCGCGTCCAGCAGAGCCGGCAGTACGACCGCCGGTGCCCGGAAACCGTGCTGGTTGGCCGCGGCCAGCCACTGTGGAAGGAGCTCCGTGAGATCGGGAGCCGTACCGCGCCGCCCGCTTCCCCCGGAAGGCGCGGAGCGGTCGGCCAGCAGCTGGACGAGTCTGCGCCGGGCGGCGGCGGGGACCTGCGGGCGCGTGTCGGCGGGCGCCGCCTCCGGCGGCTCGGCCGCCGCTGCGGGCCGCAGCCCGGCTCTGCGTCGCACGGTGTGGAGCGCCGCCGCGTCCAGCAGGGCGACCGGGCCGCCGGTGCCTCCCGGGCCCGCGGCCGGAGGGCGGCGGTCGGTGCCGAGCAGCGCCGAAGTGACGAGCTCCTCCCACGGCATGGGTGCGGTCGGGTGTGTGGTGGTGGCTGTGGTCGTGTGGGTCGGTGTCATCGATCCCGTCCGGTTGTCAGGGAGTCCGGAGCCGGATATCCGGTTCACAGGTCCAGGGATTGAGGGTCCGCACGCGTCAGATGAGTGGAACGGGCTGTCCGTCTCCGGCGTCGTCCGCGCTCGTGGTCCACGCCGCGAGCGGGTCGAAGCCGCGGTGGCCGCACTCGCCGAAGACCGTGACCGGGCCGCCGCCCGACAGCGCGACGAGTTTCCACAGTCCCGGCCGGGACAGCGCCGACGGTGCGAGCGGCAGGGCCGATGTGCCGTCCGCGTCGGCCAGTTGCCAGGCGCCCCCGGACGGCGTGGGTATGACATCGCGCAGCGTCACCGGCCAGGACTCCAGCCAGGGGTCGTCCCGCAACGCGTGGCCGTAGGCCGCGACCGCTGCCGCCGTCGGTCCCCCGGCCGGTGGCGTCCCCCTGGTGGCGGGCGGAATGGTGGTGGGCGGAATGGCGGTGGGTGGAATGGTGGCGGCCGGTTCGAACTGCCGTCCCAGCTCGGCCCGCGGCTGGCCGGCGCCCGGATACGGCGTGAGTTCGGCGTCGATCGTCACGCCCACCGGCAGGGCCTGGCCGGGGGAGCGCCCGGCCGCCCCGAAGGAGAGCAGCAGCGCGGTGCGCCCCGACTCCCTTCCGTACAGCCAGATACGGCGGGCGACGATCTTGCCGTCCGGGGTGTCGTACTGCGCGAGGACCAGCCAGTGGTCACGGACAGGCGTTCCGTCGGCGGCGGCCGTCAGGCCCACGCGCGTACGAACGGTCGCGGCGAGGGGGTCCGGAAGCCGGTCGATGCCCAGCCAGGCGGTGTCGAGCAGATGGAGCAGCGCGCACTCCTCCAGCAGCCGCACCGGCCAGCCGGGGCCGGAGGCGGGAATTGACCCCAACTCCCTTACGCGCGCGGCGAGTCCCGGCGCCTGGGCGTCGACCATGCGGGCCGCGGTCTCCTCCCACAGCCCGTATCCCGCCTGGTCGGCCGCCGCGAGACCACCGCGCAGCAGGTCGGTCAGGCGCTGCTCCAACTCCTGTGCGCCGCCGGTGATCCGCGCGGCCCTGCGCTCGGCGCGCCGCCTCGCGGCGTCCGGATCGGCCGGGCCGGGGGCGGGAGCCCCGCCCTCGGCGGACCGGTGCTGTTCCGCGGCCCGCTCGCGCCGGCCGTCCAGCCATTCCCGCGCCCAGTCCGGCGCCTCGCCCGGCCGGACCGCCGCGCCGTCGGACGCCTGGAGCAGCAGCAGGCCCAGCGCGTGCTTGCAGGGGAACTTGCGGCTCGGGCAACTGCACTTGAACGCGGGACCGGCCGTGTCGATCACCGTCCGGTACGGCTTGCTGCCGCTGCCCTTGCACAGCCCCCACACAGCGCCACCGGCGTGGCCCGCTTCGGACCACGGACCTGCCGAGCCCAGCTTGTGACCCGCCTTGCGTGATGCTTCGTCAGGAGCCAGGGCCTGTACCTGCTCCACCGTCCAGCGCGCCACCGGATCAGCGGTGCGCGAGGGTTCTCCCCCGTGAGATAGCAGCATGGGAACGACGGTAGGGCGCGCCACTGACAACGGCCCCCGACATGGTGGCTGACCTGCAATGGAGGTCGATTGTCAGTGGCATGGTGCACGGTGGGAACCACATCGGGTCGAACGATCTGGAGGGGGATCCATGACCGCGTCCGAAACCACCGCCGGCGTCGCGAACGAGGCTCTGCGACCGCATGCCGAGGACGCCTTCGCCGACGAGCTGAAGGCACTCGCCGCTGCCGACGACCGGCCGAGGCCCGTCCGTTGGCGGCTCTCGCCGTGGGCCGTGGCCACCTATCTGCTCGGCGGCGTGCTTCCCGACGGCACCGTGATCACACCGAAGTACGTGGGTCCGCGCCGCCTCGTCGAAGTCGCCGTGACCACGCTCGCCACCGACCGGGCCCTGCTGCTGCTCGGTGTGCCGGGCACCGCCAAGACGTGGGTCTCCGAGCATCTCGCCGCCGCCGTGAGCGGCGACTCGACGCTGCTCGTCCAGGGCACGGCGGGCACCCCGGAGGAAGCCGTCCGCTACGGCTGGAACTACGCCCAGTTGCTCGCGCACGGACCCAGCCGTGACGCGCTGGTCCCCAGCCCCGTCATGCGTGCCATGTCCGAGGGCATGACCGCACGGGTCGAGGAGCTGACCCGTATCCCCGCCGATGTGCAGGACGCGCTCATCACGATCCTGTCCGAGAAGACGCTCCCCGTACCGGAGCTGGGGCAGGAGGTCCAGGCCGTCCGTGGCTTCAACCTCATCGCCACGGCGAACGACCGCGACCGCGGGGTCAACGAACTGTCCAGCGCGTTGCGCCGCCGCTTCAACACCGTCGTCCTCCCTCTGCCGGCCACCCCCGACGACGAGGTGGACATCGTGTCCCGCCGCGTCGACCAGATCGGCAGCTCGCTCGACCTGCCGGCGGCCCCGGAAGGGCTCGCCGAGATCCGGCGCGTGGTCACCGTCTTCCGGGAGCTGCGCAACGGCGTCACCACCGACGGCCGCACCAAACTCAAGTCGCCTTCGGGGACGCTCTCCACGGCGGAGGCCATCTCCGTCGTCACCAACGGGCTGGCGCTCGCCGCCCACTTCGGCGACGGAATCCTGCGCTCCGGCGATGTGGCGGCCGGAATCCTCGGTGCGGTCGTCCGCGACCCGGCGGCCGACCGGGTGGTCTGGCAGGAGTATCTGGAGACGGTCGTCCGCGAGCGGGACGGCTGGAAGGACTTCTACCGCGCCTGCCGTGAGGTCTCGGCATGACAGGGCCCACCGCGTCCGCCGGGCCGCTGCTGCTGGGGGTGCGCCACCACGGCCCCGGGTCCGCGCGCGCGGTCCTGGCCGCTCTGGACGCCGCCCGGCCTCGGGTCGTGCTCATCGAAGGCCCGCCCGAGGGCGACGCACTGCTGCAGCTCGCCGCCGACGAGCAGATGAAGCCACCGGTCGCGCTGCTCGCCCACGCCGTGGACGACCCGGGGCGGGCCGCGTTCTGGCCGATGGCCGAGTTCTCGCCCGAGTGGGTGGCGATCCGCTGGGCCCTCGCGCACGAGGTGCCCGCACGCTTCATCGACCTCCCCGCCACCCACTCCCTGGCCCTCACGGAGGCCGGGGCCGAGGAGCCGCCGGCCTCGCCCGCGGTCGACCCGATCGGCGTGCTCGCCGAGACCGCGGGCTACGACGACCCGGAGCGCTGGTGGGAGGACGTCGTCGAGCACCGTGCCGCCGACGGCGGGGCGGGCGACCCGCTGGCACCCTTCGCCGTCCTCGCCGACGCGATGACGGCCCTCCGCGAGGTGTACGGGGACGGAGGCCACCCGAGGGACGCGGTCCGCGAGGCGTACATGCGTATCCAACTGCGTGCCGCGCGCAAGGAGTTCGGAGACGCGATCGCGGTCGTCTGCGGCGCCTGGCACGTCCCCGCGCTCGCCGCGAAGACCACCCTCGCCGCCGACAAGGCCCTGCTCAAGGGCGTCCCGAAGGTCAGGACCGAGCTGACCTGGGTGCCCTGGACCCACCGCAGGCTCGCCCGGCACAGCGGATACGGGGCGGGTATCGACTCACCGGGCTGGTACGGGCACCTCTTCGGCGCCCCCGACCGGCCGGTCGAACGGTGGATGACGAAGGTCGCCGGACTCCTGCGCGACGAGGACCGGTTCGTGTCCTCCGCCCATGTCATCGAAGCCGTGCGGCTCGCCGGCGCCCTGGCGGCGGTGCGGGGCCGCCCGCTCCCCGGGCTGACCGAGACGACCGACGCGATCCGGGCCGTGATGTGCGAGGGCTCCGATGTGCCCCTGGCCCTCGTGCGGGACCGGCTCGTCGTCGGCGAGACGCTCGGAGAGGTGCCGGACAGCGCCCCCGCCGTGCCGCTCCAGCGTGATCTGAACTGGCAGCAGCGCACGCTCCGGCTGAAACCCGAGGCGGCCGAGCGGGAGTTGGAGCTAGACCTCCGCAAGGACACCGACGCGGCCCGCAGCAGACTCCTGCACCGGCTCCGCCTCCTCGACGTCGGCTGGGGAGACCGCGCCGTCGGCCGGGGGACTACGGGCACGTTCCGGGAGACCTGGCGGCTGCGCTGGGAACCCGAGCTGCACGTCCGGGTCGCGGAGGCCGGCGTCTGGGGCACCACCGTGCTCTCCGCCGCGACCGCGAAGGCCGAGTCGGAGGCCGTCTCGGCGACCGCCCTCGCCGACGTCACCGCGCTCGCCGAGCGCTGCCTCCTCGCCGAACTGTCCGAGGCGCTGCCCGTGGTGATGGACGCCCTCGCCGACCGGGCCGCTCTGGACGCCGACGTCAGTCATCTGGCCGAGGCGCTGCCCGCCCTGGCCCGCTCACTGCGGTACGGGGACGTGCGGGCCACGGACACGGCCTCGCTCGGAGCGGTCGCCGTCGGGCTCGCCGAGCGGATCTGCGTCGGCCTGCCCCCGGCCTGCACCGGTCTCGACGCGGACGGGGCCGAGGAACTGCGCCGCCGGATCGACGGCGTGCACACCGCCATCGGGCTGCTCGCCGGAGCCGTATCCGCCGACGGACTGCGCGAGCGCTGGGCGGCCGTGCTGCGCAAGCTGGCCGCCAGGGACACCGTCGCCGGCGTCATCCGGGGCCGCGCCGCCCGGCTCCTGCTCGACGACGGACAGCTCGACCAGGACGAGGCGGCACGGCTGATGGGCCTCGCCCTCTCACCGGGCACCCCGCCGGCCGACGCGGCTGCCTGGATCGAGGGCTTCGTCGGCGGGGCCGCGGGCGGCGGCATGCTGCTCGTCCACGACGAGCGGCTGCTGAGCCTCATCGACACCTGGCTGAGCGGCGTGCGGGCCTCGGCGTTCACCGATGTGCTGCCCCTGCTGCGGCGTACCTTCTCCGCCTACGAGCCGGGCGTACGGCGCACCCTGGGCGAGCTCGTCCGCCGCGGCCCGGCGCCCGAGGGACCGGGCCGCAGCAGCGCGGAGGCGTCCCCGTCCGGCTTCGGACCGGGACTCGACGAGTCGCGGGCGGACGCGGTGGTGCCGGTGCTGCGGCTGCTGCTCGGCCTCGACACCGCGCCCGCACCACGCAACGACCACACCACCGAGCAACCGTTGGGGGCGACGGCATGACCACGCAGACCGTGGCGAAGGACTCGGCCGCGACGGAGACGTCCGACCACGACGAACGGCTGCGGCGCTGGCGGATGGTGCTGGGCGGGGACAGCGCGGAGAGCACCGGCTGCACCCTCACCGGCCGCGATGTCGCGATGGACGGCGCGCTGGCCGCGCTGTACGGCGGCGGGGGCAAGCCCGCCGGCCGGGGAGCACCGGAGCGATCGGGGGGACTGGGTGCGTCCGCCCCGTCCGTCGCCCGCTGGCTCGGCGATATCCGTACGTACTTCCCCAGTTCCGTCGTCCAGGTCATGCAGCGTGACGCGATCGAACGGCTCGGGCTGTCCGCGCTGCTGCTGGAGCCGGAGATGCTGGAGGCCGTCGAGGCCGACGTCCATCTCGTCGGCACCCTGCTCTCGCTCAACAAAGCCATGCCGGAGACGACGAAGGAGACGGCGAGAGCCGTCGTCCGCAAGGTCGTCGACGACCTGGAGAAGCGCCTCTCCACCCGCACCAAGGCGACACTGACCGGCGCCCTGGACCGCTCGGCGCGAATCAGCCGGCCGCGTCACCGGGATATCGACTGGGACCGGACCATCCGGGCCAACCTCAAGAACTACCTGCCCATCCCCGGAAAGGACGGCGCCGGCACGGTCATTCCCGAACGGCTCATCGGGTACGGCCGCGCGGCGCGCGCGGTCAAGAAGGACGTCATCCTCTGTATCGACCAGTCGGGTTCCATGGCCGCTTCCGTCGTCTACGCCTCGGTGTTCGGAGCGGTGCTCGCCTCCATGCGCACCCTGGCGACCCGGCTCGTCGTCTTCGACACGGCCGTCGTCGACCTCACCGACCAGCTCGACGACCCGGTCGACGTCCTCTTCGGCACCCAGCTCGGCGGCGGTACGGACATCAACCGGGCCCTGGCCTACTGCCAGTCGAAGATCACCAGGCCCGCGGACACCGTCGTCGTCCTCATCAGCGACCTCTACGAGGGCGGCATACGCGACGAGATGCTCAAGCGCGTCGCCGCGATGAAGTCGTCCGGTGTGGAGTTCGTGACGCTGCTCGCACTCTCCGACGAAGGGGCGCCCGCCTACGACCGGGAGCACGCCGCCGCGCTCGGCGCGCTGGGAGCACCCGCCTTCGCATGCACCCCTGACCTCTTCCCCGACATCATGGCGGCGGCGATCGAGAAGCGCCCACTGCCCATACCGGACAAGGAGACCCATCAGTAACACGGGACTTGCGTGACCCCCGGAGGGTCGTGCAAGCATCGCCCCGTGGCCACGGAGGACTTCATTCCGCGGCCCGCGCTCTCTGGGAAGGCTCATCCGGCATGACCACCGCTGTTGCCCGTTCGGCTGACGGCCCGCGCCCTGCGCGCGGGACGGCCGGCCGACGTGTGCTGCACGCGGTGCTGTTGCTCGGCGCGCTGCTCGCCCTCGGCCTCCTCTTCGGAGGCGAGGCGCACGCGACGCAGCGCCTTACTCCGGAGCCTCCCGATGCCGGGACGGCAACGACGGCAACGACAGCGAAGACGGCGGAGACGGCGGAGACGGCGGAGACGGCGGAGACGGATGCGGAGGTGACCGGGCGCCAGGTCGCGGACCGCGCCGAGAAGTCCGTACGCACGTCGGCCGAGCAGCCGAGGGCGACCACGGAGCGGGTGCGGAGCGCAGTCGCCCGGACCGCGCGTGGCGACGTGGCTCAGCCTGTACGGGACGCGGTCACGCAGTCCGCCCAGGACACCGTCCACGGGCTCACCCGAGTTCTCGGCTCCGTCACCGCCACCCTCCCGCCTCTGCCGCATCCGGTGCCGTCCGCACCGCCCCTGCCGGTGCTTCCCGGGACCAAGGGCACGCCGCCCGCCGTCCCCGCTGACGGCTCGGCGGATTCTGCTCACCCCGGCACCGAGGCACGCGACGGCAGCGGCTCCGCAACAGCGGACACCCCCTTCCAGGGCTCCCGCACCACCCCGCCCGGCACAGCCGTGGCCGACAGCGGCACGGACCGGGCAGCCGCGCCGGAGTTCCGGCAGACACAGGGCCGTTCGCCCATCGACCCGTGCGGCGGCTCCGGCCGTACGCCCGCGGCCGAGACGCACACACCGCGCGGCGGCGACCAGCAGGCCGCACCGGTCGCGCACGGACCCTCCTTCGGACTGATACGCGGCGCCGGTCTCCCGGCGACCACCGCCCCGGTCCGTGACAGATCGGGCGAGATCCTCGAATTTCCCGGCTAGGGCAGGCCGTTCCCCGCCTCGACCTGCCGCGCGGGGGCGGAACAGGTCTGCCCGCCGTCCGGAGCGTTCCGGACCGCCGATCGAATTCGAAGGATCTGACACACACATGCACAAGAACATGCGCCGTTCCATAGCCGTCGCCGCCACCGCCACCGGAATGTGGGCCCTCGGCACCGCTGCGGCCAGCGCCGACGAACTGCCCGTCTCCGTACCGCTGTCCACCCCGGACCTCGGGGCCGAAACGGCCGACGTGACCGACGTGGTCAACGGGGTCGACGGCGTCGAGACGCTCACGGACACCGTCCGGACAACGACCACCGAGGTCGGGAACGCCGTCGGGACCAGCACGGCGGCAGTGAAGGGCGCCGTGGCCGACAGGACCGCTCCGGTCGCCGGCCAGACGCAGAAGGCCAGGAGCGCGGTGACCGGAAAGGCCACCGGCACCGCCGAGCGCGCCACCGACCGGACCGGTGTTCCGGCCGCGCAGGACCTCCCGGCCGTGCAGGACGCACTCGACGTCCAGGGCGTGCCCGACGTCCAGGACCTCCCTGGTGCGCAGGACATCCCCGCTTGGGCGCTCCCCGCCTGGGCGCAGCCCTCGTACGACGTCCCGGCAGTCACCGAGGCGGAGATCGACTACCTCTTCGGGCCCATCGAGCAGATCCCGGGCTACGCCCAGGAGACGGCCCCCGCCGTCCTGAGCGCCACCCGGCACACCGCCCAGCACACTGCCCGGCACACCGCGCCGGGTACCGCCCGGACGGCGGTCGCCCAGGCCGGTCCTGCGGTCGACCAGACCTCCGACGCCGTACTGCCGCCCATCGCCGGCCAGGCCGTCTCCGCGCTGCTCCCGGTCGTCGACCAGGCGCTCGGAGACCTCGGCACGCTCGTCCAGGACGTCGTCGGCGAGGTCGGCCCGTTCGCCCACGGCGTCGTCGGCCAGGCCGTCGCCCCCTTCGCGCAGGGCGTGGCGACCCAGGTCCAGCCGCTGGCGTACGGCGTCACCGGTGAGGTCCAGCCGTTCGCCGAAGATGTCGTCTCCCCCGTGCGGTCGATGGCTCATGGAGTGGCCCAGGACGCCGTCGCCCCGTTCGCGCAGGGGGTCACCGCCCAGGTGCAGCCGCTGGCCCAGGGCGTCGGCGGTCAGGCACGGCCGTTCGCCGGCGGGCTCGTGGGCGCGGCGGGCGACAGCGCGCGTCCCGCCGTCGAGAACGCCGCGTACGGAGCAGCGGGTCTGACCTCGGTCGCCCCGGCCTTCGTGACCGACGCGGCGGACACGTTCACCACCCCGGAGTACGCGGCCGACCGGATCTGATCCGCGCATCGGATCCGCGGTCCTGACCCACGGGCCGGTCCCACGGTCCGGTCCCGTGGTCCGGTGATTCACTGGCGCCGGGCGGTCCCCGCCCCTTCGGTTCACACCGTCGGGGGAGGGGAACCGCCCGGCGCCGCCGTCGTTCCCGCCGAGGCCGCCACCTGCCGGTCTGTCCACCGCGACCCGGCCACCAGGGCGATCTGTGACAGTAATCACCGCCCAGGTGTGATCTGCGATTTAGGGTCCTGACGAGCGCGGGGATAACCTGCCGGATGGACATGCCGCGTACCGGGACAACCGTGTGCGCCTTCCTGGTGACACTTGCAGTCACGTTGCCCTTCGCGGCACTGCCCACGCAGAAGAACGAACCGCGAGACCACTAAAAGGGACGGACGCGCGTGGACCTGTTCGAGTACCAGGCGAGGGACCTCTTCGCCAAGCACGGTGTACCGGTGCTGGCCGGTGAAGTCATTGACACGCCTGAGGCAGCCCGCGAGGCGACCGAGCGGCTGGGCGGCAAGTCTGTCGTCAAGGCGCAGGTGAAGGTCGGTGGCCGAGGCAAGGCCGGCGGCGTCAAGCTGGCCGCCGACCCCGACGAGGCGGTCGCCCGTGCGACCGACATCCTCGGCATGGACATCAAGGGCCATACGGTCCACAAGGTGATGATCGCCGAGCTGTCTCCGGAGATCGAGGCGGAGTACTACGTCTCGTACCTCCTCGACCGCACCAACCGCACCTTCCTGGCCATGGCCTCGGTGCAGGGCGGCATGGACATCGAGGAGGTCGCGGAGAAGACCCCCGAGGCCCTCGCGAAGGTCCCGGTCAACGCCGTGGACGGCGTTGACATCGTCAAGGCCCGCGAGATCGTGGCCCAGGCGAACTTCCCGGCCGACGTGGCCGAGGGTGTCGCCGAGGCCATGGTGACCCTGTGGGACACCTTCGTCGCCGAGGACGCCCTTCTCGTCGAGGTCAACCCGCTGGTGAAGACCAAGGACGGCCGGATCCTGGCCCTGGACGGAAAGGTCTCGCTCGACGAGAACGCCGACTTCCGTCAGCCCGGCCACGAGGCTCTCGAGGACAAGGCAGCAGCCAACCCGCTCGAGGCTGCCGCCAAGGCCAAGAACCTCAACTACGTCAAGCTCGACGGCGAGGTCGGCATCATCGGTAACGGTGCCGGTCTGGTCATGTCGACCCTGGACGTCGTCGCGTACGCCGGTGAGAACCACGGCAACGTGAAGCCCGCCAACTTCCTCGACATCGGTGGCGGCGCCTCCGCAGAGGTCATGGCGAACGGCCTGGAGATCATCCTCGGCGACCCGGACGTCAAGTCCGTCTTCGTCAACGTCTTCGGCGGCATCACCGCCTGTGACGAGGTCGCCAACGGCATCGTCCAGGCTCTGGCACTGCTCGAGTCCAAGGGCGAGAAGGTCGAGAAGCCGCTGGTCGTGCGTCTCGACGGCAACAACGCGGAGCTGGGTCGCAAGATCCTTTCCGACGCCAACCACCCGCTCGTGCAGCGTGTGGACACCATGGACGGCGCGGCCGACAAGGCCGCCGAGCTCGCCGCGGCTGCGAAGTAAGGGACGAGGGACTCCAACACCATGGCTATCTTCCTCACCAAGGACAGCAAGGTCATCGTCCAGGGGATGACCGGCGCCACGGGCATGAAGCACACCAAGCTCATGCTGGCTGACGGCACCAACATCGTCGGCGGCGTGAACCCGCGCAAGGCCGGTACGTCCGTCGACTTCGACGGCACCGAGGTTCCGGTCTTCGGTTCCGTCAAGGAAGCGATGGAGAAGACGGGCGCCGACGTGTCCGTCCTCTTCGTGCCGCCGGCCTTCGCGAAGGCCGCCGTCGTCGAGGCGATCGACGCCGAGATCCCGCTGGCCGTCGTCATCACCGAGGGCATCGCCGTCCACGACTCGGCCGCCTTCTGGGCGTACGCCGGTTCGAAGGGCAACAAGACCCGGATCATCGGCCCGAACTGCCCCGGCCTGATCACCCCCGGCCAGTCCAACGCCGGCATCATCCCGGGCGACATCACCAAGCCCGGCCGCATCGGTCTCGTGTCCAAGTCCGGCACGCTGACCTACCAGATGATGTACGAGCTCCGTGACATCGGCTTCTCGTCCGCCGTCGGCATCGGTGGCGACCCGGTCATCGGTACGACGCACATCGACGCCCTCGCGGCGTTCGAGGCCGACCCCGAGACCGACCTCATCGTGATGATCGGCGAGATCGGTGGCGACGCCGAGGAGCGTGCCGCGGACTTCATCGCGAAGAACGTCACGAAGCCTGTCGTCGGTTACGTCGCGGGCTTCACCGCCCCCGAGGGCAAGACCATGGGCCACGCCGGCGCCATCGTCTCCGGCTCCTCCGGCACCGCCCAGGCGAAGAAGGAGGCCCTCGAGGCCGCCGGCGTGAAGGTCGGCAAGACGCCGACCGAGACCGCCAAGCTGGCGCGCGAGATCCTCGGCGCCTGATTGCCACGTCGCGGCGGCACCATCGCCGCGGCACCTGCGTCACCGCACAGACGGCGCGGGCCCGCACCCTGATCGAAGGGTGTGGGCCCGCGCCGTTCTCGTGTCCGGACGTTGCGCAGCGCCGCCGTCAGCGAAGCTGCGGGACCAGCCGCTCAGGGCCGTGCACGAGCTCGCCGCGGAGCGCCTTCTGGAGCTTCAGGTCCTGCGGCGTGAGCTTCTGCGGGCCGCCTCGCGGGGGCACGCCGCCGACCCGTTCGGCGGGCGCCAGCGGCTGTTCGTACTGGGTGGGGGCCGTGTGCAATGTGAGGGCCGTCGTGCCGACGAGCAGCGCGGCGAAGGCGATGGCCGCCCGGGTCCAGAGCCTCGCCTTGCGCTCGCTGCCCGTGCGGACGGCGCGTGCCGGGGCCGGCGCGGGTACGTGTTCGGCGAGGGCGAGCGCGCCCAGCCGGTCGTGCAGCAGCGCGGACTGCTCGCCGGGGGACGCGATCTCCGACAGCTCGGGCAGCGCCTCGGCGACCGCGGCCCGCGCGGTCATCAGCCGGCCGGCCGCCGCCGGGGTGCTCGCCTCGGTCTCGGCCGCGGTCTCGGGGAGGTCCAGACCCACGCCGTCGTAGAGCAGCAGCGTGCGGCGGTACGCCGGGGGCAGGTCGAGCAGCGCGTCGAACAGGGCCTTGCGCTTCGGCTCGGTCGGCGGTGCGTCCGGGTGCCGGTGGGCGCGGCGCAGCTGGTGCCAGGGCGACATCGCGTACTCGTACGCGGCGGCCCGTACCCAGCCCGCGGGGTCACGGTCCACGGCGACCTCGGGCCAGCGCTGCCAGGCCAGCTGGAACGCGTGCTCGACGGACTCCCGGGACAGACTGCGCCGGCCGGTCATCAGGTACGCCTGGCGGACCAGTCCCGGCGCGGCGTTCGTGTACAGGGCGTCGAACGCCTCTTCGGCCGAGATACCGGAGGTGCCGGAGGTGTCGGCCAGCTCCTCGGTGGGGCCGGAAGCGCCGGCCAGGTCCTCGGTGGGTTCGGCCTCGGTGGATTTCTCGGCGTCCATGCCGGTGTCGGGCTCGGTCGGGGACATGGTGGTGCTCCCGGGGGCTTCGACGGAGGGCTGCGTTCCGGTTCGGTCCGCCGGGGCGGCCGGCGTCTTGGGCGGCGGCTCCTCGGCGAAGCCGATCAGCTTGGCGTACGCCTCACGCCTACGCCCCTTGGGGCTGGTCCGCCCGGTCTCCCAGGAGCGGACGGTGGCCCGGGTGACGCCCATGGCGGTCGCCACCTGCTCTTCACTCAGTGATTGCGCTTCCCGCAGCCTGCGCCGCTCCTTGGGGGAGGGCAGCGGGACGGCGGCGGCGGACTCGGTCGTTCCCTGAGTCATGAGGCGCCCTCGGGAGCGCTGCACTGGGTGAAAAAGTACATAAACGTATATTGAGCGACACAGCGGCTGTTCGCCTGTTACGCGAAATAAGCGCGTGTCGTTGGGAGCATGGCGGGCGTGACCCAAGTGACCGAGCGCAGCCCCATGTTGTCGGCCGAGCGGAGCCGGACCGCCGCGCTTGCCTCCTCCTTCCTGCGTGGCGTGACCGCCGCCGGGCTCGGGCTCGGCTCGCTCGCCGTGCTCGTCATGGTGATGTGGATCAGCTCCCCGTACCCGGACAGCGGTCCCGGCGGCGCCCTCCACATCGCGGCCGGGCTCTGGCTGCTCGCGCACGGCGCCGAGCTGATCAGGACCGACACCCTCAGCGGGGTCCCGGCCCCTGTCGCGATCGTCCCGCTGCTCCTCGTCCTCGGCCCGGTGTGGCTGACGCACCGGGCGGCCCGTGACGCCCTGGAGCCCGACGACGAGGGACGCTCCGTGCCCTCGGTGGTCGGTGCGTTCTGCGCGGTGACGGCCGGGTATCTGCTGGTCGCCGCCGGTGTCGCCGCCTATGTGCGGGGCGGGCCGATGCCGGTGGACCGTGTCTCGCTCGTCTTTCCGCTCGCGCTCGTGGTGGCCGGTTCGGCGGCTGCCGGGGTGTGGACGGCGTCGGGGCGGCCCCTGGGCCCTCTGCCGTCCTGGGCGCCGCTGAGGCTCCAGGAAGGTGTCGTGCGGACGCTGTTCCGTACGCGGGCCGAGGCGGCGTTCCGGTCGGCAGCCGCCGGGGTGACGGTGCTGCTCGGCGGTGGGGCGCTGCTCGTCGGGGTGTCGCTGGTGTGGCACGTCCAGGCCGCCCAGGATTCGTTCCTGGCGCTCTCGGGCGACTGGTCGGGGCGCCTCGCGGTGCTGCTGCTGGCCCTGGCCCTCGTACCGAACGCGGCGATGTGGGGTGCGGCGTACGGCCTGGGACCCGGCTTCGCCCTCGGTACGGGGGCCACGGTCACGCCGTACGCCTTCGAGGGGCGTCCGGCGCTCATGGACTTCCCCCTGCTCGCGGCCGTACCGTCCCCGGGCCCGGGGACGGCCGCCGGCTGGGCGGCCCTGGCGGTGCCCCTGGTGGCCGGTCTGGTGGTCGGCCGGTTCACCGCGGGGCGGGCGGCTCCGGCCCATGCGGCACGGGACGAGGTCTGGAGCGGGCGCGAGACGGTGCTGGTGTCGCTGCTGGCGGCGGTGGGCTGCGGCGCCGGTACGGCGCTCCTGACGGCGGCGTCCGGCGGTCCGCTCGGGACGGGGGCGCTGGCGGAGTTCGGTCCGGTGTGGTGGCTGGTGGGTCCGGCCGCGTTCGTCTGGACGGCCCTGCTCGGCGTACCCGTGGCGCTGCTGCTGAGGTCGTGGCGGCTGCGCGAGCGCGGCTGGACGTGGCGGCGGGACCGCGCGGAGACGGGTGCGGGGCCGGATGCCGGCGGCACGGCCGAAGGCGGAGTCCCGGACCCGTCGGTCGGGAAGACCGCGGAAGCGGGGGAGGCGGCCGGGGGCGACGAGCCGGTGCGGAGCGGCGCGGGGCGGTGGTGGCGCCGCACGGGGAGCGCGGACGGTGGAGCCGGGCCGGCTGCGGTGCCCCCGCCCGCCTCGCCCCTGGATTCCGGCGGTACGGGCCTGGCGGGCGAGGATGACGCGGCGTTCGAGCCGTACGACTTCCTGCCGACCGATCCGTGGCACGAGAAGACGGCCAGGGAGGCCCGCTGGGCCTCGCTCAAGAAGGGCTCCGGCGGACTGATGGCGGACTTCCCGGCGCCGGGCTCCCCGACCGCGGACCTCCCCGTCGCGGAGGCCACACGCGACGGCCGGGCCCCGGAGGCGTCGGAGCCTCCGGAGCCCGGCCGGGGGAATGCTTCCTGAGAGAGGAGGGGAGGGTTACTTCTTGACGCCGAAGAAGGGTTCCAGCGGCTCGGGCAGCAGATCGTTGCAGGCCAGCGCCCCGGACTTGGTCAGCGCGTCGTTCACGCAGGTGTAGTAGTCGCGGTAGACCAGCTGCACGGTGAACGTCGTCGCGACGATCGACAGGGCGAGCAGGGCCGTGACGAGGCCGCTGATCGCCGCCGTCGTCTGCGGCCTGCCGTAACCGGTACGGCCGGCGGCGGGTGCGGCCCCGCCCTCCGGTGCTCCGCCTGCCGCGCCCTCGGTGACCGCGGGGCGCGAGATGCCCGCGACGTCCTCGGCGGTGGCGTGGGTGGTGGACGGGGTCTTCGGCTTGGCCCGCAGCGCGCTGATCGACCAGTACACCGAGAGCGCGCCGAGCAGCAGCGCGATCTCCGGGAAGTCGAAGAGGGCGAAGAAGAAGGCCCACATGCCGCCCAGTACGGCGTAGCGGGCGCGCCGCTGCGCGGGATCGGTCGGGTCCCAGCGCATGCCGCCCGCCCCGCCGCCGGACCCGCCGTCCGGGCCGCCCTGTCCGCCGCCCTGGCCGCCGGGGCCCGCGCCGCCGGGGCGGCTGCCGAAGCCGCCGTTCTGCCGGCCGGGCTGCTTGTTGCTCCACTGGCTGCCCCAGGCCGGGCGGTTCCCGGACGAGTCGTCGCCGGAGTCGTCGCCCGGCTTGTCGTCGCCGTTGTTCCCGTCGCCGTCCCCGTTCCGCGCGGGGTGGCGCGGCTGCCAGGGCTGGTCGGGCCGGTTCTCGGGCGGAGCCGCGAAGGGGTTGTCGTCCTGGGGCTTCGAGGACCCGGAAGCGTCGGCGGAGTCCGAGGAGGAGCCCGGCGAGGAGGACTGGCGTTCCCGCAGCATCATCGGGGTCCGCTCGGGCAGCGGGAGGTGGAAGGCGGTGCGGCGGCGTCGGTCCGGCATGTGGTGAACGTCTTCCCCATCTCGTCGTTTCCCGCCCGGTGGACGGTTCGCTGTCCCCAGACGCTACCTTCCGGCCGCGCCCCCGTCCCGTGGGGGCCGCTGGGTGTGCCGGTATCGTTGCTGACGGTCGGCCGGTTCGTAGAGTTCCCCGTATCAAGGGGCGAGATTCTTTCGTACGACCGTACAAGTAGCACCGCAAGCACTTCGCACCTGCGTTACCACGCGAGAAAGGGCCCAGCTGTGGCCTCCCCGCCCCCTTCCGCCGCTCCGGCACGCCTGGTCGTGCTGGTCTCCGGATCCGGTACGAACCTCCAAGCCCTGCTCGACGCCATCGGTGACGACCCCGAGGGCTATGGGGCCCAGGTCGTCGCGGTCGGCGCGGACCGCCCCGGCACCGTCGGCCTGGAACGCGCCGAGCGCGCCGGACTGCCGACCTTCGTGTGCCGGGTCCGCGACCACGCCACCCGCGAGGACTGGGACGCGGCGCTCACCGCGGCCACCGCCGCGCACCGCCCCGACCTGGTCGTCTCGGCGGGCTTCATGAAGATCGTGGGCAAGAGGTTCCTCGCGGAGTTCGGTGGCCGGGTCGTCAACACCCACCCCGCCCTGCTCCCCAGCTTTCCCGGTGCCCACGGAGTGCGTGACGCTCTCGCGTACGGCGTGAAGGTCACCGGGTGCACCGTCCACTTCGTCGACGACGGCGTCGACACCGGTCCGATCATCGCGCAGGGCGTGGTCGAGGTGACCGAAGAGGACACCCCGGAGGGCGAAGCCGCTCTCCATGAACGCATCAAGGAAGTCGAGCGCAAGCTGCTCGTCGAGGCCGTGGGGCGGCTCGCCCGTGACGGCTATCGCATTGAGGGACGAAAGGTTCATCTCGGTCATGTCGGTGAATAAGCCCATCCGCCGCGCCCTGGTCAGTGTCTACGACAAGACGGGGCTCGAAGACCTCGCGCGCGGTCTGCACGAAGCGGGTGTCGAGCTCGTCTCCACCGGCTCCACCGCCGGGAAGATCGCCGCCGCCGGTGTGCCGGTCACCAAGGTCGAGGAGCTCACCGGTTTCCCCGAGTGCCTCGACGGCCGGGTCAAGACGCTGCACCCCCGCGTGCACGCCGGCATCCTCGCCGACCTGCGCCTGGACGCCCACCGCGAGCAGCTCGCCGAGCTGGGTGTCGAGCCGTTCGACCTCGTGGTCGTCAACCTGTATCCGTTCAAGGAGACCGTCGCCTCCGGCGCGTCCGACGACGAGTGCGTGGAGCAGATCGACATCGGCGGCCCCTCGATGGTCCGCGCCGCGGCCAAGAACCACCCGTCCGTGGCCGTCGTCACGAGCCCCGGGCGTTACGCCGACGTCCTCGCCGCGGTCGCGGCGGGCGGCTTCGACCTGACCGCGCGCAAGCGGCTCGCCGCCGAGGCGTTCCAGCACACCGCCGCGTACGACGTGGCCGTGGCGTCCTGGTTCGCGGCCGACTACGCCGCCGCCGACGACTCGGGCTTCCCCGACTTCTTCGGTACGACGTACGAGCGAGGCAACATCCTGCGGTACGGCGAGAACCCGCACCAGCCTGCCGCCCTCTACACCTCGGGCGCCGGTGGCCTCGCCGAGGCGGAGCAGCTGCACGGCAAGGAGATGTCGTACAACAACTTCACGGACACCGACGCCGCGCGCCGGGCCGCGTACGACCACGCCGAGCCGTGTGTCGCGATCATCAAGCACGCCAACCCGTGCGGCATCGCGATCGCCGACGACGTCGCCGCCGCGCACCGCAGCGCGCACGCCTGTGACCCGCTGTCCGCCTTCGGCGGGGTCATCGCCGTCAACCGCCCGGTGACCGTCGCGCTGGCCGAGCAGGTCGCGGAGATCTTCACCGAGGTCATCGTCGCCCCCGCCTACGAGGACGGCGCGGTCGAGGTGCTCGCCCGCAAGAAGAACATCCGCGTGCTGCGCTGCCCCGACGCCCCGTCCGCCCAGGTCGAGGTCAAGCCGATCGACGGCGGTGCGCTGCTCCAGGTCACCGACCGCCTCCAGGCCGAGGGCGACGACCCGGCCAACTGGACCCTCGCCACCGGTGAGGCCCTCTCCGCCGACGAGCTCGCCGAGCTCTCGTTCGCCTGGAAGGCGTGCCGCGCGGTGAAGTCCAACGCGATCCTGCTCGCCAAGGACGGCGCCTCGGTCGGCGTCGGCATGGGCCAGGTCAACCGTGTGGACTCCGCGAAGCTGGCCGTCGAGCGGGCGGGCAAGGAGCGCGCACAGGGTGCGTACGCCGCGTCCGACGCGTTCTTCCCGTTCCCCGACGGTCTGGAGATCCTGACCGCGGCCGGCGTCAAGGCCGTCGTCCAGCCGGGCGGATCGGTCCGCGACGAGCTGGTCGTCGAGGCGGCGAAGAAGGCGGGCGTGACCATGTACTTCACCGGTACGCGCCACTTCTTCCACTGAGCCGTCCCTGTCAGCCCCGCACTGAGCGCAGGCCGTACCCCGGACACCGGGGTGCGGCCTGCGCCGCGTCCGGCGTGCCGTACCGCCTCGTCTCTCTGTTCTAATAAACGGCCAGAGATTCTGTTGCGGGGGCGTTGTGCTCGAACTGAACAAGAGGGAACCGGACCGGGTCGAAACGGACGCCGGCCCTCCGGCTCCCGCACCGGCAGCGGACGCCGGGACGCCCGGGGACCGCGTACCGCTTCGTCCGTATCTGATCGCGGCGGCCGTCCTGTGCGCGCTGTACTTCCTGTACTCCTACCTCCAGTACAGGAGCTTCGGCTCGCCCTCCTGGGACCTGGGGATATTCGAGCAGGAGGTCCGTGCCTACGCCGGACTGAACGCCCCGGTCGTGGACATCAAGGGACCCGGTTATCTGATCCTCGGCGACCACTTCAGCCCGGTCGTGGCGCTCCTCGTGCCGCTCTACTGGATCTGGCCGTCCGCCCTGGCCCTGCTGTTCGCCCAGGCCGCCCTGTTCGCCGCCTCGGCCGTCGTCGTGGGCCGGACCACCCAGCAGCTTCTCGGCGGTCGCTCGGGGCTCTGCGCCACGGTCGCGTACGGGCTGTCCTGGGGGCTCCAGGAGGCGGTGAAGTCCGACTTCCACGAGATCGCGTTCGCGGTGCCCCTGCTCGCGCTCGTCTGCCGGGCCCTGCTCATGGGCCGCTGGACCGCCGCGGTCCTCTGGTCGCTGCCGCTGGTGCTGGTCAAGGAGGATCTGGGCGCCACGGTCGCGGTCGTCGGCTTCCTGCTCTTCCTGTACGGCCGCCGCCTCCAGGGCGCGCTGCTGGCCGCCTTCGGGGTGCTGGCCTTCGTCCTCACCGTGTTCGTGCTCATACCGGCTGCCAGCAGCCAGGGGACGTACGACTACTGGAAGAAGATCGACAAGAACGGCGAGCAGGACGTCTCCCTGCTCGACTCGGTCCTCGGCATCCTCAATTCCTCCGTCAAGCTGGAAATGCTCGTCCTCCTGGTCGGCATCACCGCCTTCATGGCGCTGCGCTCCCCGCTGATCCTCCTCGTGCTGCCCACGCTCGGCTGGCGGCTGCTCTCCCAGGACTCCAACCACTGGGGCATGGTGTGGCACTACAGCGCGACCCTGATGCCGGTGCTCTTCCTCGCCATGGCCGACGGAGTCCGCCGCAGCCGCGCCTCGTCGCGGCCCTGGCTCGTCTCGTACGCGAAGGTCGCCGTGCCCGTCGCCACCGCGATCGCCGTGGCCCTCACCCAGCACCTGCCGCTGCGCGACCTGCTGCGCCCCGAGACCTACCGCACCGACGCCCGCACCCACGCGGCCCGGGAGGCGCTGGAGGCCATCCCCGCGGGGGCGCGCGTCGAGACGGACATCACGCTCATGGCGCACCTGACCGGTGACCGCACGGTCTTCTGGATCGGTGGGGCCCCCGGCACGGCGCCCGACATCGTCGCCGTCAACCTGGACTTCAGCTGGTCGCGGCCGATCGAGGACCCCGTGGCGTACGCGGAGCAGCTGCACCCGGAGGCCCGCTACCGGCTCAAGCAGCGGTCGGGCTCGTTCGTGGTGATGGAGCGGACGTCGCCCGCTCCGGCCGACTCGGGCCGCTGAGCGCACCGGGGGCCGGACCCGGAGAGGCCGAAGGCCGTAATCCCGCTGTGAGCGGAGTTACGGCCTTCGTGCGTGTACGAACGGTCGGACGGACCGGCGGTCGGCCGGGCCTCGGCCGGTCAGTACTGCGGCTGCTGCTGACGGTTGAACCACGCGCCGCCGTCGCTCTTCGCCACGAAGACGATGATCAGCACGGCGAGAACGGTGTGGACGAGGCCGACCACGATGAACGGGTAGATACCGAGCAGAGCGGTGATCGAACCGAACACGATCGCGGCGATACGGATTCCGTTACCGCCCTTGCCGAACTTGGCGGCGAGGAAGACCGCGAACACGCCCCACAGGAGCACGATGACGGCGAGGCCCCACAGTGCGCCGCCCGAGTAGTCGGCGAGCTCCTGGAACTGGACGTCTTCCTGGAGCGTCGGGTCGTTCTTCGCGGCGTTCACGGCGACGGCCGAGAGGACGAAGAGGATCACACCGATCAGCTGGAGGCCGGCGATCACGTAGAGCATGATGCGGGCGGCCTTCACGCTGCCCGGCATCTCGGTGGGTGCACCGGGGTAGCCGTAACCTGCCTGGACGGGCGGGGCCTGCGGGTAGCCGTAGCCGGGCTGCTGGCCCTGCGGCGGCACGCCCTGGGGAGCCTGCTGGGGGTAGCCGTAACCCGGCTGCCCGCCCTGCTGCTGCTGGCCGTAGGGGTTGTTCGGGTCGCCGAAGCTCATGGCGAGATTCCTCCGTTGGAAATTGCGGGGACGACGCGGTCCGGGCGGAGGAATTGCACGCAATTGAACGGTCTGTCCCCCCGACACTGTCCGCGATATGCGCGCCTCATCGTCGTCCTGACATCGGGTTTTTGTCCAGCCGATTGCAGAATGTGTTGTGCAAGTGCAATCTTGCGTCCATCCCCGGCACCCAGAATTGGTATGCGGGCGGGGTCATCCGCGAGGATGGGTACATGACTGCCCAGATTCTCGATGGCAAGGCCACCGCAGCTGCGATCAAATCCGATCTGACCGTCCGCGTGGCGGCCCTCAAGGCGCAGGGCATCACGCCCGGCCTGGGGACCCTGCTCGTCGGGGACGACCCGGGCAGCCGGTGGTACGTGAACGGAAAGCACCGTGACTGCGCCCAGGTCGGCATCGCTTCCATTCAGCGCGAACTCCCCGACACCGCCTCCCAGGAGGACATCGAGGAGGTCGTGCGCGAGCTCAACGACAACCCCGAGTGCACGGGTTACATCGTGCAGCTTCCCCTCCCCAAGGGCATCGACACCAACCGCGTCCTGGAACTCATGGACCCGGCCAAGGACGCCGACGGCCTGCACCCGATGAGCCTGGGCAGGCTCGTGCTCAACGAGACCGGCCCGCTCCCCTGCACCCCGCAGGGAGTCGTCCAGCTGCTCCGCGCCCACGGTGTCGAGATCAACGGCGCGCATGTCGTGGTCGTCGGACGAGGTGTCACCATCGGCCGCTCGATCCCGCTGCTGCTGACCCGTAAGTCCGAGAACGCCACGGTGACCCAGTGCCACACCGGCACCCGGGACCTCTCCTCCCACCTCAAGCAGGCCGACATCATCGTCGCCGCCGCAGGGGTGCCCCACCTCATCAAGCCCGAGGACGTGAAGCCGGGCGCGGCCGTGCTCGACGTCGGCGTCAGCCGCGACGAGAACGGCAAGATCGTCGGTGACGTGCACCCGGGCGTCGCCGAAGTGGCGGCCTGGGTCGCCCCGAACCCCGGTGGCGTCGGCCCGATGACCCGCGCCCAGCTGCTGGTCAACGTGGTCGAGGCGGCCGAGCGTGCCTCCGCCGAGGCCGCAGACGCCGCTGCCGTCTCCGGCTGATCCGATCCCGGAAGGAACGTCATGGGTGCTGGTACCAGTCCGGCCGGCCAGGACTCCGCCGACCCGAACTCCGTGGACCGGGAGGCGCCGGTGACGGCGGGTGAACCGGCTGCGGTCGGGGAACGGGCCGCGGCAGGGGAGTCGAGTACGGCAGGGGAACAGCGCGCGGCCGGTGAAGCGAGCGCCGACGGGGAACAGCGCGCGGCCGGTGAAGCGAGCGCCGACGGTGAAGCAAGCTCGGACGGGGAAGAGCGCGCTGCCGGGGAACCGGCCGAGGCCGCCGCTCCGCGCTCGCGGCGTTTCCCCTCGCTGACCCGTGACACCGCGCGGCCCGAGGGCGGCGGACGGGCGGCGCCGGGCGACGCGCCCGCCCCCGCCCGTCAGTGGCCGCTGCTCACCGTGCTCTGCACGGCCGCGGCCGGGCTGCTGATCGTCGCCACCGATCCCTTCGAGCAGGCGTTCCGGATCGGCACGATGGTGATCGGGATCGCCCTCATCGCGGGGGCCGTGCTGCGCTGGGTGGTCCCGTCCGTCGGCATGCTCGCCGTGCGGTCCCGGTTCACCGACCTGGTCACGTACGGACTGATGGGCACGCTCATCGTGTTGCTCGCACTGATGACGCAGCCGAGGCCGTGGCTGGACGTCCCGATCCTGGAGGACGCGGTCCACTTCACCATCCGCTAGGGCCGGACAGGCCCTGGAGCCGGACGTGGCATGGAACTCACCATTCCGCCACAGTGTGATTGTCGCGCAACGGTGGCAGACTGTCCCGGCATCCGGCCCGGGGCGCTCGGCGGAGCGCGCTGACGTACCGAATGCTCCCGTGCGCTCTCTCGTCAGGAACTGACCCCCTGACTTCGCGCATCCTCTTGGGTAGTCCAGAACGAGGACCACCGGATCTGGGCAGGGGGCATCGGTACCGGCGTCGCGGAGCGGGGCACATCAGGCACGTTCGGGGGAACACAAGGGGGAGTAATGCCTCGTTGGAAGGCACTACCGGAGGAACTCGACCCGCAGGTCAAGGAGTTCACGGGCCAGCTGCGCAGGCTCGTCGACCGCGGTGGGCTGAGCCTCGCCGCGGTGGCCGACCGCACGGGTTACAGCAGGACGTCCTGGGAGCGCTATCTCAACGGCCGGCTGCTCGCGCCCAGGGGGGCGATCGTCGCGCTGGCCGAGGTGACGGGCACCGACCAGAGTCATCTGACGACCATGTGGGAGCTGGCCGAGCGTGCCTGGAGCCGCTCGGAGATGCGCCACGACATGACTATGGAGGCCATCCGGATCTCCCAGGCGCGTGCGGCGCTCGGCGAGTTCGGCTCCGCTCCTGCCGTCGGCGGGACGGGCCGCCGCGGCGGTACGGGCGTGTCCACCGCCCCGGAAGCCGGCCCCGGCCATGCCGACGAGGTGATCGACGGAATCCGCCTGCCGTCCGTGCCGGTCCAGCGCGGTCCGGTGACCGCGGTCCCGCGACAGCCCTCGCGACCGGCGCCCGGGACGCCGCCCCCGCACGGCCCGGCGGGTGGCTCGGGTACGCGTGAGCCCGGCAGCCGCCGCAAGCTGACGATGCTCCTCGTGGGCATGGCCGGGGCGCTGCTGGTGGTGGCCGGCGCGGTCCTGCTGGCCGGCCAGGGCGGGGACGGCGAAGGCCGGGCGAGCGACGCGAAGCCTTCCGCCTCGCCGACGGCGAAGGCGCCGGCCCTTCCCGCGGGCGTCGAGTGCGTCGGCGCCGACTGCACGGGACAGGACCCGGAAGTCATGGGCTGCGGCGGTGAGCTCGCCCGTACGGTCTCCAGCGCCACGGTCGGCGGCAGCCTCGTCGAGGTCAGGTACAGCAAGACCTGCGCGGCCTCCTGGGCCCGGATCACCGAGGCGGCGCCGGGCGACACCGTACGGATCAACGCGGGCGCGGGCGGTCAGGACGGCACGGTGGACGTGGGACCGGACACGGACGCGTACACCCCGATGGTCGCGGTGAAGAAGCCGGCCGACGCCAAAGCCTGCGCGACCCTCACCTCCGGTACGGAGGGCTGCACAACGCCCCAGTAGGGGTGCGTTGTGCGCTGCGCCACAGGGGGGCGGGCGGCCGGGGAGTCCCGGGTCCGATAGCCTGACCGCTGGATATCTCTTCACGTCAAGATTCAGAGGTATCCAGCACCAGGGGCAGGGACCCCCACCGCCAGCTGTCTAACGGAGATCGCCATGACCCGCACTCCCGTGAATGTCACCGTGACCGGCGCAGCCGGCCAGATCGGCTACGCGCTGCTCTTCCGCATCGCCTCCGGCCACCTGCTCGGCCCGGACGTGCCGGTCAACCTGCGCCTCCTCGAGATCCCGCAGGGCCTCAAGGCCGCCGAGGGCACCGCGATGGAGCTCGACGACTGCGCCTTCCCGCTGCTGCGGAACATCGAGATCACGGACGACCCCAACGTCGGCTTCGCCGGTGCGAACGTCGCGCTGCTCGTCGGTGCCCGCCCGCGTACCAAGGGCATGGAGCGCGGCGACCTGCTCGCCGCCAACGGTGGCATCTTCAAGCCGCAGGGCAAGGCCATCAACGACAACGCCGCGGACGACATCAAGGTCCTCGTCGTCGGCAACCCGGCCAACACCAACGCGCTCATCGCGCAGGCCGCCGCCCCGGACGTACCCGCGGAGCGCTTCACCGCGATGACCCGTCTGGACCACAACCGCGCGATCTCGCAGCTGGCCGCCAAGACCGGTGCCGCCGTCTCCGACATCAAGAAGCTGACGATCTGGGGCAACCACTCGGCGACCCAGTACCCGGACATCTTCCACGCGGAGATCGCCGGCAAGAACGCCGCCGAGCTCGTCAACGACGAGGCGTGGCTGGCCGACACCTTCATCCCGACCGTCGCCAAGCGCGGCGCGGCGATCATCGAGGCCCGTGGCGCGTCCTCGGCCGCCTCGGCCGCCAACGCCGCCATCGACCACGTGCACACGTGGGTCAACGGCACCGCGGCCGGCGACTGGACCTCGATGGGTATCCCGTCGGACGGCTCCTACGGTGTGCCCGAGGGCATCATCTCGTCCTTCCCGGTCACCACCGAGAACGGCACCTACAAGATCGTCCAGGGCCTGGACATCAACGAGTTCTCCCGTGCGCGCATCGACGCGTCGGTGAAGGAGCTCACCGAGGAGCGCGACGCGGTGCGCGAGCTCGGTCTCATCTGACCGGCCCCACCCCGAGTTCGACGAAGCGCTCCCGGCAGCACTCGCTGCCGGGGGCGCTTCGCTGTGGTGCCGTGCTCAGTGCTTGATGTCGCCGGGGGTGTAGTGACCGGGAGTCAGCCGGGCGGTCACACCGAACCGGTTCCAGGCGTTGATCACCGTGATGGCGGCGACGAGCTGGGCGAGCTCCGCCTCCTCGAAGTGCTTGGCGGCATTCGCGTACACCTCGTCCGGTACGAAAACGTCGGTCAGCACCGTGACGGCCTCGGTGAGTTCGAGCGCGGCGATCTCCTTCCCGGTGTAGAAGTGCTGCGACTCCTGCCAGGCGCTGAGCTGGATGATCCGCTCCACGGACTCGCCCGCCGCGAGCGCGTCCTTGCTGTGCATGTCCAGGCAGAACGCGCAGCGGTTGAGCTGCGACGCCCGGATCTTGACCAGCTCGACCAGCTTCGGATCGAGTCCCTTACGGGAGGCGGCGTCCAGCCGGACCATGGCCTTGTAGACCTCGGGGGCGAGCTGGGCCCAGGGCAGGCGGGCGGGGTGTTCGGGGGCGTAGCCGGTGGATGCGTGATCGTGCTCGTGCGTCGTCATGGAAACGACGTTACGTGGCAGGTGGCGCAGAGGTATGGTCCATTCCCATGACGGATAGCTGGGCCACTTTCGGGGCCGACCTGCACATCGAGCCGGTCGGCGGCGGACTGCGCAGCGGACTCATGGAGGCGCTGCGCGAGGCCGTACGCAGCGGGCGGCTGACGCCGGGCACCCGGCTGCCGTCGTCCCGGACGCTCGCCGCCGACCTCGGGGTCGCCCGGAACACCGTCGCCGACGCCTACGCCGAACTCGTCGCCGAGGGGTGGCTCACCGCCCGGCAGGGCTCGGGTACCAGGGTCGCCCAGCGGGCCGTCCCGCGCCGCGCTGCCACCAGGGCGCCGAAGTCCCGGCCGGTACGGGGCCGGCCCGCCTACAGCCTGAACCCCGGGACCCCCGACCTCGCGTCCTTCCCCCGCGCCGACTGGCTCAAGGCGGCCCGGCGCGCACTGACCGCGGCGCCCAACGAGGCGTTCGGATACGGAGATCCGCGCGGGCGCATCGAACTGCGTACGGTGCTGGCCGACTATCTGTCGCGGGCCCGCGGTGTGTACGCCGCCCCGGAACGGATCGTCATCTGCTCCGGATTCGTCCACGGTCTGATGCTGTTGGGGAAGGTGCTGCGGCAGCGCCGGGTGAGGGAGGTCGCCGTCGAGTCGTACGGCCTCGATGTGCACTGGAACCTCCTCGTGGAGGCCGGGCTGCGCACCCGGTGTCTGCCGCTGGACGGACTCGGCTCCGCAACCGGTGAGCTGGGAGCGATGCGGGGGGCGGGTGCGGTGCTGCTGACGCCCGCGCACCAGTTCCCGACGGGCGTCTCGCTCCACCCCGACCGGCGGGCCGCCGCGGTCGACTGGGCCCGGTCCTCGGGCGGGCTGATCCTGGAGGACGACTACGACGGGGAGTTCCGCTACGACCGGCAGCCGGTCGGCGCACTCCAGGGGCTCGATCCGGAACGGGTCGTCTACCTGGGGACAGCGAGCAAGTCCCTGGCGCCGGGGCTGCGGCTGGGCTGGATGGTGCTCCCGGAAGGGCTGGTGGGGGAAGTGGCCGAGGCGAAGGGGGTCTCCGACTGGGCGTCCGGTGCGCTGGACCAGCTGACCCTCGCGGAGTTCATCGCGTCGGGGGCGTACGACCGTCATGTCCGCTCCATGCGGCTGCGCTACCGGCGCAGGCGCGACCAGCTCGTCGCCGCGCTCGCCGAACGGGCACCCGACATCAGGGTCAGCGGCATCGCCGCCGGTCTGCACGCGGTTCTCGAACTCCCGGAGGGCACCGAACGACCGGTGATCCAGGCCGCCGCCTTCCAGGGCCTGGCCCTGGAAGGCGTGTCGCGCTACCGGCACCCGGAGGCGGCGCCGGGGCGCGACGCGCTGGTCATCAGTTACGGATCACCCGCGGACAGCGCCTGGTCGGGCGCGCTGGACGCCCTCTGCCGCGTACTGCCCTGAGCCCCCCCGGCAGACAAGGGCCGGCCTCGTCAGCCGCGCAGGACGGCCCTGAGCTGGTCGAGCCCCCAGTCCAGATCCTCCTTGCTGATCACCAGGGGCGGGGCGATACGGATCGTCGAACCATGGGTGTCCTTGACCAGCACGCCGAGATCCATCAGCTTCTCCGAGATCTCCCGGCCCGTCCCATGGGTGGGGGAGATGTCGACCCCCGCCCACAGACCCCGGCCGCGGACGGCCTCCACGGCGCCCTGGCCCACCAACAGGCCGAGTTCACGGTGGAGATGGTCGCCCAGCTCGGTCGCCCGCTGCTGGAACTCACCGGTGCGCAGCATCGCGATGACCTCCAGCGCGACCGCGCAGGCCAGCGGATTCCCGCCGAACGTGGAGCCGTGCTCACCCGGGCGGTACACACCGAGCACCGCCTCCGACGACACCACCGCGGACACGGGCACGACGCCCCCGCCGAGTGCCTTGCCGAGCACATACATGTCGGGCACCACGCCCTCGTGCTCGCAGGCGAAGGTCTTTCCGGTCCGGCCCAGACCCGACTGGATCTCGTCCGCGATGAACAGCACATTCCGCTCGCGGGTCAGCTCACGGACCCCGGGGAGATAACCCGCGGGCGGCACCAGCACCCCGGCCTCGCCCTGGATCGGCTCCATCAGCACCGCCACGGTGTTCTCGGTCATCGCCGCACGCAGCGCGGTGAGGTCCCCGTACGGCACGATCTCGAACCCCGGTGTGTACGGCCCGAAGTCGGCCCGTGCCTCGTGGTCCGTGGAGAAGCTGACGATCGTGGTCGTCCTGCCGTGGAAGTTGTCGGCGGCGACGATGATCTTCGCCATGCCGTCGGGGACGCCCTTGACCCGGTACCCCCACTTGCGGGCGGTCTTCACCGCCGTCTCCACGGCCTCCGCCCCGGTGTTCATGGGCAGGACCATCTCCATCCCGCACAACTCCGCCAGCTGCGTACAGAAGTCGGCGAAGCGGTCGTGGTGGAAGGCGCGCGACGTGAGCGTCACACGATCCAGCTGGGCCTTGGCGGCGTCGATCAGCCGGCGGTTGCCATGGCCGAAATTGAGCGCCGAGTATCCGGCGAGCATGTCGAGGTAGCGGCGCCCCTCGACATCGGTCATCCAGGCACCGTCTGCGGAGGCTACGACGACGGGCAACGGGTGGTAGTTGTGCGCGCTGTGCGCCTCGGCGGAGGCGATGGCTGTTTCCGTGGTCGACACGGGATCTCCGTTCGTCGTGCGGCGTGGGCTGGGGTCGTGCCCACTTTGTATCGTCGGTCGGTTACCTGGCGAGGAAACCTTCAATGCGCGGCGCGCCCCGGCGGTCCGCCCCGGGGTGTACCCGCGGAGCCACGCCGCGACCCGCTCCGCGCGGCCCGGAGGCTCCCGGACGGGCACCGGCACGGCTTCGGCGACGAGCCGCGCCATCACCCGCTCGGCCATCGTCAGACCATCGGTCGCCGGAACGTCCAGCCCGCGCCCCAGTGCCAGCAGCTCCGCCCTGAGCCGGGTCCGGGCGTCGTCCGGCCCCGCCCCGGCTTCCCGGCCCGGCTCACCCTCGCCCGCCGCAGCTCCCATGCCCTCCACCGCCCTCCCGTGTCTGACCACGCTTCCGGTCCTGATCCCGGTCCTGATCCTGGTCCTGATCCCGGTCCGGTTCCTCGCGCAGTTCCTTCTCCAGCTTCTTCAGCGCGCGGTTCAGCCGGGACTTCACCGTCCCCCTCGGCCAGCCCAGCGCCTGCGCCGTCTCCGCCTCGTCCATCTCCAGCAGATAGCGGTACGTGACGACCTGCCGCTGCTCCTCGCTCAGCCCGTCCAGCGCGGCCGTCAGCAGACTCCGGCGCTCCTCCGCGAGTGCCGCGACGGCCGGGTCCGCCGATTCCGGTATCAGCGGGTCGGCGCCCCGGAACATGGCCTCGCGCCCGGCCACGGCCCGCGCCCGGCCCGCCGACCGCACTGTGTTTCTCGTCTCATTTACGACGATCCGTAGCAACCATGGACGAAACGCCGCACCGTCCCGGAAACGCCCGAGCGCCTGATACGCCTTGAAGAAGGCGGACTGCACCACGTCCTCGGCGTCGGCGCCCGCCCCGAAAGCGACCGCGACCCGCAGCGCGGTCCCCGTATGGGCGTGCACCAGCTGTGCGTATGCCTCCGCCTCCCCGGCGCGCACACGAGCGATGACCTCGGCCTCGCTGTCGGCCCGGCCCGCCTCCGGCCCCTGCCGCAGGGCCCCCTCCCGCGTCCTCACACCTTTCATACACCGGTTGCCGGAGATCGGTTCCGCACCTGAGACAATGAGTGTTATGGCCTCTGAACGCCCCCGCGTGCTCTCCGGAATCCAGCCCACCGCAGGCTCGTTCCACCTCGGCAACTACCTCGGTGCGGTCCGCCAGTGGGTGGCGCTGCAGGAGTCCCACGACGCCTTTTACATGGTCGTGGACCTGCACGCGATCACTGTTCCGCAGGACCCCGTCGAGCTGCGCTCGAACACCCGGCTCGCGGCGGCCCAGCTGCTTGCGGCCGGCCTCGACCCGGAGCGGTGCACGCTCTTCGTCCAGAGTCACGTCCCCGAACACGCCCAGCTCGGCTGGATCATGAACTGCCTGACCGGCTTCGGTGAGGCGTCCCGCATGACGCAGTTCAAGGACAAGTCCGCCAAGCAGGGCGCAGACCGGGCCACCGTCGGCCTCTTCACGTACCCGGTCCTCCAGGTCGCCGACATCCTGCTCTACCAGGCGAACCAGGTGCCGGTCGGCGAGGACCAGCGCCAGCACATCGAGCTCACCCGCGACCTCGCCGAGCGCTTCAACGGCAGGTACGGACAGACGTTCACCATCCCGGCGCCGTACATCCTCAAGGAGACGGCGAAGATCTACGACCTCCAGGACCCGGCGATCAAGATGAGCAAGTCGGCGTCGACGCCGAAGGGCCTCATCAATCTCCTGGACGAGCCGAAGGTCACGGCCAAGAAGGTCAAGAGCGCCGTCACCGACACCGACACGGTCATCCGTTTCGACACGGAGAAGAAGCCGGGCGTCAGCAACCTCCTGTCCATCTACTCCACCCTCACGGGGACCGGTATCCCGGATCTGGAGCAGAAGTACGAGGGCAAGGGCTACGGTGCGCTGAAGACCGACCTCGCGGACGTCATGGTGGAATTCGTCACCCCGTTCCGCACCCGTACGCAGGAATATCTGGACGACCCGGAGACGCTGGACTCGATCCTGGCCAAGGGCGCGGAGAAGGCCAGGGCCGTCGCCGCCGAGACCCTGGCACAGACCTACGACCGCATGGGTCTTCTGCCTGCCAAGCACTGAGTCCAAGGACCCTGGCGAGAACGCGGTCCCAGGCGGCACACTGGCGTCAGGACGACCGAAAACCGACCATCGAAGACCGACCATCGAAGACTGAGGAGAACGACGTGGGGACCGTAACGCTTGGCGTTTCGATCGCGGTCCCGGAGCCCTACGGCAGCCTGCTCCAGGAGCGGCGCGCGAGCTTCGGGGACCCTGCCGCACATGGCATTCCCACCCACGTCACCCTTCTCCCGCCGACCGAGGCGGAGGCGGCCGACCTGCCCGCGATCGAGGCGCATCTCGCGCGGATCGCGGCGGCCGGCCTCCCCTTCCCGATGCGGCTGTCCGGAACCGGGACCTTCCGTCCCCTCTCACCGGTCGTCTTCGTCCAGGTCGTCGAGGGTGCCTCCGCCTGCGCCTGGCTGCAGAAGCGGGTCAGGGACGCCTCCGGGCCGCTGGTGCGCGAGCTCCAGTTCCCGTACCACCCCCATGTGACCGTGGCGCACGGCATCGCCGAGGAGGCGATGGACCGGGCCTACGAGGAGCTGTCCGTCTACGAGGCGGCCTGGACCTGCGGTTCCTTCGCTCTGTACGAGCAGGGCGCCGACAGCGTCTGGCGCAAGATCAACGAGTTCCCGTTCGGGTCGGGGGGCGGCGCACCCGCCGTGCCCGCGCAGGGCGGCAGCTCGGTCGACCAGCCGTCGCTCCACCCCTAGGGCCGGACAGGCCCTAGACCGGGAGCCGCCGGAACAGCGGGCGCGGTACGTGGCGCAGGGCCGACATCACGACCCGTAGCGCCCCCGGCACCCACACCGTCTCCGAGCGCCGCCGCAGCCCCGTCACGATCGCGTCCGCGACCGCCTCCGGGGTCGTCTCCAGCGGTGTCTCCGGCATGGCGGCCGTTTTCGCGGACCGTACGAAGCCGGGGCGTACGACCATCACCTGCACCCCCGTGCCCTGGAGCGCGTCCCCCAGCCCCTGGGCGAAGGTGTCCAGGCCCGCCTTGCTCGACCCGTAGATGAAGTCGGCGCGCCGGGCGCGCTCGCCCGCCACGGACGAGAGCACGACCAGCGAGCCGTGGCCCTGCGCCTGAAGCGCGCCGGCGCACACCAGCCCGGCCGAGACCGCCCCCGTGTAGTTGGTCTGGGCGACCCGGACCGCGGAGAGAGGTTCCTCCTCGTCGCGCCCCTGGTCGCCGCGCTCGCCGAAAGCCATCAGCACCACGTCGATGTCCTCCTCGGCGAACAGCGCGCCGAGCGTCGCCTCGTGCGACTCGGGGGCCAGCGCGTCGAAGGCGACCGTACGGACATCGGCTCCGAGGGCGCGCAGGTCGGCGGCGGCCGTCTCCAGGGCGGGGGAGGGCCGGCCTGCCAGCCGGACGGTGCGGGTACGGCCGCCGATCAGACGGCGCGCGGTGGCGAGGCCGATCTCCGAGGTGCCGCCGAGTACGAGCAGGGACTGCGGAGCACCGAAGGCGTCCTTCATGAAACAAACAACTCCTGACAGGGGTTCAGAGGGCCAGCCGGCGGGACAGGTCCGACCGGAACGCTCCGTTCGGGTCCAGTTCTGCCCGCAGCGCGCGGAATTCGGCCAGCTGCGGATACATCGAGGCGAGCGTCTCGGGACGCAGCCGTGAGTCCTTCGCCAGGCAGACCCGGCCGCCGGCGGCGGCCACCTCCTCGTCGAGTTCGTCCAGGAAGCCCGCCAGGCCGGGGAGGGCCGCGGGCAGCCCCAGGGCGAGGGACCAGCCGGGCATCGGGAACGAGAGCCAGCCCGGATCGCCCTCGCCGAACCGTTTGAGTACGGCCTGGAACGAGGGGCAGCGGCGCTGCGAGATCCGCCGGACGATGCGCCGCAGCGTCTCCTCCCGGCCGTGTCCGATGACGAACTGGTACTGCACGAAGCCGCTGCGGCCGTAGACACGGTTCCAGTGCGGGACCCCGTCGAGGGCGTGGAAGAAGGCGGAGATCCGCTGGAGCTCTCCGGTGCGGTGCCTGGGGGCCGTGCGGTAGCGGAGTTCGTTGAACAGCGCGATGGACGCCCGGCCCAGCAGCCCTTCCGGTACGTACGGGGGGACCGCGGGCAGGTGCACCGGGCGGAAGACGAGCGGGGTGCGCCGGGCGCGCGCCGGGAGTGCGTCCAGCGGGGCGTGCTCCCCACGGGTGAGTACGGCGCGTCCCGTGGACCGGCCACGCGCCAGGAGATCGATCCAGGCGGACGTGTACGTGGAGCGGCGGCTGCCCGCCGTAAGACGGGCCATCAGATCGTCGAGGTCGGTGGCCCGTTCGGTGGTGACCGACATCAGCGAGGTCGTGACGGGGCGCAGACCGATGGTGGCGGAGAGGATGACGCCGGTGAGGCCCATGCCGCCCGCCGTCGCGTCGAAGAGACCGGTGCCGGGCCGGACCGTGCGCACCTCGCCGTCGGCCGTCAGCAGCTCCAGGGAGTGCACGTGCCGGGCGAAGGAACCCGAGACGTGCTGGTTGCGGCCGTGGATGTCGGCGCCGATCGCGCCGCCCACGGTGACGTAACGGGTCGCGGGGGTGACCGGCAGGAACCAGCCCAGCGGCAGCAGCGCGTGCATCAGCCGGTGCAGGCTCACCCCGGCGTCGCAGACCACCGTGCCGCCGGCGGTGTCGACGGAGCGGATGCGGTTGAGGGCGGTCATGTCGAGGACGGAGCCGCCCGCGTTCTGCGCCGCGTCGCCGTAGGCGCGGCCGAGGCCGCGGGCGATGGAGCCGCGAGGTCCGCAGCCGCGCACCGCGGCCACCGCCTCCTCGTACGTACGGGGCCGGAACCGCAGTGCGGTCGTGGGGGCGGTGCGGCCCCAGCCGGTCATGGAGACGGTGTCGACGGACATGATGTGACGTTATCGCCCGACAAAACACCTTTGAGGGATTTGTTACAGGACTCACCGAAACAGGGGATTGGGCGGGTGTCGCCGCCTATTGAGGCAAAACTTTCGATCACCACCGGAGAGGGCGCCTGGTTTTCGGCTCCCGGGAGGGTACGCGTAGGTAATGGACTGGCTGAAAAAACTTCCCGTCATCGGGCCGCTCGTCACCCGGCTGATGCTGACGCACGCCTATCGCTCGTACGAAACGCTGGATCGCGCCCACTGGGCCAGGCTCGCCGCCGCGATCACCTTCATCAGCTTCCTCGCGCTGTTCCCGCTGATCGCGGTCGGCGCGGCGATCGGTGCCGCGCTGCTCTCGTCCGAGCAGCTGAAGGAGATCGAGGACAAGATCGCCGAGCAGGTCCCGGGGATCTCCGACCAGCTCGGCATCGACGGTCTGGTGGCCCACGCGGGCACGGTCGGGCTGGTCGCCGGTGCGCTGCTGCTCTTCACCGGCGTCGGCTGGGTCGGCTCGATGCGCGACTGTCTGCGGGCGGTCTGGGGCCGGGACGACGTGGACGAGGGCAATCCGGTCCTGCGCAAGCTCAAGGACGCCGGGGTGCTCATCGGGCTCGGCGGTGCGGCGCTCGTGACGCTCGCCGTCTCCGCGGTCGGGTCCACCGCGGTCGGCTGGACCGCCGACCGCCTGGGTATTGAGGGTGACGGCTGGGGCGGTGTGCTGCTGAAGGCCGCCGCCCTGGTCGTGGGGGTGCTCGCCGACTTCCTGCTGCTGCTCTATCTGCTCACGCTGCTCCCGGGCGTGCAGCCGCCGCGGCGCAGGCTGGTGGTCGCGGGCCTGATCGGCGCGGTCGGCTTCGAACTGCTCAAGCTGCTGCTCGGCAGCTATATGAGCGGGGTCGCGGGGAAGAGCATGTACGGCGCGTTCGGTGTGCCGGTCGCCCTGCTCCTGTGGATCAACTTCACCGCGAAACTCCTGCTCTTCTGCGCCGCCTGGACGGCGACCGGGAGCGTGAAGCAGGACGGGGAACAGGCAGAGGAGCAGGACGGGGCGCCGGACGACAGCGCGCCGGACTCCGGGCGGAAGGTCAGCGGCGGGGCAGACGCCGGACCAGGTCCGGCAGCGGCCAGCGCCGGTTGACCAGGAACACCGCGGCCGAGAGCGCCACCAGCAGTCCGCCGATGATCGCCAGCGCGATCCCGACGCCGCTGGAGCCGTCACCGGCCCTGGCGGCCACGGCCGCGGCGTCCTTCCGGTCCTCCTTGGGCTGGTTGGCGCCACTGGCCGGCTGGGCGCCCTTCCCGGCCCCGGTGTCCACGGACTTCGGGGGGACCAGCTCGCCGACCGGCGTCACCTTGCCGCTCGCGGCGAAGCCCCAGTCGAGGAGGCTCGCCGCCTCCTTGTAGACGGCGTGGCTCTCCTCCGACGACGGATTCATGACCGTGACGAGCAGCACCTTGCCGTTGCGCTCGGCGACACCGGTGAAGGTGTTGCCCGCATGGGTCGTGTAGCCGTTTTTGACGCCCGCGATGCCCTGGTACGGGTCGACGCCGATGTCACCGGTGATGAGCCGGTTGGTGTTCTGGATCTCGAAGGTCTCGCGCTTCTTCCCCTTCTTCTTCTCGCCGGGGAACTTCGCGCTGGCCGTCGCCGCGTACTCCCGGAAGTCCGGCTTCTGCAGCCCGCTGCGGGCGAACAGCGTGAGGTCGTACGCGCTGGAGACCTGCCGCGGGGAGTCGTAGCCGTCGGGCGAGACCACCGTCGTGTCGAGAGCCTGCAGCTCCTCGGCGTGCTTCTGCATGGCGTCGACCGTCTTGGGAACACCGCCGAACATCGACGACAGCACATGCACCGAGTCGTTGCCCGAGCGCAGGAACACCCCGAGCCACAGGTCGTGCACCGTGTAGGAGTGGTCCTCCTTGATGCCCACGAGGCTGCTTCCCTCGCCCACGTCGGCGAGTTCCGGCTCGGTCACCTCATGGGTCATGGTCTTCGGCAGCAGCTCCGGCTGCGTCAGGAGCGTGTCCGCGAAGAGCATCTTCAGCGTGGAGGCGGGCGGCAGCCGCCAGTGGGAGTTGTGCGCGGCGAGTACCTGGCCGTTCTCCGCGTCCGCGACGATCCACGACCGTCCGGTGAGCCCCTTCGGCAGGACCGGGACGCCGGGGCCCAGCTTCACCTGGGTGCCGACCTTGCCCAGCAATTCCCCGCCGACCTGGGACATCGGCTGGGTGGGCTTCGGCTGTTTGTCGTCGGTCTTGTCCTTGTCCGCCGCCGCAGCGGGGTTGACGACAAAAGCGGACAGCAACGCGGCGGTGGCGACCGTCAGTACGATCTTTTTCAGTGCAGGCACGGTCGGAAACGTACAGGGCGAAGTTGTGGATGTGGACCCCGATCGTCTGACCCGCCGTGCGTACCGCCGGGACAGCCCATGCCGGACCCGGCCGGGCCCCTCCTCGCGCTCCCCACCCCGGGCGAGCCCTCCGGCGGGCGCGGGCGATACTGAATCCATGAAGCTCAGCCGCCCCGTCTCCTGGTTCCTGCTCGCCTTCGGGGTGTGGAGCTGGTTCATCTGGATCACTTTCGTCAAGAACCTGTGGAAGGACGGCAGCGGGCTCGCCTTCGACGACGCGGGCGACCCGACCGCGTATTTCTGGGTGCATCTGCTGCTCGCCGTCGCGTCGTTTCTCCTGGGGACGGCGGTCGGCGTGATCGGGTTCCGTGGCGTCAGGGCTTTGCGCGCAGAGCGCACATAACAAGCCGGGGTCCGAGCAACAGCCGGGGCACGAGCGGGCCCCGGACAACGCGTGGGTGGGGGAGCGGAAGTGGTAGTGGTCTTCGTGCTGGTGGCCGTCGCGGTGGTGGCGCTGCTCGCGATCGTGCACCGCTATGTGTGGCGGCGTTTCGTCGGCGACACGACGGTACCGGGCAGCGCGCTGCGCAGGGCGGGCACGGTGGCGGCCTTCGTCCTGCCCCTGCTCACCGTCGGGGCGTTGGTCTCCGGCCGCGCAGGTGCCCCCTTCTGGCTCCAGCAGGTACTGGCCTGGCCCGGCTTCATGTGGCTGGCCGCGCTGCTCTACCTGACGCTGGCTCTGCTCGTCGGCGAGGCCGTACGCCCCGTCCTGCGCCGCCTGCTCGACCGCCGGGACCGCGCCGCCGCCGAGCCGACGACGGAATCCGCGGTGAGTACGGAGGCGGGCACCGGACCCCGCGCCGACGCCAGGACCCGTAACGACTCACTGGTTCCGTCCGGCGCCGGTCCCTCGCCCGCACCGCCGGCTCCCGCACCGGACAGCGGTGCGGCCCCCGCGCCCGCCCCGTCCCTCGCCCTGCCCTCACGGCGGCTGTTCGTCTCCCGGGCCGTCGGCGGCGCCGCTGCCGTCGCCGGGCTCGGCACCGTGGGGTACGGCACCTACGGTGTGCTGCGCGGCCCCCGGGTCAAGCGCGTCACGGTGCCCCTCGCCAAGCTGCCGCGCTCGGCGCACGGCTACCGGATCGCCGTCGTCAGCGACATCCACATCGGCCCCATCCTCGGGCGCGCCCACACCCGGCGGATCGTCGACACGATCAACCGGACCCGGCCGGATCTGATCGCTGTCGTCGGAGACCTCGTCGACGGTTCCGTCGCCGACCTCGGCGCGGCGGCCGAGCCCCTGGCCGGGCTCGAGGCCCGTCACGGCAGCTACTTCGTCACCGGCAACCACGAGTACTTCTCCGGCGCCGCCCAGTGGATCGACCACGTGCGCGAGCTGGGTCTGCGTCCGCTGGAGAACGCGCGGGTCGAGATCGACGGCTTCGATCTCGCCGGGGTCAACGACATCGCGGGGGAGAGCGAGGGTCAGGGCCCCGATTTCGTGACGGCACTCGGCGACCGTGACCGCGGCCGGGCCGCCGTCCTCCTCGCCCACCAGCCCGTCGTCATCCACGACGCCGTCGAGCACGGCGTCGACCTCCAGCTCTCCGGGCACACCCACGGCGGTCAGCTCTGGCCGGGAAACCTCCTGGCCGAGCTGGCCAACCCGACGGTCGCGGGGCTCGAACGCTACGGCGACACGCAGCTCTACGTCTCGCGCGGCGCCGGGGCCTGGGGCCCGCCGGTACGGGTGGGCGCGCCGTCCGACATCACGGTCGTGGAGCTCGCTTCCCGGCAGGCGTAACACCGGCCCGCGTGAGCAGGAAAAACACACACGACCATCACAGTCAGCGACGAAATCTCCTGATCCAGGGCGCTGATTCAGCCATTTCGGACCCAAGTGGTTTCAAGTGCCGAACAAAAGGCTGTGAGTGTCCGATTTACTCTTCCAGATGTGAAAATCGTGTGATTGGGTAAGCAGGAGCATGCGGTGATGTGCGTGTCTGAGCACATCTGCCGAGGTGGGGCTGGTAAGGGAGAGCACGGCAATGCGGTCGATCCGGGTACGGATTCTCGCGATTTTCGCGGTATTGGTCATCGCAGGCGTCGGCGCCTGGCAACTCCTCCCCTCGGACGAGGTGAAGAAGGACCCGATCACGGTCGGCACGACGGACGAGGTCACGTCGCTCGACCCGGCGGGGGCGTACGACGCCGGTTCCTGGGCGATCTACAGCAACCTGTACCAGTCCCTCATGACCTTCAAGTCCGGTGCGATCGTGCCGGAACCCGACGCGGCCGAGAGCTGCGGTTTCATCGGGCAGAAGCTCCAGACGTACCAGTGCAAGCTCCGCGACGACCTGACGTTCTCCAACGGCCGGAAGGTCACCGCGAAGGACGTCGAGTTCTCCTTCGAGCGGATGCTCCGGATCAAGACGGACGTCGGCCCCTCGGTGCTGTTCCCGAACCTCAAGACGGTCGTGGCCGAGGGCCGCACGGTCACCTTCAACCTCTCCTCGCGCGATGCGACGTTCCCTCAGAAGCTGGCCACCGGTGCCGGTTCGATCGTCGACCGTGAGCAGTACCCGGCGGACAAGCTGCGTACCGGGAATCAGGTCGACGGCTCGGGGCCGTATGTCCTGAAGGCGTTCGAGCCCGGTACCAGTGCCGAGCTCGCACCCAACTCGCGGTACCAGGGCGCTCTGAAGAAGACCGGCGTGCCGGTCACCATCCGCTACTACCAGGAATCCGACGATCTCCTGACGGCGTGGAACGCCTCGGTGCTCGACATCACGCACCGTCAGCTCCCGCCCGCCAGGCTCGCCGAGCTGAACCCGGCCGACCCCGAACTGCGCGTCACCGAGGCCGACAGCGCCGAGATCCGCAACCTGGTCTTCAACGTCCGCGAGGGCTCCCCGCTGGCCGGCAAGAAGGTCCGTCAGGCCATCGCGTCGATCATCGACCGCGGTCCGCTGGTGGCCGACGTGTACAAGAGCACCGTCGAACCGCTCTACTCGCTGATTCCGCAGGGCTACATCGGGCACAGCACCCCGTTCTTCGACGCGTACCCGCAGCCCGACGCCAAGCGCGCCAAGCGGCTGATGCAGGAAGCCGGCGTGCAGACGCCGCTGCCCATCACCTTCGGCTACCGCGCCGACTCCTCGTACGCGAAGGAGACCGCGGAGCTGCGCCGCCAGCTGGAGAAGGACGGTCTGTTCAAGGTCTCGGTGAAGGCCGTGGAGTGGCAGGACTTCCAGAAGGGGTACGCGGCGGGCGACTACGACCTGTACACCCTCGGCTGGCTCCCCGACTACCCGGACCCCGACACCTTCAGCCAGCCGCTGGTCGGCAGCGAGAACAGCCTCGCCAACGGCTACGCCAGCAAGCAGATGGACGCGCTGATCGCGTCGACGCTGCAGTACAGCGACCGCAGCCGCACCTCGTCCGACTTCAAGGAGCTGCAGGCACTGGTCGGCGAGGACGTGCCGCTCGTACCGCTGTGGCAGAAGAAGGACTACGTCGTCAGCAGGACGGACGTGTCCGGTTCGCAGTACCTCTCGGACGGCACGGGTGTCTGGCGCCTGTGGGAACTGAAGTGGATCTGACCGGGCCCTAGGGCCGCTTGCGGGCCGTGGCCGTCTCGGCCATGCCCGGCAGGAAGTCCGTGAACAGCTCGTGCACCTCGTGGACGAGTGGCCGCAGCACCCGGAACCGGGCGAGCGCGACGCCCCGTGTGGTGAGGCGGGCGCCGCGGGCCGCGAGGCGGCGGCTGCGCTCGCGCTCCGGTGAGCGGTCGAACACCCAGTACAGGACGAGTCCCATCTGGGAGAGCCACATCAGCTCGGGGAGGATGTCCTCCAGCTCGGCGGGGATCTTCGCCTTGGAGCCGGACAGCGCCTCGCGGTGAATCGCGATGGCCGCCTCGCGGGCGGGTTCCGATTCGGCGGAGAAGGGGCTGAGCGGGCTCTCCGGGTCGGCGGCGTTCTTGAAGAACTGCGCCGCGAACTCGTGGTACGGCGCCGCGATGTCCAGCCAGGCCGTCAGCACCCCGGCGAGCCGGGTCTCCAGGTCCGTCTCCTTGTCCAGGACCTCACGGACCGCCGCCCCGTGCTCGGCGCCGATCCGGTCGTAGAAGCCCTGGACGAGGTGTTCCTTGCTGGCGAAGTAGTAGTAGGCGTTGCCGACGGAGACCCCGGCCTCCTTGGCGATGGCCCGCATCGTCGTCTTGTCGAAGCCGCGTTCCTGGAAGAGCCGGAGCGCCGTTTCGAGGATGAGGGTGCGGGTCTGCTCGCTCTTCTGGGCCTTGACGGGCTTGGCCTCCGCCACACCCTGCTCGTCCTTCACGCCCTGCTCATCCGCCTCGTCGTGCTCGTCGCTCGCCACGGTCCCAAGGCTAGCCGCCCGCTCCGTCGCCCAGAACCGGTACCGGGACCTCGCAGGCCCCGTCCCCCTCGCCGCAGGGACTCGCCGTCACCGAGCGGTACTTCGCGGCGGCGAGCACGGTCGCGCGGGCGAAGGGCCGGCCCGCCGGGGTGGTCAGCCAGTGGGCCCTGTGCCGGTGCTCGGACAGCGCCCAGAGGCAGACGATCCACGCGGAGGTCCCGCGGTAGATCTGGCCCCGGTCACCGATCACCGTGATCTCGGTGAGCGTGCTCGCGTGGTCGAGCCCGGGGAAGCGCCTGCGCGCCTCGTCCGAGGCGGCCGGCACCAGGTCGAGCGGGACCAGCTGACGCTGCTTCAGCAGCCAGTGACGCACATGGACGCAGAGCGAGCAGTGCGCGTCGTACAGGACGGTGAGGCGTGCGACGGGGGTGCGCGGACCGGTGGTGGTCACGGGTCACTTCCCGGTGGCGGGTGCGGCCCACGGCCCCTGGTTCGCGGGTCCGGTCCAGCCCTGCGGCGGCACGGGCGGGGTCTGCTCGCGCTCCATCAGGCCGCGGCGGCGCATCTTGTTGAGTACGTAGACGTTGCCGAGGTGCATCGCGCCGAGGACCAGCAGTACGACGCCGACCTTCGTCGAGAGCGCGTCGAAGAGCTGCCTGGCGTCGGTCACGCTGTCGGCGTTCTTCAGGTAGAGCGTCACGAAGCCCAGGTTGACCAGGTAGAAGCCGACCACCAGCAGGTGGTTGACGGCCTCGGCGAGCTTCTCGTTCCCGTGCAGGACGTCGGCCAGGAACACCCTGCCGTTGCGGCTGAGGGTGCGGGCTACCCAGACCGTGAGGGCGACGCTGATCAGCAGGTAGATGACGTAGGCGACAACTGTGAGGTCCATGCCCCGAGCTCCCTTGAACGTGTTCAAAAGCTGTTGTCATGGACTGTAGACCTATCTTTGAACATGTTCAAGACGCCGCGTTCGGTGCCGAATCTGCGTACCCCCGGCACTGCTGCCGTCCCCAGGCAGGCCACCGCGACCGCCACCGCCGCAGCGGCGAGCGGCACTTCGGGACCCCAGGCGGCTGCGGCGAGCGGGGCCAGTGCGTACCCCAGGGGCATCGCGCCGAGGGAGAGCAGCCAGTCGTACGAGGTCACGCGGGCCAGTGCGTGCGCGGGCACCGCCGTCTGGACCGAGGTCTCCCAGACGGGTCCGAGGAAGCCGAGCCCGGCCAGGGCGACGCCGTACGCGGCGATGGTCGCCCAGGCGGGAGCGGACAGGGCGAGAAGGGCGAGCGGGAGGGCGTACGTGGCCAGGCCGAGGTTGGCGACCAGGACCGGGCGGCGCGGGCGGGCCCGGCCCGCGAGGAGCGAGCCGAGCAGCAGGCCGAAGGCGCCGGTCTGGAGCAGGGCGATCCAGACGTCCTGGCCGCCCAGTTCGCGCACGGCGATGGCCGGGCCGAGCGTCATCAGGACGGCTGCGGCCCCGTTCCACACGGCGTGGGCGACCAGGCTGGTCCAGTACCAGTCGCGGGAACGCACCTCGCCCCAGCCCTCCTTGAGGTCGGCGAGCAGCGAACGCCGGGGGATCGGTACGTGCCTGACCTCGATGGCGGCGAGCAGCGCGGCGCTGACGGCGAAACTCGCGCCGTCCAGCACGAAGGCCCAGCCAGGACCCGCCGTGAAGACCAGTGCGCCGGCGACCGCCGGGCCGCCGAGGCGGGTCGCGCTGCTCGCCACCGCCATCAGGGAGTTGGCGCGCAGCAGCGCTTCGGGCGCCACGGTGCCCCGGATCAGCGGCGCCACGGTCGGCATGGCGAAGGCGCCCGCGGCTCCGCCGAGCACCTCGGCGACGGCGATCTGCCACAGCTGCGGTGCGCCGCCCAGGAGTTCGACGCCGACGAAGACCTGGGTCGCGCACCGGACGAGATCGGTGGCCAGGGCGACCGTACGGGCGTTGAAGCGGTCGCCGACGACGCCGCCCAGCGGCAGCAGGAGGAGCTTGGGAACCATCGCGCAGGCCAGGACCAGGGCGAGCGCTCCGGTCGATCCTGTGGCTTCGAGGACGGCCAGGGCGAGGGCGGCGGGGATGGCGGCGTCGCCGAGCAGGGAGAGGGTGCGTCCGGCGAAGAGCAGGCGGAAGGCGCGCGTGCGCAGAGGGTGCGGCATGCGGCGAATGTATTTCGGTTACGAATTATTCGTCAACAAAATATTCGGTACCGAAGTATAGCGTTCGAGAGGCGTACGCTTTCCGTATGGAGCAACGCGACTGGACCGACGGACACGTGGCGCGCTGGAAGCCCGTACTGCCCGGCCTCGACCCCGATGTCGAGGGTGCGGTCACCCGGATGAAGAAGCTCTCGGTCCATCTGCGCCGGGTACGCGAACAGTCCCTGGTCGACTTCGATCTGGACCGTCAGGAGTTCGACACACTCCACAAGCTGGCCGGGCGCGGCGGCACGGCCGCACCCTCCGAGCTCGCCGCCGACCTGGACCTGGCCCCGGCCTCCGTAACCGGCCGCCTGGACGTCCTGGAACGCCGGGGCTTCGTACGCCGCACACCGTCCACCACGGACCGGCGGCGGGTCGTCGTGGAGCTCACCGACGAGGGCCACTCGACCTGGCTGGGTGCGATGGACTTCCTCGGGCACGAGGAGTACCGGCTGCTCGGTGTGCTCGCCCCGGAGGAGCGGGTCCTCCTCAACGACATGCTGCGGCGCATCATGGTCGTCGCGGAGGACCGGGGTGAAGCCGGCGGGTGGGACTGAGGCGCCTGGGGCTCAGGCGCTCATCGAGCGGGCCGTGTTGACCTGGGCCATGACCATCTGGAAGGTCTCGGGACCCATGGCCGGGATCATCGTCGAGTGGTGCCTGCCGCCGCTGGTGACCGTGACCTGGATGAAGCCGGTGGTCTTCTTCTCCTTCATCAGGAGGAAGAGCAGACCGATCAGGCACAGCAGCGCGAAGATGATCGCGAGCACGATCGCGACGGTCGGGATCTTCTCCTCCGTGCGCGACATGTCGGTGGCCGTCCACACCGCGCCCTTGAGGGGCATGGTCCCGGACGGCGTCACGATCGAGTCGTTCATGACGGTGATGTCGCCGAACGCCAGCATCGGCACCCCGCCCGGCATCCCCTGATGCTGCGGGAGGTTGTAGCCGGGCATCGTCGGCTGGCCGTGACCGGCCGCCGGATAGCCGTAACCCGGACCCGGCTGTACCGCGGAGTCCGGCAGCGGCTGCGGGTATCCGTAGGCCGGGTTGGCGCCCGCCGGGTAGCCGTATCCCTGCCCGTCCGGCATCGTCGGGGGGTTGCCTGGCTGCTGCTGCGGCGGGCCCCACTTGTATGAGTCGTCCGCGTACGGATTCGGATCGCTCACAGCATTCCCCGTTCTCTTCTGGTCACAAGCTCCGCACGACCGTACCGCCCCCAACCGGCGGGCGCAGCAAGAGGCCCCGCTTCCCGCGGCGATACCGCGGAGAAACGGGGCCTCCCGTAGAACAGGATCAGGTCAGAAGCGACGCGTGATCAGCGCGCGCTTCACTTCCTGGATCGCCTTGGTGACCTCGATGCCACGCGGGCAGGCGTCCGTGCAGTTGAACGTCGTGCGGCAACGCCACACACCGTCACGGTCGTTGAGGATCTCCAGGCGCTGCTCGCCGCCCTCGTCGCGCGAGTCGAAGATGAAGCGGTGCGCGTTGACGATCGCCGCCGGGCCGAAGTACTGCCCGTCGTTCCAGAACACCGGGCACGAGGACGTGCACGCGGCGCACAGGATGCACTTGGTGGTGTCGTCGAAGCGCTCGCGGTCCTCGGAGGACTGCAGACGCTCGCGGGTCGGCTCGTTCCCCTTGGTGATGAGGAAGGGCATGACGTCGCGGTACGCCTGGAAGAACGGGTCCATGTCGACCACGAGGTCCTTGAGGACCGTGAGGCCCTTGATGGCCTCGACCGTGATCGGCTTCTCCGGGCTCAGGTCCTTGATCAGCGTCTTGCAGGCGAGCCTGTTCTTGCCGTTGATCCGCATCGCGTCGGAACCGCAGATCCCGTGGGCGCAGGAGCGGCGGAAGGTCAGCGTGCCGTCCAGCTCCCACTTGATCTTGTGAAGGGCGTCGAGAACACGCTCCTTCGGGTCGATCGAGATCTGGAAGTCCTGCCACTGCGCCTCGTCGGAGACCTCCGGGTTGAACCGGCGGATCCGGAAGGTGGCAGTGATGTACGGGGAGTCGGCGAAGCCGGCCTCGGGCTCGGGGGCCTTGTCCGACTTCTCCAGGGTGGGGGTAGCCATCAGTACTTACGCTCCATCGGCTGGTAGCGGGTCACGACGACGGGCTTGTAGTCGAGCCGGATCGACTCGGTGCCGTCGGCGGCGACCTCGCGGTACGCCATGGTGTGGCGCATGAAGTTGACGTCGTCGCGGTTCGGGTAGTCCTCGCGGTAGTGACCGCCGCGGGACTCCTTGCGGGCCAGCGCGGACGTCGCCATGACCTCGGCCAGGTCGAGCAGGTTGCCCAGCTCGATGGCCTCCAGGAGGTCCGTGTTGAACCGCTTGCCCTTGTCCTGGATGGACACGTTCAGGTAGCGCTTCCGCAGCTCGGCGATCTTGTCGACGGCCGTCTTGATGGTCTGCTCGGTGCGGAACACCATCACGTTGGCGTCCATGCACTCCTGCAGCTCCAGACGGAGCGTCGAGACCCGCTCGGTGCCCGTCGAGTTGCGCAGGCGCTCGACCTGGTCGACGACGAGCTGCGCCGGGTTCTCGGGAAGCTCGACGTAGTCGTTCTTCGCGGAGTACTCGGCGGCGGCGATACCCGAACGGCGTCCGAAGACGTTGATGTCCAGGAGCGAGTTGGTGCCCAGACGGTTGGCGCCGTGCACGGACACGCACGCGACCTCGCCCGCGGCGTACAGACCCGGGACGACGGTCGTGTTGTCCGCGAGGACCTCACCCTCGACGTTCGTCGGGATGCCGCCCATGGCGTAGTGCGCGGTCGGCTGGATCGGGATCGGGTCCGTGTAGGGCTCGATGCCGAGGTACGTGCGCGCGAACTCCGTGATGTCCGGGAGCTTCGCGTCCAGCTGCTCCGGCGGGAGGTGCGTGAGGTCGAGGTAGACGTGGTCGCCCTCGGGACCGCAGCCGCGGCCCTCACGGATCTCCGTGTAGATGGAGCGGGACACGACGTCACGGGACGCGAGGTCCTTCATGACGGGCGCGTACTTCTCCATGAAGCGCTCGCCGTCCTTGTTGCGGAGGATGCCGCCCTCACCGCGGGCGCCCTCCGTCAGCAGGATGCCCATGCGCCAGATGCCCGTCGGGTGGAACTGGAAGAACTCCATGTCCTCCAGCGGCAGACCGCGGCGGTACGCGGCGGCCTGGCCGTCACCGGTCAGGGTGTGCGCGTTCGACGTCACCTTGAAGAACTTGCCGGTGCCGCCGGAGGCGAAGATGATCGACTTCGCCTGGAAGACGTGGATCTCGCCGGTGGCCAGCTCGTACGCCACGACGCCGGCCGACTTCTTGACGCCGTCGACCTCCTGGAGCAGGAGGTCCAGGACGTAGAACTCGTTGAAGAACTCCACACCCTCCTTGACGCAGTTCTGGTACAGCGTCTGGAGGATCATGTGGCCGGTGCGGTCCGAGGCGTAGCAGGACCGGCGGACCGGGGCCTCGCCGTGGTTACGGCTGTGACCGCCGAAGCGGCGCTGGTCGATCTTGCCCTCGGGCGTGCGGTTGAACGGCAGGCCCATCTTCTCCAGGTCGAGGACGGAGTCGATGGCCTCCTTCGCCAGGATCTCGGCGGCGTCCTGGTCGACCAGGTAGTCGCCGCCCTTGATCGTGTCGAAGGTGTGCCACTCCCAGTTGTCCTCTTCCACGTTGGCGAGCGCGGCGGCCATGCCGCCCTGCGCCGCGCCCGTGTGGGAGCGGGTGGGGTAGAGCTTCGTCAGCACGGCGGTGCGGCTGCGCTTGGTCGACTCGATGGCCGCGCGCATACCGGCGCCGCCGGCGCCGACGATGACGGTGTCGTACTTGTGGATCTGCATGGTTTCCTCTGGTCCCTCTGTCCCGGCGCCTAGCGGATGTTCGGGTCGAAGGTGAAGATCACCAGCGTGCCCAGCAGGACGGTGAACACCGTGGCGGTGTACAGGAGCATCTTCAGCCAGAAGCGGGTGTTGTCCCGTTCGGCGTAATCGTTGATGACCGTACGAAGGCCGTTGGCGCCGTGCAGCATGGCGAGCCACAGCATGACGAGGTCCCAGGTCTGCCAGAACGGCGAAGCCCAGCGGCCCGCCACGAAGGCGAAGCCGATCTTGGACACGCCGCCGTCCAGCACGAGCTGGATCAGCAGGTGGCCGAGGACCAGAACGACCAGCACGATGCCCGACAGGCGCATGAAGAGCCAGGCGTACATCTCGAAGTTGGTGCGTGAGCCCTTGGGCGTCTTGCCGGTCCGCGCGCGCGGGGGCTCGATCACCGGGGCCGGGTGGTCGACGTCGAAAAGGCTCACGCCCTCGACGTCGCCGATCGCGGAAGTGCTCTCGGTGGACATTGGCATCAGCTCCCGAAGACTTCGCGTACGGCGTGGCCGAGGACGGGATACAGCGCCCCGACCATCAGCACGACCCAGATGCCCAGCACGGTCCAGAGCATCTGCTTCTGGAAGCGCGGGCCCTTGGCCCAGAAGTCCACGGCGACGATGCGGAGACCGTTCAGCGCGTGGAAGAGAATTGCGGCCACGAGGCCGTATTCGAGGAGCGCGACAAGCGGCGTCTTGTACGTGGCCACGACTTCGTCGTATGCCTCGGGAGAGACGCGGACAAGAGCGGTGTCCAGGACGTGTACGAACAGGAAGAAGAAAATGAGGACACCGGTGACTCGATGAGCCACCCACGACCACATGCCTTCCCGGCCGCGGTACAGCGTTCCAGCCGGCACGGAAGAACCCTCCGGGAGCGGGGATTGGGGTCGGCCGGCTTGACTGTCGGTCTGACCCGGCCGGGTACGGTCCACCGGCCCCGGCCATCGTAGCGACGCTTTGTCGGTTCGTTCGCCCCGGGGCCTCTGGTGTGATCAAAGTGGCAATCAAACAGGCACGGACGGGCTAGAGCATCCCAAATGGGGAGCGGCTCAAGTCGTCACGATTGTCCGTGTCCGTCACCAGCTCGATGATGCGCTCCCGGGCGAGCCGCCGCATCTCCTCCGCCGTGACGGCCCGCTCCTCGTCCGGGTCGTGCGCCAGTCTGGCCCTGATCCCGGCGAGCACCTGGTCCACGTGCTGGGAGGGCCGTCCGGCGTCCAGGCCGATCACGAAGACATGGCCGAACCGGCTCTCGTACGCGGCGTGGGCGGCCCGGAGCGCGAGGTGCGCCGCGCGCGGCGCGGCGTGGTGGAGGCAGGGGGCGCTCTCTCCGGCGAGCGCCTCGGCGATATCCGTGGGAGACAGGTCGTAGCCCGCTTCGTCGGAGGCGGCGAGCAGGGCGCCGAGATCCGGGTACGGGCGGTGGCTCGCCATCCGCAGGGCCCAGCGGTGGCTGCCGCAGCACTCCAGGAGCGCTGCCTCGGCCACGGCGCGCGGTGCGGTGTTGAAGCGGGCGAGCCCCGCGGAGTGGTCGCCCGCCGTTGCGGGGCCTCTGCTCTGGACGGGTATGGCGGCCCGCCCTGCCTGCTGCGGTCGCTCGGGCAGGCCGGCGTGGGACTCGCTGGACCTGGACAGCGTGGACTCCTCGAACGAACGACATCTGTGCCCCGGAAGAGGGGACGGAGGGCAACGAGGTTGCACGGGTGGAGAGAGTGAAGAAGGTGAAGGGAGAGACGAATGTGCCGTAACGCTAGCGAGAGAGGGCAACGGCCGTCCGACGTACGCACGAAAATCACCCGGACGGCAGAGTTTCGGACCACTGATGTGCGGCTTCTGGACACCCGATGGATCGTTCAGGAAGAACAAAGTCCGTTTTAACCTCGAATATGACCCGTTGTCCCCTATTTCGGAGGTACCAGAGCGATGTCGCCCTCACGCGGTGCCCTCGTGGCCGGTGCGGCTGTCACGGCCGCCGCCGCCGTCGTCCTCACCGTCGTCGTCTGGCCGGACGACTCCGACGACGCGCGCAGGGGTGACGCCGCGGCGTCACCGGGCCGCGCCACCTCCACCCCCTCCCCTTCGCGCAGCTATCCGCTCTCCACGGAACCCCGCACCATCCCCGCCGTACGCGAGCACGAGGCCGCGCGCGGGCCGGGCTGGCGGCCGGGTCCTGACAGCACGGTCGTCATAGCCGAAGGCAGCGAGGAACTCGCGGACGAGGCCAAACTGCTCGCCGGGGAGCTGAAGATCCGCTACCGGGGCGAGGTCGCCGCCCGCGCGGGCGATGTCGAACTGGCGCTCGGCACCGCGGGCAAGGGAGCCCGCGAGTCGTACACCCTGAAGACCCAGGGCGGGCGCGTCACCATCAGCGGACCCGACCAGGCGGGGGTCTTCTACGGGACCCGCACCCTCAAGCAGTCCCTGCGCACCGGAGGGGTCATGCCCGAGGGGGAGGTGCGCGACCGGCCCGACCGGCCGCAGCGCGGGCTCAACCTCGACATCGCGCGCAAGTACTACACCGCGGACTGGATCGAGGACCGGCTGCGCGACATGGCCGACCTGAAGCTCAACCAGCTCGGACTGCACTTCTCCGACGACCAGGCGTGGCGTGTCGAGTCCGAGTCCCACCCCGAGATCGTCTCGGCCGAGCATCTGACCCGGGCCGAGGTGGGCAGGATCGTGGCCCTCGCCGGCGCGCTGCACATCCAGATCGTGCCGGAGATCGACTCCCCGGGACATCTCGGTGCCGTGCTCCGCGCCCACCCGGATCTCCAGCTGCGCAACGCGCAGGGTGTGGCCTCGCCCGGCTCCATCGACATCTCGAAGCCGGCGGCGGCGAAGCTCATCGACGAGCTGATCGACGAGTACACCGCACTGTTCGGCGGCTCGTACTTCCACCTCGGCGCCGACGAGTACCGTGCGCTGACGGTGCAGAACCCCTCGGCCTCGTACCCGCAACTGCTCCGCGCCGCCCAGGAGAAGTACGGCGCACAGGCCGGCATCGAGGACCTCGCCACCGGCTGGCTCAACGACCGCGCGGAGGTGGTCCGCGGCGACGACAGGACGCCCAAGGCGTGGAACGACGGGTTCTTCAGCGGCGGCGCCGTCGAGGCGGACAAGGACATCGAGGTCGAGTACTGGACGGGCAAGGAGATCGGGGCCCGGGAGCCGCAGGAGTATCTGGGCGAGGGGCGCCGCGTGGTCAACCTCAACGACGAGTTCCTCTACTACGTGCTCGGTGAGCCCAACCAGTTCGTCTACCCGACAGGGGAGCGGATCTACGAACAGTGGACCCCGCTCGTCCTGCGCGGCACCCAGCCCGTGAACTCCCGCTACTCCAAGCAGATTCTGGGCGGCCGGTTCGCCGTCTGGGGCGACCTGCCGAACGCGCAGACCGCGCAGCAGGTGGCGCAAGGCATCCGGATGCCGCTGCGGGCGGTCAGCCAGAAACTGTGGGACCCCCGGACGCCGAAGCTGAGCTGGGCGCAGTTCCAGGACCTGGCCCAGGAGATCGACCGGACGGGCTGATCCGCGGTCCCCGCCCAATGACATGGACAGGCCCGTGCACCGGAGGCTAGGTTCCGCTTGCCGTGCGCTCCGGGGAGGGGCGTCGGCCCATACGCCGGCACCACGCCCCGGGGGGCTTTCACACCATGCTCTGCACCACTTGCGGTACCAGGCCGTCCGTCACCGCGGACGGCCGCTGCACGCTCTGCGCCGGGACCGGCACCGCCCCGCCGCACGGCCTCATGACGGCCGCTCCTGTCCCGATGGCCGAGGCGCGGCATCAGCTGCGGTCCCCGGCGGGCCTCGCCAAGGCCGTCGTGATCCTGCTCGGCCTCGTGATCGCGACCGATGTGCTCGCGATAGCCGCCGGACTGAACGTCCGCAGCCTGCTCGGTGACGCGATCGCGGACGACTTCGCGAGTTTCGACGAGGCCGCGGCGGACAGCGCCGACCGGCTCTACTTCATGTCCGGCTCCTTCCAGGTCATGGCGATGCTGGCCACCGCCGTCGTCTTCATCATCTGGTTCCACCGGGTGCGCATGAACGCCGAGGTGTTCGACGCGAGCGCGCAGCCGATGAAGCCCGGCTGGACGATCGGCGCCTGGTTCATCCCGATCGCCAACCTCTGGCTGCCCCGCAGGATCGCGGGCGGCATCTGGACCGCGAGCGCCCAGACGAACACCGACGGCTCCTGGCGCACCGTTTCGCACGCGCCCATCAACCTCTGGTGGGGCGTGTGGGTCTTCTCGCTGCTCTTCAGTCGCTACACCGCCAAGCAGTACGAGCAGGCCGAGTTGCCGCAGGAGATCATGGACGCCGCCGGCCTGGTCGTGCTGTCCGACGCGCTCGACATCGTGGCCGCGGTGCTGGCGATCCTCTTCGTCCGCAAGCTGACCCGGATGCAGGGGGAGCGGGCCGCTCTCGGCGCGCGGTGACCTGAATTCGCCGTCCGGTGACGATTTTCGGCCACTCGGCGCAGTACGGGACAAGGGGGATTCCACGCCCCGAACGAGGGAGACGTTGATGAGCCTGCTGGAACGGATCGCCGAGGCGGACGAGCGGGGGCTGGCCGCGAGCGCGCTCGCCTGCCTCGAACGCTGCCTGCCGCCGCAGGCCGACGGCGGCGAATCCGAACCGCTGCGCCCGCTCTGGGCGAGCTGCGAGGACGGCCGCGCCTGGGCCGACCGGCTGACGGCCGCCCGTGCGGCGATGGCGGACGTGGACGAAACGGCCTCGCCCGTACCGGAGATGCTCCGCACCGCCCCGGCCGACTGGGCCGCCGAACCGCTGCGGGTGTGGGCGCGGACCTGCTCGCTGCTCTCGCTGGAGTTCCACCGCCGGTTCGACATGCCCGTCGGTGGCGGGGCGAGCGCGGACGGCCCCCTCGTGGCGGGGGAGCTCCGGCGCCAGACCGAGATCCTTGAGACCCTCGCGGAGTCCCCGGACCCGGCGGGCGGCGCGCGAGGACTGCGCGGCGCCCTCGACCGGGCGACCGAGGGCCGGCGCGTGCTGCGTGCGGTGATCTCGCGCCGGGCACGCGGCCGGGCCTGATCCGGCAGAGTCCGGACAAAGGCCGGAGCCCCTCGGGTCAGGCCGAGGGGCTCCGGTGTCGGTGGGCGCGCGGGGCGCGGACCGGCGGGTGTTACGGGTCGGGCGTTACAGGTTGGGCCTTACGGGTTCAGGCCGTTCAGCCCGATCCGGATGCCCTTGGGGGCGCCCAGCTGGTAGGTCCCGTAGTAGTAGCTGCTCGACGGCACGATGCCCTTGCCGACGATGTTGTCGAGCTGGAGCACGGTGCCGTTGTTGGCGTCCTCGCCGTCCGCGCCGAGGGCCATGTCCGCCCGGGTGTCGCCCGTGAGGTCCGCCAGCGAGACGGACGAACCGAGCCGGTCGTCGGTCTCCGTGACCCCGGGGATGTCCGCGGTGTCCTGGCTGATCACGACGGACCCGTTGCTGGTGGGCCCGGTGGCCGTGCCTCGGACCATCAGGACGGCCCCCGCGTTGGTGCGGGACGCGCCGGAGCGGGTGATGTCCTCGCCCGGGATGCCGGAGAGGATGTCCGCGTAACCGTCGAGGTCGACGTCGCCGACGGAGACCGACCAGCCCATGTTGTCGCCGCTCTCGCCGCCGCCGGGCACACCGTAGGTGTCCTGGTGGTACAGCTTGCGGCCGGTCGACGTGAGACCGGTCGAGGAACCGAACACCACGGTGACGGCGCCGCCCTTGGCGGTGTGGCCGGACTCGCTGTTGTACGGCTGGCCGACCACGAGGTCGGTGGCACCGTCGCCGTTGACGTCACCCGCGGCGAGCGAGCGCCCGCCGGGTGCGGCGAGGATGCCGACGCGCTGGAGTCCGGTCGCCGAGCCCTTCAGCCACAGCAGCCGGCCGATGCCGCCCGGGTCGCGGAAGCCGACGGCGACGTCCGCGTAGCCGTCCTTGTTGAAGTCTCCCGTGGTGGCGGTCGGGTAGCCGACGGCGCCGGTGTACGCGGAGGAGTTCAGGTAGCCCGACTTCGGGGCCCCGGTCTTGCTGTCCCAGGCCCACCAGCGGCCGGGCTTTCCGGGCGCCACGGAGACGATGTCGTCCATGCCGTCGGCGTTGAAGTCGCCCGCGGCGACCGCGTATCCGAGCTTGTCGCCGCCGACGCGGGACGAGGCGGTGATCGCCAGGCCCTTGCCGGTGGTGAGGCCGGGGCCGTACATGGCGAGGACCGTGCCGTTGTCGGACTGCGTGATGTTCTCGCCCGGCGCACCGATGACCAGGTCCGCGTGTCCGTCGCCGTTCAGGTCGCCCCAGGCGTTGGAGTAGCCGAAGTAGTCGTAGGCCTCGTTGCCGCCGGGTACGCCGGGGCTGCCCTGGTCGATCGTGCGCTTCGTGGCGTAGTCGGGGCCACTCTGGCTGCCCGGCAGCACGCTGACGCGGCCGGCGCTGCCCGACGCCTTGTGGAGGCCGACGATCAGGTCGCTGATGCCGTCCCGGTTGAAGTCGGCGGTGGGAACGGCCGAGTTCCGGCCGGCGCCCGTGGCGAAGGTGCGGATCGCGGGCAGCTTGGCGTACAGGGTGGGACCGGGGCAGACCGTGGCGAAGCCGTCCTTGTGACCGGAGATCGTCTTGAGCGTGGCCTGCGCGCCCTTCTTGTACACACCGGTGTCGGCGGCGGCCGTCAGCGTGACCGAGCCGCTCGGGCTCACGCCGTACTGGCCGAGCTTCCACGCGGCGACCCGGGCGACCGAGTTGAGGGCCGCGGTGGTCGGCTTGCCCGTCTCGAAGTTGCCGAGCATCGCGATGCCGGTGGAGTAGGAGTTGAAGCCGTACGTGTGCGCGCCGAGGACGGGCAGGTCGGCGCCGCCCTCACGGCCTTCGAAGATCTGACCGCACTTGTCGACGAGGAAGTTGTAACCGATGTCCTTCCAGCCGTCGTAGCCGGTGCGCGGGGTCACGTGGTAGGCGTAGATGCCGCGGATGAGCGCGGCGGACTCGGCACAGCTGTAGTCGTTGGAGCCCACGGTGTGGTGGACGAAAACGGCCTGGACCTTCTCGATGTACTCGGGGTCGCTGTAGTTCGTGGCGAGCGACTTGTCCGGGCCCCAGCCGGCGCGGAGCGTCATCGCGGGCCGGTTCACCGTGGAAGGCGGCGCGGTCGGGACGGTCGGCGTGGGCGACGGGGTGGCCGTGGTCGGCGTCTCGGTCGGCGTCGCGGTGTCCGTCGGTGTGGCGGTCGCCGTCTCGGTGGCCGTCTCCGTCGGTGTCGCGGTCGCGGTCTCCGTGGCCGTCTCGCTCGGAGTCTCGCTGGGTATCTCGGTCGGAGTCTCGGTGTCCGTCGGCGTCGGCGTCGCGGTCTCCTCGACGGCGAACGACGCGCTCTGCGCGTCGGCGCCCGGCGCCGCGGCCTCCTTGGCGGTGACGCCCGGGTCGACCAGTGACAGTTCGAGTCCCTTGGGCAGCCCGTCGGCGGCCGTGCCGTCGGCACGTACGACGCGCGCCTCGACGGCGTCGGAGGGTCCGACCCACAGCGGCTCGGACATACCGGGCAGCTTCGCCTCTTCGTCGTCACGCTCCGCGCCGAGGTGCTGCTCCAGGTGGACCTCCGTCCAGGAGCTCCACTCGCCGGTCTCACGGCTGCGGGTCCGTACCTCCGCCTTGCCGTCGACCGTCGCCTCCGGGTCCGCCCAGATGACGCCGACCATCGAGAACGGGTCGGTGTCGGTGCGCGGCAGCGCCCGCTTGGAGTCGCCGGTGCCCTTGAACGTCAGCTCGTGGACCGACGCCTTGCGGACCTTCGGTCCCTGATCCTCGGGAGACTCGGGGTTGGCTATGGCCACGGTGACCACCCCCGCGCCACCGAGCACGACCGCGCCGACGGTCAGCCAGGCGCGGCGCTTCAGGCTCATCGGTCTGTACGCATGCGAACTGCGCGGGCTCAAATGCCCCACCCCTCATGAGAGTTCACGTATCCAGAAATTCATTAAGGCCCCACCCGTCACGGGCGTCCCGCAGTACCCAGCGGCGCTCAAGGATTAAACGTCACTCCGATCCCCAACGAGGTGACGCGGATCACATGGTGGGTGCGCAATGCGGGGCTCACCGGGGATTTTCGAGAGGGCGGGAGCCAGAGATACTGACTCCCGCCCTTATCGGCGGCATCCGACGACCTTCACGTCCTTGCTGAGGTGTCCGGATGCGGCAGATCAGTTGTCGTTCGTGAAGCCGCCTTCTCCGTCGAACGTGCCCCCGTTGCCGTCGAACCAGAGATCGACCTCACGGCCTTCGGGCAGGTTGTACTTGGCTCCGTCGCTGGCCCGGTGCGTCTTGCACGTGCCGTTGCCGCCGCTTGCCGTCATCTCGTAGTTGTAGGGCCACATGTCGGAGGAGCGGACCTGGACCATGGCCGAGTCGCCGTTCGCCTGTGTGTCGCACACGGCGATGATGTCGCCGTGTTCCTCGACGTAGACCTTGACGCCGGAGGCGGAGAGGATGTGATCCCACTCCCAGCCGATGCTGGGCGGTTCCGCGGCGGAGGCGTTGCCTGGGGTCACCATCAGAGTAGCCGCGGCGAACGCGATCGCTCCTGCGGCGAAACGACCGAGTCGTAGCTTCAAACCATGCTCCTTTTGGTACGGATCGAACGTTTGACCGTCCGATGACGAGGTGTCACCGTAACAACACGAGCACTCGCCCTCGAACCGGGGCTCTGACTACCTTCGCCAGGTCAACAAGCGTGCATGGAACCGCTGTTGCCGTCTGGCACCTCGGGATCCGTGAGCGTCGGTGGCGGGCTTCTGGAGTGGTCCACGATCCGAGCCCGGGCGGTCTTCGCAGGGCGCCGGCGAGCCGACCGTCCCGTCAGAGCGTTGTTGCACGCTGCCCCGCGGTCTCCCACTCCTGGTGCGCGATGTGGACGCGGTGCCACAGCGCCGCCCGCGCGGGGGCGGCGACGTCGGTCAGGTTCAGGTGGAACACGTCGGCCAGTACGTCGTACCAGTCGTCCGCCGAATCGATGGTCCGCTCGTGCGTGCCTGCGGCGTCGATCCGGCGCAGCACACAGCCGCGCAGCATGTCCACGCCCTTGGCGTCGCGGAGCTGGGCTTGGAGGACCCGGACGAATCCGGACTCGGGGGAAGTGGACAGCCGCTCGTGCTCCGCGGCGAAGGAGGACAGCTCCACGGGCTCCGGTGCGAAGACCATCGCCGTGAACGCGCCGCGGGGGTCATGGGCGAAGCGCCAGCCGCCTGGCACCACCACCGACGGCGCCATCGCGTAGGTGAACGGCCCCTGGGTGTAGCTGCCTTCGCGCAGCGGCAGCGGCTCGTACATTCCGCCGGCGAGCCCGGTGTCGACCAGCCACCGCTCGCCGTCGAGCCCCACGGTGAGCGCGAGGTGGTCGCCGCCCGGGCCCTCGGGGTCCTCGACCTCGTCCTGCACCCCCGCCCGGTGCAGGGTCACGTCGTAGCCGAGGGCCGTCAGCAGCGCGGCGAAGGCCCCGTTGAGGTGGAAGCAGTAGCCGCCGCGCCCGCGCAGGATCCGGGCCACGGATTCAGCGGCGCCGATGCCCGACGGCCGTCCCAGTTGGTTGTCGAGGGTCTCGTAGGCGACCCGCTCCACCTGCGCCCGGTGCAGTTCCCACAGCGCCTCGGCGGTCGGGGCCGCCGGCCGGGCCACCCCCAGCACGGCCAGATACCCGTCGACGTCGATCATGCTTCCCCTCACCGTTCGAACGGACGATCAGCCTAGGGCCCGTCCGGCGGAGCAACAGACGCTGGTCGGCGGATGGCACGTGGGACAAGCGGCAGCACCGCCCCGTCGGCCCGACCTCCAAGATCCACCTCGCCGGTGAGGATCCTCCGGGCAGCCCCTAGCCCTTCGAGTCCGGCTTCCAGTCCTGGGCGAGGAGACCGAGCAGCACCTCGTCGAGAAACTCGCCCATCACCCAGGCCGAGGAGCGCATCACGCCCTCGCGGACGAAGCCGTTGCGCTCGGCGGAGCGCAGCATCGCGGCGTTGTCCGACAGCGTCTCGATCTGCAGCCGCTGCAAGCCGCGCACGATGAAACCGTAGTGGCACAGCGTCGCGACCACGTCGGTGCCGTAGCCCTTGCCGCGGGAGGACGGCAGCAGTCCAAGGCCGATGTGCGCGGACCGGTTGTGGTTGTCGATGCCCCACAGCGTCGCGGTGCCGACCAGCGTGCCGCCTTCCAACTCCACCACAGAGAACGGGACGTGCCCTTGCTCCTTGTCGTCCACCACGAGCCGCGAGTCCTTCGAGCCGGGCGTGATCGGCCGCCACGGCCCGCCTTCGGCCCGCGAGGAGTTGACCACGTCGTCGTAGAGCTCAGCCCGCAGGATCGGGATGTCGTCCTCGTGCCGGGCCCTGAGCCCGACCTTGCCACCTCTAAGCATGCAAGGTTTTTATCCGACCGGGCTCGCCGACGACAAACCAATAAGGCAACTGCATCGGCACCTCCCGGACCCCCAGGGCCGGAGGAGGCCGGTCACCTGGTGGTCGGGGAGTGCGGTACGGTGATCGTGTCATTACGCTCCGTGCGCATCCGCGCATGGGGCGGTCCCCGGAGGTGCTACCAACACCAGCCGAGGACCTTCATCACCAGTGGACACAAGGAGTCCCCGGGATGCTTCGGCATGTTATCGCGCCGGTTCGGTGCTACACGAAGTCGGCGCACGACGTTCTGCGCCACAAGCGTCTGAACAGTGACGCGAAGATTCTGCTCCTGCATGTGCAGGGGCTTCGTGACGAAGACGCAGACAAGGCGCTGAGTGAGCTCGCGCGGGATGTCGGGATCACCGGGGCCGCGTTCAAGGCGGCGAAGAAGCTCCTGGTGATGCATGGGTTCGTGCACGACATCAAAGAGTGTGCGCAGGGCGGGCGTTGGGTCACCGTGCAGTTCTACTCGAACGTTCCGCTGACGCGTGAGGACGTGGCGAGGCTTCGCGCGGATGCGTCGGCCTCTCCGGGTGTGCCGGATCCGGCGGTCGGTGAGCCGGACGGCCGGGCGGTCGGCGGCCAACTACCGGTAGACAAAGAACGGGATAAGAACACTCCCCACCCACCCCCCGAAGTCGAAGCCGAGGCCGAAGCCGAAGTTGAAGCTGACGCTTCCACCGAGGTGGTCGAAGGCGAGCGGGTGTTGTTGTCGCTGCGGCATGACCGGCGGGAACTGCATCTGGGTGTGCGGGAGGCCCGAGGGCTCGCGGGGGCGGCGGCCGAGTGGTTGCGGCAGGGTGTCAGCGCCGCTGACCTGCGGCGGGCGTTGGTGAGTGGGCTGCCGGAGGGCGGGGTGCGGTCGGCCGTCGGGTTCCTGCGCCACCGCCTCGTACACAAGCTGCCCGAAGCGGCGGCCCCGCGTGCGGAGCCCCGGCCGCCTGAGCCGGTGCCGGAGTTCGTCGTGTGCGCGGGGCCGGGTGACGAGCACGTGTTCCGGTCCGTGCGTGGTGAGACGCATTGCGGGCCGTGCGGGCGGGAGGAGATGCGGGCGGTCTGGGCCGCCTGGAAGCAGGAGGCGGCGACCCTGCCCGAACCACCGCCCTGGCGCGAACGTTTCGCAGCGCTGCGCGAGGTGCCCGCCCCCCCGGCGTGAAGGGTGGCTGGATCTGACCCCTGCGTGTGGTGGCTATGTCGCGGATGTGCGCGCGCTCGCGGTCGGCCGTCCGGTCGATGTATAACCGGTCCGACTTCTCCATGCCGCCGCCGGGCGGGCCGCGCCGGGTGCCCCGTCCGCGTACCGCGATCGCCGAGGCCGCGTGGACGCTCGGGGCGGGGTGATGGTTGTGCTGCCCTTCGCCCTTCGTCCTGTTCTTGATCGTGAGAACGAACACAGCGCCCAGCGCGTGATGTTTCCGGCCTCCCCGTCGCTGGATCAATGTCGGCGATCGCCGGCACGGCGAAACAGGTCAGGGTCAGGGGGAAACATGGGTGGGAACGAGTGGAGATCGCTGCCCGGGGCCTCGGCGATGCGCGTGTACACATCGGCGTTCGTCACCCGGCTCACCGCGCGCAACCGGCTGCCTCTCGACTACTCCGTCGCGAGTCTCCGGCTCGTGGATCTGGTCGTCGACGGCCTGCGGCGTGACCAGCCGCAGCGGGACCAGGTCGACGGAATCCTGCTGGGACTCGGGGCCTACACGGGCGAAGTGATCGTCCGCAGGGCCGGTGGCGTGTGGGTGGACTTCGACGCCGCGCAACGAGAGCTGTTCCGGCAGACGGTGGGCGTGCGCATGCCCGACGGTCGGGTGTGGAATCCGCTCGGCAAGGTCGTCAACCGCTTCGAGTCGGGGCCCGAGGAATCGGTGCAGCGGCTGTACCTCCTGCTGCACGGCCGCTCGACGCAGCGGAAGGCGATGTGCGGGTAGCCTGTTCGATTCCGCCGGTGAGAATCCTGTGACGCTTCTGTGCCGTCGGGCGCAGAAGGAGATGAGGGGCAGTGCCCCGGCAGGAGCAAGGGCACAGCGGTAGGTGCCGGAACTGGCTTTGAATAGGGACGTGTTGGGCACGGGCGGGGAACAGCGCCGCAGGGAGACGTACGACGCCGAGCTCGGCGATGCCGTCGAGCGGGCGCAGCAGGGGGACGAGGCAGCGTTCGCCGTCGTGTACAGGCGGGTGCAGCCCGGCCTCCTGGGCTACGTGCGCGGGCTGGTGGGCGAGGACGCCGAGGACGTGACCTCGGACGCCTGGCTGGAGATAGCCCGCGATCTGGGGCGCTTCCGCGGCGACGGGGCCGGTTTCCGCGGCTGGACCGCGATGATCGCCCGCAACCGCGCGCTCGACCATCTCAGGAAGCAGAAGCGGCGGCCCCGCACCACCCTGATCGAACAGGACGTGCTCCAGCTGCCCGGCGGCCACGACACCGCCTCGGCAGCCCTGGAAGCGCTCTCTACGGAAGCGGCGCTGGAGATCATCGGCACGCTGCCGCGCGAGCAGGCCGAGGCGGTCCTGCTGCGGGTCGTGGTCGGCCTGGACGGCGCCACGACGGCCCGCGTACTCGGCAAGCGTTCGGGTGCCGTCCGCACGGCCGCGTACCGCGGACTCAAGAGACTGGCCGAGCAGTTGTCCCCCGGCGGGACGGGCGCTGTGACAAACAGGACGCGCCGTACGCTGGGGGATGAAGCATGAGAAACGAATCGCAGCGGCAGCCGAAGGCGCCCCAGACCCCCGAACTCGACGCGTTGCTCGCGGCGGCCCGGCGCACCGCGGCGCCCGACGCGGACGGCGAGCTGCGCGCGACCGCCGCCTTCGTGGCCGCGCGGGACGGCGGAGCGCATGGCGCCAGGTCGCCGTGGTGGCGACGGCGCGACGACTGGCGGCCGGCGCCGCGATGGCGCGGGGTGCGCTCGGTCCGGGTGATGCTCGGCGGGTTCGTGGCGGCGGCGACGCTGGGCGGGGTCGCGGTGGCCGCGGGTACCGGGGCGCTGCCGACGCCGTTCCGGGACGGCGTGAAGGAAGCCCCGGACTCCGTACGCCCCACGCAGGGCACCCCGGCGACTCCCGGCGGACACCACTCCGGTGGCACGCCCTCGCCCGAGGGTGACGGCGTGCCGAGGACGACGACCGTCCCGCCGGACCTCGTACGGCCCTCCGGCGGACCGGACCGGGGTCGGAGCGACGTCGCGCTCTGCCGGGTGTACGCCAAGGACAAGGACCACGGGAAGTCTGCGGACTCCACAGCCTTGAAGCGCCTTGAGGCGGCGGCCGGCGAGGCGTCGGACGCGGCGGTGACGGCCTACTGCGACCGGTTGCTGGGCAGGCCGGGAGCGGGCTCGAAGGGCGCCCCGGACGACTCGGAGGACCCCGACGACCCGGACGGGAGCGGCAAGGCGGAGAAGGACGGTCCGGTGTCGCCCGACGAAACGTACGGCGGGACCTCGTCCGGAACCGATGGCGGCGGCCCGAGCGGGGCCGCGAGCGGCGGCAAGAACGGCGCGGCTACCGGCTGACGGGCGTAAGCGGTTGCGGAGTGGGACGACGACCGGGGCCGCCACCCCCCACAGGAGAGGCCCCGGCCGTCTTCCACGGGGCCGCATAACGGCCCCGTACTCATCTCAGCGCCGTGGCTGCGTTTTCTGTCACACCGCAAGGTGTCCGAGACTGTTGCGGGTTGTACAAGTCATGGACGCGGCGCCGGGCAACCACGTAGCGTGCTGAGTCGCGCAGAGTGGCGCAGCAGTGGTGACCAGCTGCGATTCATGACAGCAGAGCGGGTTGAGGGAGTGCTGGGGGACGACGCGGAGCTGACTGCCGCGGTGCTCGCGGCGCAGGACGGGGACGAAGACGCCTTCCGTGCTGTGTACCGCGCTGTGCAGCCAAGGCTGTTGGGCTACATACGGACGCTGGTCGGGGACCCGGACGCCGAGGACGTGGCGTCGGAGTCGTGGCTGCAGATAGCCCGGGACCTGGACCGGTTCAGCGGTGACGCCGACCGCTTCCGGGGGTGGGCGGCCAGGATCGCCCGCAATCGCTCCCTCGATCACATACGGATGAGGAGCAGGCGGCCGGCCATCGGCGGCGACGAGACCGAACTCACGGGCAAACCGGCCGAGTCGGACACGGCTGACGAGGCGATCGAGGCGCTGGCCACCGGCCGCACCATGTCCCTCATCGCCCAACTGCCGCAGGACCAGGCCGAAGCCGTCGTCCTGCGGGTGGTCGTCGGCCTCGACGCGAAGAGCGCGGCCCGGACACTGGGCAAGCGCCCCGGCGCCGTACGCACCGCGGCCCACCGCGGACTGAAGCGGCTCGCGGAGCTGGTGGGCGCCGACAGCGGTGCGGTCGACGGACTCCTGGACGAGGGCACGGCCCGGACGGGCACAGGCGCAGGCACAGGAACCGTGGGCCGTGAAGGTGCCGGCACGGGTCAGGGGGCCGAACTCGGAGCTGTACCCTCGCAGCGCCCGTCCCGCAACGGGGTGGCGGCTCCCGCCGGTGTTACCCACGGTGTGACGCATTCGCGTCCGTGGACGCAGAAGGACATGTGATGGCCGACGAGCGGTACGAGTGGCTCGACGAGGACGCGGCGGAGCGAATGCTCCGCGGCGAGCCGGTCGAGCCCGCCGACGACGGCGCACGCACCGACGCCCTGCGGCTCGCCGCCGCGCTGGAAGCGGCCAGGACCCTGCCGCCCGCCGGCGGCGAACTGCCCGGGGAGACCACCGTGCTCGCCGCGTTCCGCGAGGCGGCGCACGCCCGGCAGAAGAGCGGCGCCGGTACGAGGCGAGCCGCCCCGAAGGGGCAGGACACCAAGGCCGGGGCGAGGTCACGGCAGGACGGCATCCAGTCCGTACTGATCGGAGGCGGACGTTCGTCCGCCGGTCGTCGCTCTCGCTGGAGCCGCCCCGCACGCTACGGCCTGGTGCTCTCGCTCGCGGGCTGCGCGCTCGGCGGGGTGGCGGTCGCCTCGGGCGTGGGCATGCTTCCCGGCCCGTTCGGGGGCCAGGGCACGCCGGTCCCGGCGGCCTCCGTCTCGGCGGCGGCCACTCCGGACGAGCCGGCCACCGGACTCCCCTCGGACCAGGGCCCGCCCTTCCCGCCCGGCATAGTCCCGCGCACCACGGATCCCTCCGAGGACCCCACGTCCGGCACCGGTGACGGCAGCGGGCAGAGCCGTCCCGACGGCGCCACCGCAGGCCCGCCCACCGGCGACAGCGGTCCGGAGGAGTCCAGGAGCCCCGGGAACGCGGCCGATGGTGAGGGCGCACCAGGGGAATCCGGCGAAGCCGGTTCCGGCGAGGTGTACAGGAAGGCGGTCCAGGCGTGCCGTGCCTACCGCGCGGGCACTCTCGACCGGGCCGCGAAGCGCCGCCTGGTCGAGATGGCCAAGAGCGAGGAGAACCTGGACCGGTTCTGCGCGCGCCTCGGTGAGGGCGGCGAGGACGACGACGAGGACAGCAGGAACGGCGACGCCGAGAACGGCTCCGGCTCCGAGCAGTCCGACGGCTCCGCGGGGTCCGACGGTTCCGCGGGCTCCGACGGTTCTACGGGCTCCGACGCCGGAGCCGGTAACGGAGGGAGCGGCGCAGCGGGCGAGGGCGGCTCGGCCACGCTGCCGTCGGTCTCCTTGCGTACGCCCCCGCCGTCCCCCGACGCGGACGGGGGCGTGGACGGCGGCGTGGACGGGGGCGGCAGCACGGACGCCGGCACGGGCGCCGAGTCGTCCCCGGCGGCCTCCGCCACCACGGCTCCCGCGGTCAGCTGAGCCCTGTCCGGCCCTTCCGGCGACCGCTTGAGCCTCGGGTGTGACATTTTTTGACCGCCGGGCGCAGTACAGAGTGAGCCGACTGGTCATCGGCCGCGCAAAGAGCCGGGGTTCCCCCCGTACCTTCGGCTCAGCGCACCTGGCGCGGGCGGGACACGTTCCCCCGGTCCCGCCCGCGCCCCTTTCACCGCATCGCTACCAGTAGATGACGACCTTGTCGCCGTTCTTCACCTGGGCGAAGAGCGAGGCGATCTTCCCCTCGTCCCGGACGTTCACACAGCCGTGCGAGGCACCGCTGTAGCCGCGGGCCGCGAAGTCCGACGAGTAGTGCACCGCCTGGCCGCCGCTGAAGAACATCGCGTACGGCATCGGGGTGTCGTAGATCGTGGAGACGTGGTGCCGCGACTTCCAGTACACGGAGAACGTGCCCTCACGGGTCGGCGTGTACTGCGAGCCGAACCGCACGTCCATCGACGAGAGGACCCGGCCGTCGATCATCCACGACAGGGTCCGGCTGTTCTTGCTGATGCACAGGACACGGCCCGTCATACAGCGCTCGTCCGGCTTGGCAACGGCACGTTCGGTGGGGGGTGTCAGCTCGGCCGCCGTGGGCTTGCGCGTCATCCCGAGGAGCTTCTGCCAGGTGACGGTGTCGGTCTTACCCGTACGGGGAAGATCCCGCTTGCCCTGGAAGGACTGCACGGCGGTGACGGTGACGGTTCCGTAGTAGCCGGTGGGGGAGCGGTCGAAGTGCCCTGTCTGGCGGAGCCGGGCCTGGAGTTCCCGTACCCGCGCGCCCTGGGAGCCCGTCGACATCAGGATCTCCGGCTCCGGAGCGGCCTCGGTGCTCTTCGAAGGGGATGGCTTCGACGCGGAGGGCTTCGGCGCGGCGGTGGACGGACTCGCGGCCGGGCTGCTCGCGCCGCTGCCCGGCTTCGCGTCGGTGGCGGGGCTCGCCGTCGCCGGGGGCGCCACCCGCTGCGCCCCGCCGGCGGTCTCCGGCGTGCAGCCCGTGGCCAGAGCGGTGACGGCGAGCGTCCCGACGGCGACGGCCGCCGCGGTGCGCGCTCTGCCGCCCTTCGCGTTCACGCTGGTACGTATCATCCTGTGCCCCCTGGGCTCGCCCACTGCTCCGGTGTCTCCTTGGACGAATTCCCGTCCTGCCCGGTTGCCGAATCCTGCGCATGATGGGGAGTGCCGGTCCAGTCCCGGGGCCACATGTTGTGAGCAAGGTCCCAGAAGGTGGCACTCCGCCGCCCGACCGGCCGCCGCTAAAGTCCGTCGCGAACCTCGATACCCCTGGCCGGCATGCACGGGAGGCACAGCACATGACACGTGAGACCGAGTCGGGACTGCCCATCGAGCCGGTCTACGGGCCGGACGCCCTCGACGGATGGGACCCGGCCGAGAAGCTGGGCGAGCCGGGTGCGTACCCCTTCACGCGTGGCGTCTACCCCAGCATGTACACCGGCCGGCCGTGGACGATGCGGCAGTACGCGGGCTTCGGCACCGCCACCGAGTCGAACGCCCGCTACAAGCAGCTGATCGCCAACGGCACGATGGGCCTGTCCGTCGCCTTCGACCTGCCCACCCAGATGGGGCACGACTCCGACGCGGCCATCGCGTCCGGTGAGGTCGGCAAGGTCGGAGTGGCGATCGACTCGATCGACGACATGCGCGTCCTCTTCGGCGGGATCCCGCTGGACAAGGTCTCCACGTCGATGACGATCAACGCCCCCGCCTCGCTCCTGCTGCTGCTGTACCAGCTGGTCGCCGAGGAGCAGGGCGTCCCGGCGGACCGGCTCACCGGCACGATCCAGAACGACGTGCTGAAGGAGTACATCGCCCGGGGCACGTACATCTTCCCGCCGAAGCCGTCCCTGCGGCTGATCGCCGACATCTTCAAGTACTGCCGGGCCGAGATCCCGAAGTGGAACACCATCTCCATCTCCGGCTACCACATGGCGGAGGCCGGTGCCTCGCCCGCGCAGGAGATCGCGTTCACCCTGGCCGACGGCATCGAGTACGTCCGTACGGCCGTCGCGGCGGGCATGGACGTCGACGACTTCGCCCCCCGGCTCTCCTTCTTCTTCGTCTCGCGTACGACGATCCTCGAAGAGGTCGCCAAGTTCCGCGCCGCACGCCGGATCTGGGCGCGCGTGATGCGCGACGAGTTCGGCGCAAAGAACCCCAAGTCGCTGATGCTGCGCTTCCACACCCAGACCGCGGGCGTCCAGCTCACCGCCCAGCAGCCCGAGGTCAACCTGGTACGCGTCGCGGTGCAGGGCCTGGCCGCCGTCCTCGGCGGCACCCAGTCGCTGCACACCAACTCCTTCGACGAGGCGATCGCGCTCCCGACCGACAAGTCCGCCCGCCTGGCCCTGCGTACACAGCAGGTCCTGGCGTACGAGACGGACGTCACCGCCACCGTGGACCCGTTCGCCGGTTCGTACGTCGTCGAGAAGATGACCGACGATGTGGAAGCCGCCGCGCTGGAGCTGATGCTCAGGGTCGAGGACATGGGCGGCGCCGTCAGCGCGATCGAGCGCGGCTTCCAGAAGAACGAGATCGAGCGCAGCGCGTACCGCGTCGCCCTGGAGACGGACAGCGCGGAACGCGTGGTCGTCGGCGTCAACCGCTTCCAGCTCGACGAGGAGGAGCCGTACGAGCCGCTGCGCGTCGACCCGGCGATCGAGGCCCAGCAGGCGGCCCGGCTGGCGAAACTCCGCGCCGAACGCGACCAGGGCGCGGTGGACGCGGCCCTGCTGGAGCTGAAGAAGGCGGCGGGCGGGACGGACAACGTCCTCTACCCGATGAAGGACGCGCTGAAGGCGCGGGCGACGGTGGGCGAGGTCTGTAACGCGTTGCGGGAGGTGTGGGGGACGTACGTTCCGACGGACGCGTTCTGAGCGGGTGAGCCGGTGCGGTCCCTGCCCGGCTCCGTGACGCGGAACACCTGGTGGGACCCCTGGACGGAGTGTCGTACCCGCGTGCGACACTCCGTTCATGCTGGGTGTCACCGATCTTCCGACCTATCTCGCCGGCCTCGTGCTGATCATTCTTCTGCCGGGGCCGAATTCGCTGTACGTGCTGTCCGTCGCCGCCCGCCGCGGCGTACGGACCGGTTATGTGGCCGCCGCAGGGGTCTGGACCGGCGACACCGTGCTGATGACCCTGTCCGCGCTGGGCGCCGCCTCGCTGCTCCAGACGACGCCGCTGCTCTTCGCGATCGTCAAGTACGCGGGCGCGGGCTATCTGACCTGGCTGGCGATCGGGATGCTGCGCGCCGCCGTGTCGATGTGGCGCGACCGGCACCGGCGGGTGGCCGAGCTGACGGAGGACGGCGAGGCGCCGGCCTCGGCGGTCGAGCGGCCCTACCGGCGTGCGCTCGTGGTCAGCCTGCTCAACCCGAAGGCGATCCTGTTCCTGATCTCCTTCTTCGTGCAGTTCGTGGACCCCGGCTACGCCTACCCGGCACTCTCCTTCCTGCTCCTGGGCACGCTGCTCCAGATCGGCAGCTTCCTGTATCTCTCGACCCTGATATTCGGCGGCACCCGCCTGGCCACCGCGTTCCGCCGCCGCAAGCGGCTTTCGGCGGGGGCCACCTCGGCGGCGGGTGTGCTGTTCCTCGGCTTCGCGGCGAAGCTCACGTTCAGCAGCGTGTGAGCCCGGGCCTGGCCCCGTTCAGTGGTGCCAGGCTTCGCCGTTCACGTTGTGGATCATGCGTTGCAGGACCTTGAGAGCTGCGACGAAATCCTCCTCGGGGATGCCCGCGTGGATCTCCGCACTGGCCCGCGACACCCGCTCGTACGCCCGCTCGCGCAGTGCGTGGCCTTCGGGCGTCAGCCGCAGGCGGGTCGTGGGGTCCTGCGTGATCAGGGCCTGGTCGAGCAGGGTGTCGATCTCCGGTTCCAAGGCGTCCCCGACATCGAGGTAGCCGCGGAGGAACGCGACCACCTCGTCGCGCGGGCGGCCCTTGTCGTCCGCTTCGAGGAGCTGGTTCAGCACCCACCACCGGGGCTGGGTCAGTCCGTGTTCCGCCAGGGCGCTGCGGATGTGCGTCACCGTCGCCTTGTGGGCGGCCCAACTCCAGTATCCGATCGGCTGCTTGGCGAGTCCTGCGTCATCGTGTGAGTAGTTCATGTCCACGAACGTAGAACCTCAAGCGTGCTTGAGGTCAAGGCTCGGAGTGGAGGACGCGTCCGGCGTCATGTCGGCGACGCCCAGAGTTCATCCTCCGTCGCATCAACGGCCACTCGGTCCTCGACGCCCTTCATTAGCTTGGGCGGCTACATGATCGAAGGCGAGGGCCGGCGTGCCAAAACTGTCCGTTGTCGTACCGCTCCACAATGTCGCCCCGTACGCCGACACCACCCTGGGAAGTCTCGCCCGCAACACGGATTCGGACGTCGAATTCCTGCTGGTCGACGACTGTTCCACGGACGGGACACCGTCCGTCATCGACCGCTGGGCCCGGCGGCTGCCGCAGGCCCGGGTCATCAGACACGACACGAACGTGGGCATCGCCGCCGCGCGCAACAGCGGCATCGAGGCCGCGAGCGGTGAATACCTCACCTTCCTCGACGGCGACGACTGGTACGCCCCGGGTCATCTGTCCCGGCTGCTGCGTGCCGCCGAGGAACTGGACGTCGACTTCGTCCGTAACGACCACGTCCAGTCGACGGACACCACCCGTGTCATCCGGCGCGCCCCCGCCCGGGTCCGGGACGAGGCGATCGACCCGCGGACCGGGATCGCGTACCCGGACATGGAGACGATGGTCGACTACCCCTTCGTCTGGGCCGGGCTCTACCACCGCCGGCTCTTCGAGGACGGCGCCATGCGTTTCGACGAGGAGCTGCGCACGGCCGAGGACCGCCTCTGGACCTGGCGGCTGCACCTGCGGGCGCGGAGCTATGCGGCACTGGGGCTCTACGGGATCTTCTACCGCCGCGGAGTGACCACGTCCCTGACCCAGATCAAGGACTCCCGCCAGCTGGACTTCTTCCCGGCCTACGACACCCTGCTCCGTGAGCTGGCGCAGGACCGGGACGCGGAACTCCTGCTGCCCAAGGCGGTCCGTACGTACTGCGCGCTGATCGCCTTCCATGGCGAGCGGTCCACCGACTACGAGTCCGGCACCGCCCGCCGGCTGAGACTCGCCTCGACGGCCGCGCTGCACCGCATGCCGCAGCAGGTGCTCGACGACACCCTGAACACGATGGACACCAAGCGCAGCACAGTGCTCCGGCGCCTGCGTGACAAGCAGAAGGCCGCCTGACCCATGCCCACGCGCACCCAGATCTTCCAGGTATCGACCCTGTACGGGGCCGCCACCCTCGCCGCCGCGCTCGACGCGGGCCAGTTCGGACCACCGTCGGACAGCCGCCGCATCCTGCTGGTGTGCAACAACGCCGCGGTCCCGGAGGCGACTCCCGGCCTCGACGAGATGCGTGGCTACGACCGCATCGCCGCCCGCTTCGACTCCGTCATCAGCTGGAACGAGGCGATCAGCCCGTACCACCCGAACGCCTGGGGCCCGCGCGCCGAGGAGACCGTGCTCTGGCAGCGTGCCTTCCGGCTGGCCTGGGACCTGGGCGACGGACCCGTCGAACTGGCCCTGGAATCCATCCAGGTCAACCCGGCCCGCGCACTCGCCGCGATCTTCTCCGAGAGCGCGCTGCACGTGTACGCGGACGGCCTCATGAGTTACGGGCCGACCCGCAACAAACTGCCGCTCTCCCTGGGCTGCCGCATCCGGCGCGTACTCCACCTCGACCTGGTCCCCGGACTCAGGCCGATGCTCCTGTCCGAATTCGACGTGGAGCCCGAACTCGTACCGGCGGACGCCATGCGCAAGGTCCTCGGCGAGATCGCCGGGTCCGCGGACGGTGACCCGCAGCTCACCGAAGTGGTCGCCCAGGCCCCCACCGCCGTGCTCCTGGGGCAGTACCTCGCAGCCCTCGGCATCCTCACCCCCGAGGAGGAGGAGGACCTGCACATCCGCATGCTGCGGGGCGTGGCCAGGGCAGGCCACACATCCGTCCTCTTCAAGCCGCACCCCACCGCCCCGGCCCGCTACTCCGAGGCGCTGGACGCCGCGGCCGCCGAGGCCGGGGTCCGGCTCACCACGATGAACACCCCGCTGCTGGCGGAGACCCTCTTCGAACGGTGCGCGCCCACGCTCGTCGTCGGCTGCTTCTCCACCGCGATGCTCACCGCGGCCACGTACTACGGCATTCCCGTCGCCCGCGTCGGTACGGGGCCGTTGCTGGACCGCCTCACCCCGTACGAGAACAGCAACCGCGTGCCGCTGACGATCGTCGACCACCTCGTGCCCGATCTGGAGGAGCACGCCGCCGACGGCGTGCCCGCCCTGCCCGGCAGCGCACCGGACACCCTCGGCCCCCTGGTCCGTACGGTCGGCTACTGCATGCAGTCCCGCCTCCATCCGGGGCTGCGCGGCGAGACCGAGGCATGGCTGCGTGAGCGGCTGGACAGCAGCACGCAGCACTACTTCAAGCGGCGACGCCTCGGAAAGCTCTCGCTGCCAGGCGGCAGCGTCCAGGGCGCCGCTGTCCGGCTGCGCAGGACCGCCCGGCGCACCCGCGCCGGCCTGGGCTTCTGAGGTCTTCGATGTCATCCACGTCATCCACCGCCCCCACGGCCCCCGTGGCTCCGGAAGCCGTCGCCGCGACCGGCCGGCCCGAGCGTGAACACCGGTACGACGTCGACCTGATCAGGCTGCTGGCCTCCGTGGGCGTGATTCTCTGCCACTCGGGCTCCGCGTTCCTGGACGCCGTGGGACGTACGGAATCGGGCGGCTCCGGCGTCTACTGGGCCGGAATCGTCGGTGACTCCGCCAGCCGCTTCGCCGTGCCCGTCTTCTTCGCGATCGCCGGCTGGGTGATCCTGGTCGGCGCCCCGCCGAAGGACGGCCGACGGCTGCGGCAGCGGATCGTGCGCATCCTGGTGCCGCTCGCCGCGTGGACGGTGATCTACCTCGCCTGGGGCAGATGGCGCGGTACGAACGACGGGCCGGTCGGCGAGCTGGCGCGGGACGCGCTGTTCGGCTCGGGCAGGCCCGCGTTCCACCTCTGGTACCTGTACGCGTACGTGCCGGTCATCCTGCTGCTGGCGTTCGTCGTGATGGTGAAGGCGGGCAAGCGGCCCTGGGGCCTCGGCGCCGCGCTGCTGGGCCTCGCGCTGGCCCCGGTGTTCCTCGGTGACATCGGCCGGATCACCGGCTGGGACATGCCCCGGCTCGGCTGGACGTTCGCCCCGTACCAGCTCGTGTACGCGGTCGCGGGCGCGCTGCTGGTGGCCCTGCCGGCCGGTGCGGTGGGCCGGTGGCGTGCGCCGTGGGTGCTGCTGGCGGCTGCGGGCTTCGCGGGCGTGGCCTGGTATCAGCACGACATCCACTACGCGATTCCGTACGGGAGTCTGTTCGTCGCCCTGTTCACCGGCGGCGTGCTGCTCTCGCTGCACCGGCTGCGGGTTTCCGAGCGGCTGCGCCCGCATCTGGTCAGGCTGGGCAACGCCTCGTTCGGCGCCTATCTGGTCCACCTGCTGGTGCTCACCGCGCTCTCGCGGTGGTTCATCTCCGAGGACCTGGGGACGGCCGCTGCGGCGGCTGCGCTCATCGGCCTCGTCGCCGCTACCACGCTGCTGTCGTTCGGCGCGGCGCTGTTGTGGGGCCGGCTGGGGCTGGGCCGGCTGCTCGGCTGAGGGCCTGCACAGGGCTTGACGTTCATTCAGGCCCCGGGCAGGACACGCTCAGCGCAGTACGGTCCGCCCCATCCGCCGTGCCCGTACCGCCGCCCGGCGCAGGACCGGATTGCGCGAAAGCGCGGCGAGCCTGCCGGGCAGCCCGCCCGGGAGGCCGAGCACGGTCAGCCTGCGGCGCGGGAAGAGCTCCAGTTCGGCGGGTGTGATGCCGTCCGCGAGGTACGCGGTGGCGGCGGGCCGCAGCTCGGCGTGGACGCGGGGCTGCATCACGAACCCGAGCGCGGTGACCAGCAGGTCCGGATTCCCGGGCGCCGCTGTGGGCCCCGTTTCCAGCTCCGGCAGCAGGGTGTGGGCGAGAACCACCGGCACACGGTCGGCGTTCTCGAACGGGGTGAGGCGTTCCAGCACCTCCCGCGTCCCGGTGCGCGCGACGTCGAGACCGTACAGATGCCGGGCGGTGAAGAGCGTGGCCGAGGAACAGCCCACGACGAGCGCGGGCCGCAGCTGCTCGAAGAGCGTCTCGGCGACCACGGCCGGTTCGAGCACGGTCAGTTCCACACCCAGCCGCTCGGCCTCCGACTCCAGCTCGCCGGACAGGTGGAGGGGCGCCGCGGGGTGCGGCTTGAAGACGATGCTCCTGTGTCCGAGCCCGGCGGCGCCGCGCAGCATCCCGAGATGCAGGTCGTCGTCGAGGTGCTCGCCGATCAGCAGCGCCGGAGCGCGGTACGCCACCTCCGGTGCGGGGGAGGCCGCGCCGACCTTCCGCAGGACCGCGCGGTAGGCGTCGTCCGGAACGATCTCGGACTCCACGCCGAACTCCGTGAGCAGCAAGGGCTCCGTACCCGGCACCAGACCGAGGTGGAGGAGCCGGCGCACCCGCGTACCCAGCAGCGGGTCGAGCTTGCTCCCGGTGGGTCCGTAGCCGGTCAGCCCGTCCGCGTACACATCCACGGGCGCGCCCAGGAAGATGCCGGTGACTGCGGCGGCCGGCTTGTCCTCGATGGACTCGACCGCCAACTCGAGCTCTTCGTCGCCGAGTTGCCACAGGCGCCGCAGGTGGCGTTCCCACATGGGGGCGTCGCCGGTCCGTGGCGACCAGCCCGCGGGGTGGAACGGTGCGATGGCCGCGTTCCAGGAGAGCACCTCGTCGAACCGGTCGCGGATCGCGTCGAAGCCCGGCAGCTCGTCGAGTGCGGGATCGACCTCCGGCACCGGGGCGTTGTTGACGGCCAGCAGAATCCGCCGGTCCGTGGGGGCGAAGCAGCCCGCGTCGACGGCGGCGGCCAGTACCGCCGCACCGTGCAGGGTGGACGCGCAGAAGATCCGAGTGCTCATGCCGCCGCACCCGTGCCCGCGCCCGTGGTGGGACGGCGGCGCAGTTTCCGCAGCCGGGAAGCCCTGTCGATGCCCATGGAGTCGATCGTCTCTTCCAGAATGTCCTGCGGCATACGGCGAAGGGCCGCGGCGCTCATCGACCGCAGCCTGCGCGCCACACCGGGTTCGAGTTTGGAAATGGCGCCCAGGTGGTGGGAGATGACGGCGCAGTACGTACGTACGGCCTTCGGCAGAAGCGTTTCCGCCTCCCGGTCCTGGGCGGTCTCCTCAATAACCTGATCGAATGCGCGAATGAAATCGAGCTGTCGCATATCTCCGGTCTGGGTGAGGGAGGACGCGACTCCGCGCCGGTAGAAGACCCCGAGCAGACCGATCGCCGCGAAGGACTCCGCCTCCCGGTGCAGCCGCCAGATCCACGGCCGGTCCTCGGCGGTGCGCAGCCCCTCCGTGAAGTGGATCAGCCCCCGGTCGACCAGGCGGCGGTGGTAGACCCCGGCCCAGGCGTACGGATAGTCGACGGAGGTGGTGCGGCCGGCCGGGAGGATGGCGTCGCGCGGATTCATCGGTACGTTCCGCAGGCCGTGCGGCACCCGGCGTACCGAGCGGGACTTGCCGTTGCACTGCACATGGTCGGTCCGCAGGAAGTCGCAGCCCAGGCGGTCCATCGCGGCGACCAGGTCCGAGCAGTGGCCGTGGGCCAGCCAGTCGTCACCGTCGAGGAACGTCACGTACTGACCGCTGGACGCGTCCAGGCCGGTGTTGCGGGCCGTCGCGAGACCCTCGTTCCTTTCGTGCCGTCTCAGCACCACGCCGGGGATCTCCTCCCGCGCGCGGCGCAGGAGGTCCGGCGTCCCGTCGGTCGAACAGTCGTCGACGAGGATGAACTCGAAATCCTCCCGGGCATTGGCCCGAAGGCTTCTGAGGGTGTCGGGCGCGTATGTCTGCACGTTGAAGAACGGCACGATGACGGAGAGCTTAACCACCCGCATCACGCTAGGGCGGGCCCCGGCATTCGCCCTGTCCCCAGCAAGAATGGCGGGTGAACGGCGAAGGTCCGAATGGTGAACCAGGTTGATTCCTCATGGAATTCAGGGGCGAAACGGCCCGTTCCCGGGTTGATTCGCCAATCGTCGGTGGGCTGTTAACCATTTGTTGCCGCCACGTTGGGCCGCTCCTTGGAATGCCTTCCTAACTTCTAGGACGTGCCCCCACGTACCAGCAAAACGGCTGATCCGGCCGTTACCGCCTCCGACGGCAGCGCCGCGCTCCGTGTAGCCGTGCTCGCCGACTCCGACACCCGGTGGAAATGGGGCGCGCTCACCGCGCGCCGCCTCACCACCGGCACCGGCGCGTCGTTCGAACAGGAGCGTCCCGTCGAGGTCAGCGGACTCCTGCTGCGCGGCCGGGCCACGCCCACCCCCCGGCAGCTCGCCGAGGTCGGCGAGGTGGGTATCGAGGCGGCTCACGTACGTGAGGTGACGGCGGTCGAGTTCCTGCACACGGTGCGGGACGAGGGGTACGACATCGTCGTCCTCGCCCTCGTCGGCGGCGCCGTCCAGGCGATGCTGCACGGACTCGCCGCACTGGAACTGCCCCGCAGGCCCGTGATCGTCACCGGCTATGTCGGGGTCGTCTACGAGAAGCTCGCGGACGGACTCCTCCTGCGCCACGGCGCGGACGTCGTCCTCGCCAACTCCCGCCACGACGCGGAGCGTTTCCGCGCGGTGTACGAGGGAGTGGGCGCCGACGCCTCGGCCGTCACGGAGGCCGCGCTGCCGTTCCTCGGCGGTGCGCCGCACCTGGCGGAGGAGGGCCGCGACACCGTCGTGTTCGCCGCCCAGCCCTCCGTACCGGCATCCCGGGCCGACCGTACGTACCTGCTGCGCAGGCTCGTCGAGCACGCCCGGCTGCACCCCGGCCGCGAGGTGCTGCTGAAGCTGCGCTCGAAGCCGGGCGAGCACACCACGCACATCGAGGAACTGCCCTACCAGCGCCTCGCGGAGAAGCTCCCGGGCGGCCTGCCGCCCAACTTCCGCCTGGTGTACGGGCACATGGGCGAGGTCCTGGACCGCACCGACCTGCTGGTCACCGTCTCCTCGACGGCCGCGCTCGAATCCCTGCACCGGCGGATCCCGACCGCCGTCCTCTCCGACCTCGGCGTCCGCGAAACGCTCGGCAACCACCACTTCATCGGCTCCGGACTCCTCACGTCCTGGGACCGGCTGGACGGCGGATTCCGGCCGAGGCCCGACGAGGAGTGGCTGGCCGGTCAGGGCGTCGCCGCCGACGGTACGTACGCCACGGCGTACGACACCGCCCGGGCCACGGTCACCGCGCTGCTGGAACGGGACCAACTCCCGGCCCTCGCCCCCTACTACACGCCCGCCACCGCCCCCGGCTACCTCCCCGGCATCCTCGCCCGCCACCACCTGGGCCCCGACGGCACCCCGCTGCCGGGCGCCGTGGCGCCCAGGGAGACCGGCCGGGTCAGGGGAGCGGTGCGCGAAACCGTACGCAACGCGGCACGCGGGGCCTACCGGCACGGCGTCCAGCGCGTCGCCCCGGTGATCCGCCGGATGGGCGAGCTGTGACCGGGCGATCCGTGACCGGGCCAACCGTGACCGGGGGAGCCGCGGACTCCCGTGCCGAGACCACCACTTCAGGAGCCTCCATGACGCCGACCCCGACCGTGCTCGCTGTGATCCCCGCCCGCGGTGGGTCCAAGGGCGTCCCCGCCAAGAACCTCGCCCAGGTCGGCGGCATCCCCCTGGTCGCCCGCGCCGTCCGCGCCTGCCTCGGCTCCGCCGAGGTCACGGACGTCGTCGTCACCACCGACGACCCGGCGATCGCGGAAGCGGCCACGGAAGCGGCCGCCGCGCTCGGCGAGGCCGCCCGGCTGCACTGTGTACAGCGCCCCCAGGCCATCGCGGGGGACACCGCGACCAGTGAGGCCGCGGTCCTGCACGCACTGGACGCCTACGAGTCGGGGCAGCCCGGCCGGACGGCCGACGTGGTGCTCCTCGTCCAGTGCACCAGCCCCTTCATCACCCGCGAGGACATCGACGGCGTCGCCGCGGCGGTCGCTCGGGACGGCGCCGACACGGCCGTCACCGTCGCCCCCTTCCACGGCTTCGTCTGGCGTGACGGCCACGCGGTGGAGGAAAGCACCTACGGCGTCAACCACGACAAGGCCGTACGCCCCCGCCGCCAGGACCGCCCGCAGGACCTGCTGGAGACCGGCGCCGCGTACGCCATGGCCGTGGCGGGCTTCCGTACCCACCGTCACCGCTTCTTCGGCCACACCGCGCTGGTGCGCACCGACCCGGCTCGCGTGCTGGAGATCGACGACCCGCACGACCTGGCCCGCGCCCGCGCCCTCGCGCCGCTCCTGGACCCCTCACCGCTGCCGACCCGCGAGGACATCGACGCGGTCGTCCTCGACTTCGACGGCACGCAGACCGACGACCGGGTCCTCATCGACTCCGACGGACGCGAGACGGTCGCCGTCCACCGGGGCGACGGCCTGGGCATCGCGGCGATGCGCAAGGCGGGCCTGCCGCTGCTGATCCTCTCCTCGGAACAGAACCCGGTCGTCGCCGCCCGCGCCCGCAAGCTCCAGATCCCCGTCCTGCACGGCATCGACCGCAAGGACGAGGCACTCAAGCAGTGGTGCGAGGAGCAGTCCATCGCACCCGAGCGCGTCCTCTACGTCGGCAACGACGTCAACGACCTGCCCTGCTTCGGACTGGCGGGCTGGCCCGTCGCCGTCGCCAGCGCCCATGACTCGGTACGCGCCGCGGCGCGCGCCGTCACGACCACCCCCGGCGGCTTCGGCGCCATCCGCGAGATCGCGGCCTGGCTCCTCGGCCCCACCCTCACCACCACCCCTGTCTCCACCCCCACCAAGTAAGGAACGCACCACCATGAGCAACACCTCCCGTCTGCGTACGCTCGGCACCCGCACCGCGGGCCCCGGCCGCCCCGTCTACATCACCGGCGAGATCGGCATCAACCACAACGGCGACCTCGACAACGCCCTCGCGCTGATCGACGTGGCCGCCGAAGCCGGCTGCGACGCCGTCAAGTTCCAGAAGCGCACCCCGGAGATCTGCACCCCGCGCGACCAGTGGGACATCGAGCGCGACACCCCCTGGGGCCGGATGACGTACATCGACTACCGCCACCGCGTCGAGTTCGGCGAGGACGAGTACCGCACGATCGCCGACCACTGCGCCAAGCGCGGCATCGACTGGTTCGCCTCCCCGTGGGACACCGAGGCCGTCGCCTTCCTGGAGAAGTTCGACGTCCCGGCCCACAAGGTGGCCTCCGCCTCCCTGACCGACGACGAGCTGCTGCGCGCGCTGCGCGCCACCGGCCGCACGATCATCCTCTCCACGGGCATGTCGACCCCGCGCCAGATCCGCCACGCGGTCGAGGTCCTGGGCTCGGACAACATCCTGCTCTGCCACGCCACCTCGACGTACCCGGCGAAGGCGGAGGAGCTCAACCTCCGTGTGATCAACACCCTCCAGCAGGAGTACCCGAACGTCCCGATCGGCTACAGCGGCCACGAGACCGGCCTCCAGACGACGCTGGCCGCCGTCGCACTCGGCGCCGCGTTCGTCGAGCGCCACATCACCCTGGACCGCGCCATGTGGGGCTCCGACCAGGCCGCCTCCGTCGAGCCGCAGGGCCTGACCCGCCTGGTCCGCGACATCCGCACCATCGAGGCCTCCCTCGGTGACGGCGTCAAGAAGGTGTACGAGTCGGAGCTCGGCCCGATGAAGAAGCTCCGCCGCGTCACGGGCGTCGTCGCCGAGAGCGACACCGCCGCCGAGCCGGTCGCGGTCTGAGCGCCGACCGGTGAACCTCGCCTTCGTCGAGAGCCCGGTCCAGCTCCTGAACGTCCTGGAGTGGACCCACGTAAGGGGAGGACCTGACGCGACCGCCACCACGGTCGTCGTCCTCCCCCCGGTCGACCCGATGTCGCGCGGTCAGCTGCGCCGGATGGCAGAGCTGGCCCGCGACGAGGGCATCACCGTCCGCTGGCAGGAGGCGCGCGGCGACGCCGGCGCGCCTCTGAAGTCGCTGCGCGCCCTGGCGGGCCTCGTCCGCCGGGCCGAGCACATCGTCATCGGCGACCCGTTCTCCCGCTACGTACAGCTGCTCCTCACGATGGTCCGCGCCCGGCGCCTCACGGTGGTCGACGACGGCACGGCCACCATGGAGTTCGTGGCCCAGCTGGCCCGGGGCGAACGCCTCGTGCGCTGGCACCGCAGGGGCGGCAGCAAGGGCCCGCGCGAACTGGTCCTGGCCCCGGTCACGGCCGCCGCACGGCGCCGCTTCACCCCGACGGCGACCCACACGGTCGAGGTGTTCACCGCGATGCCGGTCGAGGCTCCGCCCGGCATCGTGGTCACCCCGAACGACTTCGCCTGGACCCGCGCCCGCTTCGGCCCGCCCCTGATCACCAAGGGCGCCGACCTGGTCGGCACCTCCCTGGTCGAAACGGGCGTGATCGACCCGGTCCCGTACCAGGAAGCGGTCCTCTCCCTGGCCCGCGCCCACAACGCCACCCGCTACTTCGCGCACCGCCGCGAATCGGCGGAGAAGCTCCACGCCCTGGAAGCCGCCACCGGCCTGGAGATCGTCCGCCCGGACCTCCCCCTGGAACTCATCGCCCGCCGCGGCCCCATCGGCCACACGGTCCTGAGCTTCCCCTCCACGGTGGTCCACACCCTGCCCCTGGCCCTGGCGGGCACCGGAGTAAAGGTCGCGGTCTGCGACATCGCCCCGGAATGGCTCCGCGAATCGGCTTCCCCCCGCGCCCAGGGCTTCCTGAGCGGCGTAACGGAAACGGCCCGCGACGTACAGCGCCTGGCCCCGTGGCGGGTCACTTCGACGGCGGTGGGGGAGGCCTGAGAGGACGGGGGCTGATCCGGACTCAGCGACCCCGACGCCGGCGGCGGTAGTAGGCCGCCGTGACCACCGCGAGCAGCGGGCCCCAGGCCAGCAGGGGGAGATAGCAGGCGGTCATCAGCCAGTAGTAGCCCCCTTCGGGGGATCCGGCGGCACCCATGTTGTCCGCGTCGTTCCAGCTGAACGCACCGGTGACCGTGATGAGGGTGACGAGCGCCGCGCCCAGCGAGGCGGGGATCACCGCGGCCGGTACGGGGATTCTCCGGCCGCCCAGGGCCGGTACCCAGCGCGGAAGTTCCTCGCCCCATCTGTGGACCAGGCCCAGGGTGAGCAGCCCGAGCGCCTCGGCGAACAGGCTGAGTCCGATCAGATAGAGGGATCCGTCGCCGGGGAAGTTCTCCGGGCGAAGGACCTCATCGGTGAATCCGGAGTCCCAGCCCAGGGCGATGGCGATACGCCACAGCCCGGACGGCACCAGGGTCAGTGCGGCGGCGTGCGCCGCCAGGCGGACGGAACGGGGGACCTGGGGCGCGGCCGGCACGGGCGTCCCGGTGACCAGGGTGTCAGCCACGCCCGATCACCGCCTCGGGCTGCGCGGGAGCCTTCGTGATCTCGGCGTGGACCACCTTGAAACCGCCCTTGATCACGGTCGTGAACGGTGCGGGGGCCATGCACGTACCGGCCTGTGGCCTGATGGGCACGCCGTTCTCGTCGACGTGCTCGGGGTCGACGTTCACCACACCCCAGGAGAAGCCGAGCCGGCCCGGTTCGCCCTTGCCGCCCTGCTGGACGCTGATGCCCAGCCGGGCGCCGACCTCCTCGACGTTCGACTTCGTCACGATCGCGGTCAGGGTCGCCGTCCGGCCGCTGGTGACCAGGCAGTCCACCCGGGCCTCCGCCCACCCTGCGGCTCCGCTCCGCGGGGTGTGGAGGATCTTCAGTGTGCCCCTGGCATCCGTGGCCATTCCCCTGGGCGCGATGGGGAGCAGCGGCCGGCTGAACGGCACCTGTTCGGCATCGATGGTGAAGCGGATGTCGTCGTTGATCGACTCGATGTAGGAGATCCGCGCCTTCCCGTGGACGCTCGCGGTCTGCGTCGGCTTCGCCGCCGACGCAGCCGTGGCCGGGGCTGCGGGAGCGGGGCCGGCGGCGATCAGTCCGGCGAGGACGGCGACGGCTGCCGTGGCGCCGATTGCGGTGTTGCGCATGGTGAACTCCCGTGTCCTGGAGGTGATTTGTCCGGCCGTGGTCGGTTGAACGGCTCAAGCTTCACCCCCGGCACCCCCGCGATCCCATCCGCCGATCGGCACAAAGATCGCGCCGCCGCCCAGCCCTTCTCTGCCGTTCGGCAGAGAGCCCCGCCACATCGCACACCCGTACGCTGATCACCATGTGGGAATCAACCGGCCCGGCCGTCAAGGCGCTTGATGCCCTGCCGTCACTCGCGGCCGCAGGCACGTTGGTGTGGGCCGTTGCCCGCCCCCGTGCCGCGGTTCGTCAGCAGCTCGGCCGCCTCGCCCACCCGACCACGGTCTGCGCAGTCCTCTCCCTGATCACCAGCTTCGCCCTGCCGCAGGCAGGTTTCGGCTCCGGCTCGAAGCTGCTGGAGGCCGCTGTCCTGCTGCTCCTCCTGGCCGTGGTCACCCGCTGGTCACCCCTGCGCGAACTCAAGTCGGCCCTCCCGGCGACCGCCCTCGCGGTGACCCTCTGGCCGCTGCCGCTGGTCGACGGTGAGTCCTTAGTGGAATCCATCGGAATCGCCACCTTCTGGCTGCTCCCCGCAGCCGCCGCGGTGGCCGCCGGCGCTTACCCCCGCCGCCAGGAACTGCGTCGCCGGAGCGCGGTGGCCGAGGCCCGCAGCGCCCAGCGCCTTCAGCTCTCCCGCGACCTGCACGACTTCGTCGCCCATGACATCAGCGGGATCGTCGTCCAGGCTCAGGCGGCCCGCTTCGTCGCCGCCACCGACCCCTCCCAGGCGGTGCTCGCCCTGGAACGCATCGAGAAGGCGGGCCTGAGCGCCCTGGCGGCGATGGACCGGACCGTACAGATGCTGCACGGTCCGGAGGCACCCACCACCGAGCCGCTCCCCGATGTGTCCCAACTGCCGTCCTTGGTGGAGAGCTTCACCTCAGCGGGAGCCACCGAGGCGCATCTGGACCTGCCTCGCCCGGTCGCGGAGGCGCTCTCCCGCGAGGCGGGCTCCGCCGCGTACCGCATCGTCGTCGAGGCGCTGACCAACATCCGCCGGCACGCCCCCGACGCCTCCCGCGCCACCGTCGCGTTCACCCCGACCGCCGGCACCGTGGAGATCCGGGTCACCAACGACCGCGGTGCCCGCCCCGCCCCGGCCCGCCGCGTCTCCCGGGGCGGCCTCGGCCTCCCCGCCCTCACCGAGCACGCCCAGGCCCTCGGCGGAACCCTCTCGGCGGGGCCGTACGGCGACGGCGGCTGGCAGCTCACCGCCGTCCTGCCTGCCACGCTCCCGGAAGAGACCCCATGACGACGCCCCTCGGCCCGACCCGCATCCTGATCGCCGACGACCAGGAAGACGTACGCAGCGGATTCCGTCTGATTCTCGGATCGCAGCCCGACATGACTGTGGTCGGCGAGGCGGCGGACGGCCTCACCGCCGTCCACCTCGCCCGCACCCTGAGGCCTGACCTGATCCTTGCCGACATCCGCATGCCGGGCCTGGACGGCCTCGAACTGACCCGGCGCCTCGCGGGCCCCGGTGTATCCGACCCGATGCGCGTCCTCGTCGTCACCACCTTCGACCACGACGACTACGTACGCACGGCACTGCACGACGGCGCCTGCGGGTTCCTGCTCAAGCGCTCGGGCCCCGGGCTGCTGATCGAGGGGGTCAGGGCGGCGATGGCCGGGGACATCCTCATCAGCCCCCAGATCACGGTCCGCCTGCTCCAGAGCCTCGCCCCCGCTCCCGCCCCGGCAGCGCCCACGGCTCCGTCACCTCTCACCGCCCGGGAGCAGGAGATCGCCCGTCTGGTCGCCGAGGGGCTCACCAACGCCGAGATCGGCGAGAAGCTCTTCATCTCGGCGGGCACCGCCAAGACCCACATCGCGAACGTCCAGGCGAAGCTGAAGGCCCGCAACCGGGTAGGCATCGCCGCCTGGGCCTGGGAGAACGGCCTGGCCGGCGCCTGAGCCGTACCGGCGGGTGCCGGCCGGTTCAGTTGGCCTTGTGGCGCTGGTAGTACCGGGCCACGCGGGCCCGGTTGCCGCACCGGGACGCCGAGCACCAGCGGCGGCGCGGATGGGTGGGCAGGAACAGCATCACGCAGTCTTCGCCCTCGCAGGTACGGACCGTGCGGACTGCCGGATCGGTCAGCAGACGGACGGTGTCCTCTGCGAACAGGGCGGCCAGGCGTGTGCCGGGGGCGCCCGGACGGTGGGCGGTGAGCGTGACCGAGCCGCCGTCCCAGACCAGTTCCTGGATGGCGGGCGCGGCGTGCAAGGCCGCGTTGAGACCGTCCAGGGCCGTGGCGGGCGGCTGCTCGCCGTGCCGGGCGGCCTGCACGGCGGCCGCGATGTGCTCGCGCACGGCGTGTACGGCAGCCAGGTCGGCATCGGTGAGCGCCGCCGCGTCCGGTGTCGGCTCGGGGAAGCGTTCGGCCTGGAGGCCCAGCCATGACCGCAGCCGGGTGACGTCGGCGAGCAGGTCGACCGGGCCGTCGGCGGCGTTCGGGCGGGTGTTGACCAGGTCGATGGCCAGAGGCTCACCGGTCAGCGGAGTGGAATCAACCATGAACCTAATGGTACATGGGCAGGTTGACACATTAGCTTGGGGCCGTTAAGACTAATGCATCATCCCGATGGAAAGGCATGTGAAATGGCTCCGCTGGTCATACCCCGCATCGTCCACCGCCACGTCGAGGTCGACGGGGTGCAGGTCTTCTACCGCGAATCGCTGCCGACCCGGGCGGACGCCCCGGTCTTGTTGCTCCTGCACGGATTCCCGTCGGCCTCCCACCAGTTCCGGCGTCTCATCGACGCACTCGGCGCTCATTACCGGCTGATCGCCCCGGACTACCCGGGCTTCGGGCACACCCGCGCACCCAGTGACTTCGCCTACACCTTCGACCGCCTCGCGGACATCACCGAGGCGTTCGTGGAACAACTCGGTCTGGCAAGGTTCGTGATGTACGTCTTCGACTTCGGCGCCCCCGTCGGTTTCCGGCTGGCAACCCGTCACCCGGAGTGGATCGCCGGCCTGGTCGTGCAGAACGGCAACGCCTACGAACAGGGTCTGTCAAAGGGCGCCCGCGATTTCATCGGTCTCCGCCCGGACGTGCCGGGCGACGAAGGCGTCATCCGTGACCTGCTGACCCTGCCCGCCACGCGCGGCCAGTACGAGGGCGGCACGAGCGACCCCGAACTCGTAGCCCCCGATGGCTGGACCCTTGACCAGCACTTCCTCGACCGTCCCGGACGCAAGGAAGCCCAGATCGCCCTGGCCTTCGATTACCGCTCCAACCTGAACCACTACCCGCAGTGGCAGGCGTGGCTCCGCAAGCACACCCCACCCACCCTCATCACCTGGGGCCGCAACGACCCGTTCTTCCCGGAACCCGGCGCCCACGCCTACCTGTACGACCTCCCCGACGCCGAACTCCACATCCTCGACACCGGCCACTTCGCACTGGAGGAGAACCTCCCCGAGATCGCCCCCCTCATCGCCGACTTCCTCGACCGCACGTGGACCTGACCGGCACCTGACATCCGAGCGAGTGCCCAAATGAGCGGGAGAGCTTACCCACCCCCATCTCACGCCACACGCCCCCACGCCACTTTTTGTTCCTCTATGCGGCTGAAGTTTTGTTGATCTGTGGTCAGTTGAGGGGGCAAGGGCTCTACCCTTCAACAGGTGAACCAGTTGAAGTCCCGCGCGTCCCACTCCGATGCCGAGCCGCCCGGGGCAGCCGCCCTGCCGGGCACGCTGCCCGACGAGCTCCGTCTTGAGCTGATCGCGTTCCGGCGTGATCTGCACATGCACCCGGAGCTCGGCAATCAGGAGTTCCGTACGACCGCCGCCATCAAGGCCCGGCTGGAGGCCGCCGGGCTCGTGCCGCGGGTGCTGGACACCGGGACCGGCCTGATGTGCGACGTCGGTACGTGGGACGGCGTACGGCCCATGCTGGCGCTGCGCGCGGACATTGACGCGCTGCCCATCCCGGACACGAAGGCGGGCGTGTCCTACCGGTCCACCGTTCCCGAGCGGGCGCATGCGTGCGGGCACGACATTCATACCGCCACCGTGCTCGGCGCCGGGCTCGTGCTGGCCGGGCTCGACCGGCAGGGGCTTCTGCCGCATGCCGTGCGGCTGATCTTCCAGCCGGCCGAGGAGGTCCTGCCCGGCGGTGCGACCGACGCGATCGGGGCCGGGGTGCTGGAAGGCGTCGGGCGGATCATCGGGGTGCACTGCGATCCGCGGGTGGATGTGGGGAGGATCGGGCTCAGGGCCGGGGCCATCACCTCCGCCTGTGACCGGCTGGAGGTCAGCCTCGACGGGCCCGGCGGGCACACCGCACGGCCGCACCTGACCACCGACCTGGTCACCGCCGCCGCCAAGGTGGCCACCGAGGTGCCCGCGCTGCTCGCCCGGCGGGTGGACGCGCGCTCCGGGCTCGCCGTCACCTGGGGGCGGCTGGAGACCGGGCACGCCTGCAACGTGATCCCGCAACACGCCGAGCTGTCCGGAACGGTTCGCTGTCTGGATCTGGCGGCCTGGCGGGCGGCGCCCGACCTGGTGCACGCGGCGATCGACGAGGTGGCCGGAATGCACGGGGCCAAGTCCGTCATCGAGTACGTCCGCGGCGTGCCGCCCGTCGTGAACGACGCGGCGGCGATCGATCTGCTGGGCGCCGCGATGACGGAGCGTCGCGGTTCGTATGCGATCGAGGACACCGAACAGAGCCTCGGCGGGGAGGACTTCTCCTGGTATCTGGAGCACGTGCCGGGTGCGATGGCGCGGCTGGGCGTACGTACGCCGGGCGACACGCGCGGGCTCGACCTGCACCGGGGGAACTTCGACGCGGACGAGGAAGCGATCACGGTCGGAGTGGAGCTCTTCACGGCCGCCGCGTTGCTCGACGGCAACCGCACGTAACCGGACAGGTCACCTCCTGTTCGCGACGATCCGATAACGGCTTCCGTACAGGCCCTTTTCTGACATCTACGCGCGTTACGATCGCGGCGAAACCAGCGCCGGAAGAGGCGCTTCGGTCAGGTTTGAAGGAGCCTTCCCTTGCGCCGGGTATCCAAGTTTGCCGCCGCGTGTACCGTCAGCGCGGCCCTCGCCTTCACCGCCACCGCGTGTGGCGACTCGTCCACCGAGAGTTCTGGCTCGGACAAGGACCAGATGAAGATCGGCATGGCCTACGACGTCGGTGGCCGTGGCGACAACTCGTTCAACGACTCCGCCGCCCGCGGCCTCGACAAGGCCAAGGCCGAGTTCGACGCCGAGACGAAGGAGCTCACCGCCAAGAGCGGTGAGACCCCCGCCGACCGCGAGACGCGTCTGCAGTCGCTCGCCGAGGGCGGCTTCAACCCCGTCATCGCCGTCGGCTTCGCGTACAAGGACGCCGTCGACAAGATCGCGCCCAAGTACCCGGACGTCACCTTCGGTCTCGTCGACTCGGTCGCCGAGGCGAAGAACGTCGACAACATCGTCTTCACCGAGGAGCAGGGTTCCTACCTCGCCGGTGTCGCGGCGGCTCTGAAGTCCAAGGACGGTCAGATCGGCTTCATCGGTGGCGTCGACCTGCCGCTGATCAAGAAGTTCGCCGCGGGCTTCCAGCAGGGCGTCCTGGAGACGGACCCGAAGGCCAAGGTGCAGATCCAGTACCTGTCCACGGGTTCGGACCTGTCCGGCTTCGGCAGCCCCGACAAGGGCAAGGCCGCCGCCAAGGGCATGCTCGACAAGGGCGCGGACGTCATCTTCGCCGCCGCGGGCGGTTCCGGTGCCGGTTCGATCGAGGCCGTCGCGGCCAAGCCCGGCGCCTGGTCCATCGGCGTCGACTCCGACCAGGCCAAGGACCCGGCCCTGTCGAAGTACGCGGACACGATCATGACCTCGGTCGTCAAGAACGTCGACGCCGGTGTCTACGACCTGGCCAAGTCCATCAACGACGGCAAGCCGCTGACCGGCACGCAGACGTACTCCCTCGCCAAGAACGGCGTCAGCCTGACCACCACGGGTGACCACCTCAAGGACATCCAGGCGCAGCTCGACGAGGCGAAGAAGAAGATCGTCGACGGCGACATCAAGGTCAAGACCACCCTCTGACCTGCCCGCTGATTCGGGGCCCGGTGGAGCGGCTTCGGCCGTTTCTCCGGGCCCCGACTCGCGTACGGCGGGCACACGTCGTGTGCCCGCCCTCCGCCACCTGCCGTCAGGTGGCCAACGATTCGGTGGCGCTACGCGCGTAGCTCTCGCCGGGCACGGTATTTTTCGCCACGCCACGCCCGCACCTGTCGCCCGCACCCGTCGCCACAGACCGTCGTCCCCACCGCCCTCCGCTCCTGCCAAGGAGAGTGCGCCATCAAAGCGTCCAGCAGTCCTCATGCCGTCGAGCTCCGCGGCATCACCAAGCGATTCCCCGGTGTCGTGGCCAACCACGACATCGACATCACCGTGAACCGCGGCACCGTGCACGCCCTCGTCGGCGAGAACGGCGCCGGCAAGTCGACCCTGATGAAGATCCTTTACGGCATGCAGAAGCCGGACGAGGGCACCATCTCGGTGGACGGCGAGCAGGTCTCGTTCAGCAACCCCGGTGACGCCATCGACCGCGGCATCGGCATGGTGCACCAGCACTTCATGCTCGCCGACTACCTGACCGTCCTGGAGAACGTCGTACTCGGCTCCGAGAAGCTGTACGGCATCGGGGACCGGGCCCGCGCCAAGATCAAGGAGATCTCCGACGCGTACGGCCTCGGGGTCCGCCCGGACGCCATGGTCGAGGACCTCGGCGTCGCCGACCGCCAGCGCGTGGAGATCCTCAAGGTCCTCTACCGCGGCGCGCGCACCCTGATCCTCGACGAGCCGACCGCCGTCCTCGTACCGCAGGAGGTCGACGCGCTCTTCGACAACCTGCGCGAGCTCAAGGCCGAGGGCCTCACCGTCATCTTCATCTCGCACAAGCTGGGCGAGGTGCTCTCGGTCGCCGATGTGATCACGGTGATCAGGCGCGGTACGACCGTGGGCACCGCCGACCCCGAGCACACCACGACCAAGCAGCTCGCCGAGCTGATGGTCGGCACCGAGCTGCCCTCGCCGGAGACCCGCGAGTCCACCGTCACCGACGTACCCATGCTGACCGTCGAGGACCTGCGGCTGACCGCCACCGACCCGGACGGGGTGGTGCGCGCCGTGCTCGACGGCATCGGCTTCACCATCCACAAGGGTGAGGTGCTGGGCATCGCCGGCGTCGAGGGCAACGGCCAGTCCGAACTGGTCGACGCCATCATGGGCATGCGCACCCTGGACACCGGCGTCCTCACGCTGGAGGGCGCGGACATCTCCCACGCCGCCACCCGCAAGCGCCGCGAGGACGGCATGGCCGTCATCCCCGAGGACCGCCACCGGCACGGTCTGCTCCTGGAGGCCCCCCTCTGGGAGAACCGCATCCTCGGTCACGTCACGGAGCGCCCCAACAGCAAGGGCGTCTTCCTCGACCTGAAGGCGGCCCGCGCCGACACCGAGCGGATCGTGCGCGAGTACGACGTCCGTACGCCCGGCATCGAGGTCACCGCGGCCTCGCTCTCCGGCGGCAACCAGCAGAAGCTGATCGTCGGCCGCGAGATGAGCCACAGCCCCAAGCTGCTGATCGCCGCCCACCCCACCCGTGGTGTGGACGTCGGCGCGCAGGCGCAGATCTGGGACCAGATCCGCGAAGCGCGCCGCGAGGGTCTGGCGGTGCTGCTCATCTCCGCCGACCTCGACGAGCTGATCGGGCTCTCCGACACGCTGCGCGTCATGTACCGCGGCCGGCTGGTCGCGGACGCCGACCCGGCGACGGTCACCCCCGAGGAGCTCGGCTCCGCCATGACGGGCGCGGCGAGCGGACACCTGGAAGCCCCGGCCGGGGACGGCGAATCCGCCGGACCGGGCGACACCCGCGCCGGTGACGGCGAACCCGCCGGACCGGGCGACACCCGCCCCGTGAACGACCCCGACGGGGGAGAGGACCGATGAAGAAGTTCGACAAGGAGCGGCTGCTCCTGGGGATCGCGGCCCCGCTGCTCGCGATCGTGGTCGCGTTCCTGGTGACCGCGCTGGTCCTCGCCGCGACCGGCAAGGAACCCTTCCAGGCCTTCGGCATCATGTTCGACTACGGAATGAAGTCGGACAGCCAGGTCTACATCCTGAACAAGGGCACGACCTACTACCTCGCGGGTCTCGCGGTGGCCGTCGGCTTCCGGATGAACCTGTTCAACATCGGCGTCGACGGCCAGTACCGCCTCGCCGCGTTCTTCGCCGCCGCCCTCGGCGGCGCGCTGACGCTGCCGGGCGCCCTCCAGATCCCGCTGATCATCCTCACCGCGATGATCGTCGGCGCGATGTGGGCCGGCATCGCCGGTGTCCTGAAGGTCACCCGCGGCGTCAGCGAGGTCGTCTCGACGATCATGCTGAACGCCATCGCGACGGCGATCATCGGTTACCTGCTCCAGCAGGGCCGGCTCGGTCACCTCGACGAGGCCGGTACGAAGATCTCCACCACTCCGATCCCGGAGTCCTCGCACTTCTTCGAGTTCCCGACCACGCCCACCCCGGTCTGGGGCTTCATCGTCGTCGCGGCCGTCGCGGGCGTCCTCTACTGGTTCACGCTCTCGCGCACCCGCTTCGGCTTCGATCTGCGTACCGTCGGCCAGTCCGGCTCCGCCGCCGAGGCCAGCGGTGTCGACGTGAAGAAGATGGTCGTCACGTCGATGCTCATCTCCGGCGGAATGGCCGGCCTGATCGGCATGCCGACGCTGCTCAACGACAGCTTCGAGTACAGCGGCGACTTCCCCACCGGCATCGGTTTCACCGGCATCGCCATCGCCCTGCTCGGCCGTAACCACCCGGTCGGCATCGCGCTCGGCGCGCTCCTGTGGGCCTTCCTCGAACGAGGCACCGGAAAGCTCGAGTTCGAGGGCTACGACAAGGAGATCGTCGGCGTCATCCAGGGCGTCATCGTCCTGTGCGTCGTCATCGCCTACGAAGTCGTACGCCGCTACGGCCTCAAGCGCCAGCAGAGCAAGGTCGGCGCGGAACTCGCCGCACAGGCCGCCCGTAACTCCGACCAGCAGGAGGTGTCGGCGTGACCGTCACGGCGACTTCCACCCCGCCGCCCGCAGCCCCCAAGGTTTCCGGTGGCAAGGGCGGGCGCAAGCGCTTCTCGCTCCCCGTCATCCTCCTGATCATCGCGGGCGCACTGCTCGCGCTGTCCGCGGTACGCGCCATCACCGGCGCCCAGGACGTCACTTCGGCGGGCCAGATCAGTGCCGCCCTCGCGATGGCCGTGCCGATCGGCCTCGCCGGTCTCGGCGGCCTCTGGTCCGAGCGGGCCGGTGTGGTCAACATCGGCCTCGAAGGAATGATGATCCTCGGCACCTTCTTCGGTGCCTGGGCCGGCTGGCAGACCAACCCGTGGATCGGCGTGCTCGCCGGTGTCGTGGGCGGCATGCTCGGCGGGCTGCTGCACGCCTTCGCCACCGTCACCTTCGGCGTCGACCACATCATCTCCGGTATCGCCATCAACATCCTGGCGCTCGGCTTCACCACCTACTTCGCCAAGCTCTGGTTCAACGCCGGTGAGGCCGCGGCGAAGGGCGGCAGCCCCAAGCAGTCGCCACCGGCCGACGAGATCACGACCGTGTCGATCCCCGGACTCTCCGACTGGCTGCACTCGGTCGAGACACACCACTGGTTCTTCGTCTCCGACGTGGCGGGCATCCTCGGCGGTCTGGTCACCAACGTGTCGCTGCTGACTCTGGTCGCCGTGGCACTGTTCGTCGGTACGTTCTTCGTCCTGTGGAAGACCTCGTTCGGTCTGCGCCTGCGCTCCTGCGGTGAGAACCCGGTCGCCGCCGAATCGCTCGGTGTGAACGTGTACTTCTACAAGTACATCGCCGTGATCGCCTCCGGCGGTCTCGCCGGACTCGGCGGCGCGTTCCTGTCGCTGGTCACCTCGCACATCTACAACGAGGGCCAGACCGGCGGACGCGGCTACATCGGCCTCGCCGCGATGATCTTCGGTAACTGGCGGCCCGGCGGACTCGCCATGGGCGCGGGCCTCTTCGGCTTCGCCGACGCGCTCCAGCTGCGCCAGGGCGGCGAGTCCGTCCACGCGCTGCTGCTGCTCCTGGTGGTCATGCTCGCGGCCCTCGCGGCCTGGAAGCTCTACCGCAAGGCGTACGTGCCGGGTGTGATCAGCGCCGTCATCGCCGCCGCCGTGCTGGTCTGGTACCTCGCCACGGACACGGTGCCGACCGAGTTCGTGAGCGCCACGCCGTACGTCGTCACGCTCCTCGTGCTCTCGCTCTCCGCGCAGCGGCTGCGGATGCCGAAGGCCGACGGCATGCGCTACCGCAAGGGCCAGGGCAAGTGACGGCCGCCGCCGACGTCGACTGGGAAGCCCTGCGCTCGGCCGCACGGGACGCCATGTCCCGTGCGTACGCGCCGTACTCGGGCTACCCGGTCGGCGTCGCGGCGCGCGTCGACGACGGCCGTACGATCGTCGGCTGCAACGTCGAGAACGCCTCGTACGGCATCGGGCTGTGCGCCGAATGCGGCCTGGTCTCGCAGCTGCACGCCACCGGCGGCGGCAGGCTGACCCACTTCACCTGCGTGGACGGGGCGGGCGCGATCCTGGTCCCGTGCGGCAGGTGCAGGCAGTTGCTGTACGAGTTCGGGGGGCCGGAACTCGTCCTGGAGACCCCGGACGGCTTCCGTACGCTGGACGAGATGCTGCCGCAGGCGTTCGGGCCCCAGCACCTCGCCTGAACCGTGATTCGTGGAGCACCGGGCGGGCCCGAAACGGGCCCGCCCGATGCTCGATCAGACCTCTATGCGCGTAGAGTCAATCGGACTCCTGCGTACGTACCCGGCCGGAAGGACTCCCCGCCCATGGACGCCATCTCCGTCATCCGCACCAAGCGCGACCGCGGCGAGCTGACCCCCGAACAGATCGACTGGGTCATCGACGCGTACACCCGCGGCGAGGTCGCCGACGAGCAGATGTCCGCGCTGGCCATGGCGATCCTGCTGAACGGCATGAATCGCACCGAGATCGCCCGCTGGACCGCCGCGATGATCGCCTCCGGCGAGCGCATGGACTTCGCCGCGCTCTCCCGCCCCACCACCGACAAGCACTCCACCGGCGGCGTGGGCGACAAGATCACCCTGCCGCTGGCCCCGCTCGTCGCGGCCTGCGGCGCGGCCGTACCGCAGCTCAGCGGACGCGGGCTCGGACACACCGGCGGCACCCTCGACAAGCTGGAGTCCATCCCCGGCTGGCGCGCCCACCTCTCCAACGAGGAGATGCTCAGCGTCCTGGACAGCACCGGCGCGGTGATCTGCGCGGCCGGTGACGGCCTCGCCCCCGCCGACAAGAAGCTGTACGCGCTCCGCGACGTCACCGGGACCGTCGAGGCGATCCCGCTCATCGCCAGCTCGATCATGTCGAAGAAGATCGCCGAGGGCACCGGCGCGCTCGTCCTGGACGTCAAGGTCGGCTCCGGCGCCTTCATGAAGACCATCGAGGATGCCCGCGAACTGGCCTCCACCATGGTCGCGCTGGGCACCGACAGCGGCGTACGGACCGTCGCCCTGCTCACCGACATGTCGACCCCGCTCGGACTGACCGCGGGCAACGCCATGGAGGTACGGGAGTCCGTCGAGGTCCTGGCGGGCGGCGGCCCCCGCGACGTCGTCGACCTGACCCTCGCCCTCGCCCGGGAGATGCTGGACGCGGCGGGCCTCAAGGACGCCGACCCGGAGAAGGCCCTCGCCGACGGCTCCGCCATGGACGTCTGGCGCCGCATGATCTCCGCCCAGGGCGGCGACCCGGACGCGAAGCTCCCGGTCGCCCGCGAGCAGCACGTGGTGACCGCGCGCTCCTCCGGCGTACTGACCCGCCTCGACGCGTACGACGTCGGTGTCGCCGCCTGGCGCCTCGGCGCGGGCCGCGCACGCAAGGAGGACCCGGTGCAGGCGGGCGCGGGCGTCGAACTGCACGCCAAGCCCGGCGACACCGTGACGGCGGGCCAGCCCCTGCTGACGCTGCACACCGACACCCCGGAGAAGTTCGAGTACGCGCTGAAGGCCCTGCCGGACGCCTACGACATCGCCCCCGCGGGTACGGAGTTCAACGCGACCCCGGTGGTACGCGAGCGCATCGCGTAGCGGAGCGGAGCGAGCGCGGCGCGACATGCGAACGGCCCGCCGGGGCGACGAGATCGTCCCGGCGGGCCGTTGTCATGCGGTGGTGTCCGGGTCTACTTCCCGTAGTACGCGTTGTAGATCGCCACGGACGACAGGTTGCCCTTCTTGTCCGCGACCTTGGCGGCGAAGGAGATCGACTTGCCCTTCGCCGGGTTCTTCACGGAGATCTTGCCCTTCTTCACCGTGACCTTCTTCCAGGTCTTGCCGGCGTTATAACTGACGTACACCTTCAGCGACTTGAGGTTCTTGCCGGCCGCCGAACCCTGCACCGTCACCGGCACGGTGGCGGTCCTGCCGGCCGCGACCTTGCTGTCCAGGCCGACGGTGGGCGTGAAGCGCACCGTGGAGGCAGGCAGCTGTGCGCCGGCCGTCTTCTTGGAACGGAACGTCCAGCCCGCGTCGATCCGGGTGGAGGCCGCACCGAGCTTCGGGCTGCGCTGCACCGAGGTCTTCAGCTTGTAGTCGGCGGCACCGGACGGCACCGTGAAGGCCTGCTCACCCGTCAGCGGGTCCGTGTTCTGGGCGAGCTTCTTGCCGTTGCGGTACAGGACCGTCTTGGCCGAGGTGAATTCGGACCAGCCGGCGTTCCCCTTGCCGTCGGCGGCGAGCGGTACGACACCGGTGATCTCGTTGTCCGTGCGCTGGAGGCCGAAGGAGTCGTTCAACAGCGGGCCGAACACCGCCGTGTTGACGGTCTTCGCATACGCCTTGCCGCCCGCGTACGCGCGCGGCTCACCGAGCGAGTACTGCGACTCGTACAGCGGCCAGCCGTCCTCGTCGGTACCGCCCAGCTGCGAGAAATCGAAGGCCCACTGAGCCTTGTCGACGGTCGACACGTAGACCGTGCGTGTGCCGGGAAGCTTCTGCTGCGTCGACGTGGCGGCGCCGCTGTTCATGCCGGGAAGGTAGCCCCAGGCCGTGACCTCGCCGGTCTTCTTGGCCGCCGCGGCGCCCATGGCGATCTTCACCTTGGCGAACTGACCTGCGGTGAGCTTCCGTGCGTAGCCGGTCGCCAGCTGCTTCACCGGACCGCCGAGCGCGATGTCGACCTCGGCGGTCGAGCCCTTGGACCAGTTGCCCAGCCACTGCTGGGAGAGCGAACCGTCGGTGACCTTCGGACCGACGTGCGCCGTGTGGAAGTTCTTGAACGTCTCCAGGAACCAGCCGAAGCTGACCCCGGTGGTCTCGGACTGGATGGAGTAGTCCGCCACCATCGACTGGCCCTTGAGCGACTTCGCGGGCAGCGTGATGCTGACCGGCTTCGCCTTGCGTGCGTCGAGTGTGACGGCCGTCGTCCTGTTCACGTCGAGCTTCGGCTGGGCGATCCAGTCGACGCCCTTGGCGGAGTCCTCCGGGTCCACGTACACGTTGGAGTTCAGCCCGTACGTCCCCTTGGGAACCCGGACCGTTGCCGTCCCGTTCTTGTTCTCCAGGGTCTTCCACACACCTTCGGCGCCGCCCGCGAGACCGAAGAGATCGGCGTCGGCGTACTGGGCCGGCTTGCCGTCGCGGCCGATGTACGTGAGCTTCACGTCGTACGACTCGGCCTCGCGCTCGACCGCGGCGGCCGTGCGGACGGTCTGCCCGCCGCCGGTGCCCACGAGATACGCGGAGTACGTGCCGTCAGCCGTGCCGCCGAGCCGGGTGTCGGCCGTCAGCGTCACATCGGCGGTCCCGCCGGCGGGGACGGTCACCTGGTTCGCGCCGAGCGCGAAGAAACCGGCCGGAGCGGGCTTGCCCGTCGGGCCGGTGCCCGCCACCGTCAGATCGAGCGTGACGTCCGTCGTGCCGAGGTTGCGGTACGTGACCTTCTCGGCGACCGGGGTGTCATCGGTGTGCGGCCACTGCTGCACGCCGAAGCTCACCGAAACCGGGTCGGCGACGACGGTCTGGCCGAGCGCCTTGTCGACGGCGATCCGGCCCGAACCCTGCTCGAACGGGGTGTACGCGCCGGGCTTTGTGGAGGCCGCGAGGGCGCCCTTCAGCTCGGCGTACTTCCACTCGGGGTGCTGCTGCTTCAGCAGGGCGGCGGCGCCCGCGACATGCGGGGTCGCCATCGACGTACCGGAGATGGTGAGGTAGCCCGGCGGCTTCTGGCCGACCTCCTGGTCGATGACGGAGCCCGGCGCGGCTGCGGCCGTGATGTCCACGCCCGGTGCCGTCACATCGGGCTTGACCGCACCGTCGCCGACGCGCGGGCCACGGCTGGAGAACGGTGCCAGTACGTCCTTGTCGTCGACCGCGCCGACGGTCAGCGCGGCGTCGGCGCTGCCCGGGGAGCCGACGGTGGAGGCACCGCCCTCGCCCTCGTTGCCCGCCGCGATGGCGAACAGGACGCCCTTCTCGGCCGACAGCTTGTTGACCGCAGCCTCAAGAGCGTCGATCTCGGGGGTGTCCCCGCCACCGAGGCTCAGGTTGACGATGGCGGCGCCCTCCGCGACCGCCCACTCCATGCCGGCCAGGATGCCGGAGTCGTTGCCGTAGCCGTTGTCGTCGAGCACCTTCCCGTTCAGGAGCTCGGCGTCGGGGGCCACACCCTTGAGCGTGCCGCCCGACTTCGCGCCCGTACCGGCCGCGATCGACGCCACGTGCGTACCGTGGCCGAACCGGTCCAGGGCATCGGCCGACTCGGAGAAGTTCTTCTCCGCGACGACCTGGTCCTTGAGGTCGGCGTGGGTGGCGTCCACCCCGGTGTCCAGGACCGCGATCTTGACGCCCTTGCCGGTGTAACCGGCCTTCCAGGCCGTCGGCGCACCGATCTGCGCCACGCTCCTGTCGAGGCTCGCCTTGCGTACCCCGTCAAGCCAGACCCGGTCGACGCCCGCCGCCGTGGTGAGCTGCGCACTGCGGGCGGACGTGGCGGTGAGCGCCTGCCAGATGTCGGCGGCGTCGACCTTCGGCGTGGTCACCGACTGGGCGTTCAGCGACTTCAGGGTCCGGCCGACCCTCGTACCACCGGCTTCGCGCACCTCGGCCTTGGCGGCGGCGGCCCGGTCCCCCTTGTAACCGACGATCAGGCGCAGGCCCTTGTGCTGGGCCCGCCGGTTCTCCGGACGGTTCAGCTCCGTGATGTCGAACAGCCGCCGGTCGAGCTTGCCGGAGGCGATCAGCCGGTGCGCGTCGGCCGGCACGACGAGCGTGTGTCCGCCGCGTATCTGCTTCTGGACGGGTATCCGCTCGCGCCCCTTCGCGGGCTCGAAGCCCACGATCCGGCCCTTGGCGTCCACCTGGACGCGGTCACCGGTGATGAGAGTGAGGTGATGCGTGGCGACGGACCTGTCGGCCTTCGCCGTCGTGCGGCCGTCCGTACCGCCGGGCTGAGCCGCGGCCGGGCTGGTCATGCCGGCCGCGAGCGCCACGGCGGCTGCCGCGGCGATGGTCGAGACGCACGCGCTCTTCACGTGTCTGGGCAACTCTCCCCCTGGAGAATGAAGTGGTTCCTGGGAACCGCTGGTCCAAGGGCACCGCGCGTGACGCACGGTGCCCTCGGTTCACCAACCAAGAGGGGGAAAGGGGCCCACGGGTTCACAAGGGTGGCTCATGAGTCCGGAGTTGGCGGGAAGTGTGCGATTGGCCGGTCCGCTCCGATCACTTCCTGTCCACGACCTCCCAGGGGCCCCGCGCCTGCCGCCGATGAGTTTCCGGCGTTGCGCCGGTCTTCCTGATGTGGAAGCCATGACCCCGAAAGTGCTTGTCGTGACCGGCCGTGTCACCAGGGCCGATGTGCCGCGGCTCTGCGCCGAGCTGGAGACGCTGCTGTACGGCCCCGAAGCGGACGCCGCCGATCCCGTCGTCGCGGTGGACTGCGACGTGGGCGGAGTCGTGCACCCGGACCTGGCCCTGGTCGAGGCGGTCGCCCGGCTGGGGCTGATCGCGCGCCGGGCCGGCGGCCGGGGACTGCGGCTGCGCAACGTCCCGCCCGAGCTCCGGTCCCTGCTGGACCTGGTCGGGCTGGCCGATGCGGTGGGCCTGGAGGACAGAGCCCCGGCCCTCCAGGACCCGGCGCGGGACCCGGCCGGCTGACCGGACGCGCGCCGTGCGGCCCGGGTCAGCGGGTGACGACCACCGCGCAGTCATACACGCGACCCCTCGATTCACCACCGGAGCTGGATGACGCCGACGGCCACGGTGACTTCGAGGGCAGCGCCCTCGGTGACGGTGACTGCGAGGCCCGCAGAGCTGGATCGCACGGGCCTCCCACCGGCTGCGGCCCCGGATCGGGGTTGGCCGGGGACCCCGGGGCGCGGTCGGCCCCGGGACCGGCGGTGGCCGCGGGCTCGTCCAGCCAGAGCGTCGCCCCCCAGCCGGCCACCACCAGCACCGCCCAGGCGGCGACGAACGGTTTGCGTATCCTCACGCCGTCTCGGCGTCCAGGTGATCCGGCAGACCGAACAGCGGGAACCAGCGCTGCGTGTCCAGGAAGCAGTGCATCCCGGTGATCGCACCGTCCGAGATGTCGATGACCTGCACCGCCCACGGCACGAACCCGGGGCCGTCCGGATTCGGCTTGTAGTGCGCGAACGCCGGGGTCCCGTTGGCCTCGGTCGCCACCAGCCGCGAACCCGCGCAGCTCGCGCCGATGGAGAGCATGAAGCCTGCGATGTCGTCGTGCCCCTGGAGCCAGAGGTCGAACGGCGGCATGGTCATCACGGCGTCCTCGTGGAGGAGCGCGGTCAGCGCCGCCATGTCATATCCCTCGAACGCCGCCACGTACCGCTCAAGGAGCTTGCGCTGCTCCTCGTCGAGCGGATTCGCCGTGTCGGGGGCGCGCACCTCCGTCTCCGTGAGCGTCGCCCGTGCCCGCTGGAGGGCGCTGTTGACCGAGGCGACCGAGGTCTCCAGCAGTTCGGCGACCTCGCTCGCCTTCCAGGCCAGGACCTCACGCAGGATGAGCACGGCCCGCTGCTTGGGCGGCAGATGCTGGAGCGCGGCGACGAAGGCGAGGCGCACGGACTCACGGGCCACGGCTGCCTCCGCCGGATCGGCAACCGAGGGCAGGATGCGGCCGTCCGGCATCGGCTCCAGCCAGGTGTTCTCCGGCAGCGGGTTGAGCGCGGCCTGCGCCAGCGGTGTAGGACCGGTCAGATCCACCGGCCTGGCCCGCTTGTTGCCCGCGTTCAGCATGTCCAGGCAGACGTTGGTCGCGATGCGGTAGAGCCAGGAGCGCAGCGAGGAACGCCCCTCGAACTTGTCGAAGTTGCGCCAGGCACGCACCAGCGTGTCCTGGACCGCGTCCTCCGCCTCGAAGGCCGAGCCGAGCATCCGGTAGCAGTAGCCGGTCAGCTCGACCCGGTGTCCCTCCAGACGGCTGTCGATATCGGCCGTCACGGTCAGATCACTCATCGCTCCACCCCTGTTGCGCTGTGACACCACTCACTCAGCACTGTGGAAGCTACCGCAGGCCACTGACAATCGGGCGGGGAAGCGTCTAAGAGGAGCCGCTCACGTGCCGGGCTTGCGTCCGTACACGTAGACGTCGTCGCCGTTGCGCAGCAGATTCCAGTATGCCTTCGCGTCCTTGCTCCGCATGTTGACGCAGCCGCCCGAGCCGGGCGGGTTGTACATGCTCTTGGTGACCGAGTGGAACGCGATGCCGCCGTCGAAGAACTGGGAGTACGGCATCCACACGCGGTAGATCGTCGACCAGTGCTTGATGGTGCGCCAGTAGATCTTCTTCGCACCGGTACGCGTCTCCGCGCCGTTGCGCCCCGTCCGCACCGGCACAGGCCCGTACTTCAGCTTCGAGCCGTCCTGGATCCAGCTGAGCTGCCTGGTCAGGTCCACGCACGCGATGCGCCCCTTGTTCGTGGGGCACTTCTTCGCCTTGTTGGGGTTCTTCCCGGCCGCCTTCTGGGCGAGCATGGTGTTCATGGTGCGCCAGGTGATCGGCCCCGCGTACCCGATGGTGGGTGTGATGCCGTGCTTCGCCTGGAAGGCCCGGATCGCCTTGCAGTCGGCGACCGACTGCCTGCCGTCGACCGGGCGGCCGAGGAACTTCTCGACCTTCTTCTGGTACGGCCCGGTGGATGTCGTGCAGGTCGCCGCCTGCGCCGACGTGCCCGTGCCCAGGACGAGGGCCGGTGCCGCCAGCAGACCGGCTACGGACAGGGCGACGCCCCGCCGTATCCGTACGCTGCGAATGTCTCCTATGACTCCCATGTGCGCCAACTCCCCTTCGCGCGCAGTGCGTTGATACCGCCTGCTAGACGCGCGAAGGGGAGTGCCGGTTGTGCGCCGGAAGGTCTCAGTTGTGTAGCGCGACCGCCGGTACGGCCCGGAGCCGTTCGGCGCGCGCCGCCCGTGTCCCGTACAGCGTGATCGATACGACGCCGAGGACCGCGAACAGTCCCAGTGCCACCGTGCCCGCCCACCCCCCGGCGTGGAAGGCGACCGCGCCGAGCGTGCCGCCCGCGCTGGAGCCCAGGTAGTACGCGGACTGGTAGAGCGCCGATGCCTGGGCGCGGCCCGTCGTCGCCGTACGGCTCACCGAGGAGGAGGCGACCGCGTGCCCGGCGAAGAAGCCGGCCGTGATCAGCACGAGCCCGAGGAGTACGGCGGCCAGCTGGTCGGCGAGGGAGAGCAGCAGACCGGCGGCCGTGGTGGAGACGGCCAGGTAGAGCGCGCCCCGGCGGCCGAGCCTGGCGACCAGCTGTCCGGCGGCGGCGGAGGAGACCGTACCTACCAGATAGACCAGGAAGATCGAGCCGACGACACCCTGCGGGAGGCTGAACGGCGCCTCGACCAGCCGGTAACCGATCACCGTGTACACCGCGCCGAACACCGTCATGAACAGCGCGCCGATCGCGTAAAGGCGTCGCAGCAGCGGATCGGCGAGGTGCGTGCCGACGGTCTTCGCGAGGGCCTTCGGGTTGAGCGAACCGGGCGTGAAGTTACGGGCCTTCGGGATCATGAAGTGGAAGACGACGGCGCAGACCACGGCGAGCAGCCCCACCGCGCCGAGCGCAGCCCGCCAGCCCCACAGCTGGGCCACCCAGCCGGTGATGATGCGACCGCTCATGCCGCCGATGCTGTTGCCCGCCACGAACAGACCGATCGCGGCCACCAGTGCCTTGGGCCGTACCTCCTCCGCCAGATACGCCATCGCGGAGGCCGGCAGTCCGGCGAGCGCGGCGCCCTGGACGGCGCGCAGCGCGATCAGCCAGCCGAGGGAGGGGGCGAAGGGGATGAGCAGCCCGACCAGTACGGCCACCGTCAGCGATGCGGTCATCATCTGCCGCCGCCCGAAGCGCTCGGAGAGGGCGCTCAGCGGCAGCACGCACAGCGCGAGCGCGCCGGTCGCCGCGGAGACCGTCCAGCTCGCCTGCCCCGCCGTGGCGCCGAACGAGTCGGAGACGGCGGGCAGCAGCGCCTGCGTGGAGTAGAGGAGCGCGAAGGTCGCGACTCCGGCGGCGAAGAGAGCGAAGCTCATCCGGCGGTAGCCGGGGCGGCCGGGTTCGAGGCGCTGGGTGGAGACGGGGGAAGAGGGAGGTGCGGGGGCGTCCACCGTTCGGATGGACGCCTTGGTACTGGCAGGAGGCATACGTCGAAAGTAGGCCGCCAGGTTTCATGCGTCCAATGCACGAAGTCGTCATAATCGTTCCCATGGTGCATGAACGCAGGCCACAGCCCCGGCTGTCACCGAGTAGTTACGAAGAAGACATTCGCGCCGTGCTCGCTCCACGCCTCGCGTACTTCGAGGCCGTGGCCCGCCACGAGCACGTCACCCGCGCCGCGCACGAGCTGGGCGTCCCGCAGTCGACGCTCTCGCGGGCCATGGTCAGGCTGGAACAGGACCTGGGCGTCGCCCTGTTCGCCCGCAAGGGCCGTACGGTCTCGCTCACCCCTGCGGGCCGTACGTTCCTGGCCTCCGCCGACCGGGCGCTCACCGAGGTGGAGAAGGCGGCCGACTCGGTACGGGCCGACGCCGACCCGACGGCGGGCAAGGTCGCCTTCGGCTTCCTGCACACGATGGGCTCCGAGACGGTGCCCGCCCTCATCCGGGCCTTCCGCGTCGACCATCCCCGGGTCCGCTTCCAGCTGGTCCAGAACTACGGCGAGGCGATGATCGAACGCCTCCGCTCGGGCGGCCTCGACCTCTGCCTCACCTCGCCCGTGCCCGACGCGCCGGACCTGGTCGCCCGCCGCCTCGACGAGCAGCGCCTGCGCCTGGTCGTCCCCGACGACCACCGCCTGGCCTCCCGCCGCCGCGTGCGTCTCGCGGAGGCCGCCGACGAAACGTTCGTCACGCTCGAACCGGGTTACGGCCTGCGGCGGATCACCGACGACCTCTGCGCGGAGGCGGGCTTCACGCCCCGGATCGCGTTCGAGGGCGAGGAGGCCGAGACCCTGCGCGGGCTGGTCGCCGCGGGCCTGGGCGTGGCCCTGCTGCCACCGCCCGCGGTGGCGCGCCCGGGGGTCGTCGAGCTCACGGTCACGGCACCGCGCGCGGCGCGCGAGATCGGGGTCGCGTGGCTGGACGGCCACCCGGACACGCCACCGGTCGCCGCCTTCAAACGCTTCCTGCTCTCGCGCCGGGGCCACCTGCTCCCGGACTGAGGCCAGCTCCCAGGGCTCCTAGTGCCGCAACGACCGCCCGAACCCCGCCGCCAACGGCATCCGCAGACCCAGCGGCGGCGGAGCCGCCAGCGCGTCGGCGACCGGGCGGGCGTAGGAGCGGGCGAACAGGGACCCCCGTACGAAGTCGGCGGCCAGCGCCACCACCTCGGCCCGGTGCTGGCGCAGTGCGTGCCCGTCCGAGTGGACCTCGAACCGGCAGATGTCCCGATTGGACTTCTTCGCCCGCTCGGCCAGCCGGAACGACAGCTCCGGATCGATCCGTTCGTCATTGGTGCCGTGCACGATCAGCACCCGCCGACCCGCCAACTGCCTTACCGGCTCCGCCTCGTCGTCCGTCCCGTCGGGCAGCCAGGGCGCCATCGCCAGTACCGAGGTGACCGCGCCGTGCCCGGCGGCCCGCAGTGCCGCCCGGCCGCCCATGCCGTGGCCGACGAGACAGACGGGGACGTCGCCGTAGCGACGTACGACCTCGTCCGCCGCCCACTCCGCGTCGGCCGCCAGATCCGCGTCCGTGGCGTTCCAGCCGCGCCAGCGGTACCGCACCACATGCACCGCGAGCCCGTCCTCCTGGCCGGCGCGGGCCAGATTCCGGGCGAACGGCAGCTGTGCCGCGTACGAAAAGGAAGAAGGGCGGCGGTGCGAGTCCGCCTCGCCGTCAGGGAGCAGCAGGGCCACGCCACTGACCTCGGGTGGTGCTCCAGCCGTGTGAACGGCCCGTCCCAGCCTCGCAGCAGGCAGGGGAAGTGCGCGCTGTGCCATGACAGAACAGTGTCAGAAGGACAGGTGTACTCCACCCGACTTCGCGGTCACTGTTACGCATCGGCACTCGGCGCTCTACGCGCGTAGGCGCTAGAGTGCCCAGATGACGAGCCAGACCCCCAACGTTCCCAGTTCCGAGCAGATCAGGCGTGCGCCCAAGGTGCTGCTCCACGACCACCTCGACGGCGGCCTGCGCCCCGGCACGATCGTCGACCTGGCCCTCGCGCAGGGCTACGACGCCCTTCCGGAGACGGAGCCCGACAAGCTGGGCATCTGGTTCCGCGAAGCGGCCGACTCCGGTTCGCTGGAGCGCTACCTGGAGACGTTCGCCCACACCTGCGCCGTCATGCAGACCCGCGAGGCTCTGGTCCGGGTGGCGGCCGAGTGCGCCGAGGACCTCGCCGAGGACGGCGTCGTCTACGCGGAGGTGCGGTACGCCCCCGAGCAGCACCTGGAAGGCGGCCTGACCCTCGAAGAGGTCGTCGAGGCGGTCAACGAGGGCTTCCGCGAGGGCGAGAGCCGTGCCCGCGCCAACGGCCACCGCATCCGCGTCGGCGCCCTCCTCACCGCGATGCGGCACGCCGCCCGCGCCCTGGAGATCGCCGAACTGGCCAACCGCTACCGGGACCTGGGTGTCGTCGGCTTCGACATCGCGGGCGCCGAGGCGGGCTTCCCTCCCACCCGCCACCTCGACGCGTTCGAGTACCTCAAGCGCGAGAACAACCACTTCACGATCCACGCGGGCGAGGCGTTCGGCCTGCCGTCGATCTGGCAGGCCCTGCAGTGGTGCGGCGCCGACCGGCTCGGCCACGGGGTCCGCATCATCGACGACATCGAGATCGCCGACGACGGCAGCGTCACCCTCGGCCGCCTCGCCTCCTACGTACGCGACAAGCGCATCCCGCTGGAGCTCTGCCCCACGTCCAACCTCCAGACGGGAGCGGCGGCGTCCTACGCCGACCACCCCATCGGCCTGCTCCGGAAGCTCCATTTCCGCGCCACCGTGAATACGGACAACCGGCTGATGAGCGGTACGAGCATGAGCCAGGAATTCGAGCGGCTGACCGAGACATTCGGATACACGCTCGATGACATGCAGTGGTTCACCGTCAATGCGATGAAATCAGCATTCATTCCTTTCGATGAACGTCTGGCGATGATCAATGACGTCGTCAAGCCCGGATACGCGGAGCTGAAGTCGGAGTGGCTCTTCCGTCAGACCGCCACGACCAGCGGTTCTTCCTCCCCGACCGGCTGATCGAGCGGTGAGGGAAACGGCCGGGGCGGACAATGCCCCGGCCGTTTCCCGTGTCCTGGCATGTTTGCGGGACGGGTAAGGGGATGACTACGTTGCAGAGCCGCTCACATCCCCTTCCCCAAGGATGAAATTCACATGAAGCAGTCTGCTGCCAGGACTCTCGGCGTCGCCGCTCTCGGTGCCGCATTCGCCGCTGCCGCCGCCGGTTCGGCCTCCGCCGCCACCGCGCTGCCCGTCGACTCCGCGACCGCCGCCGGGGCCACGGGTGCCGCCACCGCGCTGGACGCCGTCAGCCACACCCTGCCCACCGTGCAGGACGCGGCCGGAGACCTGCTCAACGGCCAGGAGAGCATCGGCGGCGACGTCACCGCCCCCGTCACCGGCCTGCTCGGCGGCCTGCCCACCAAGGGCGTGTCGGCGAACGGCCTGCCGCTCGGCGGCTGAACAGCACCCGCACACGACAGTGGGGGGTCGGCCACCGGCCCCAGCGGCCCCCCCCCCGACGAGTTCGAGTCGCTGCACTACCCCAACCGCGCCCCCCGCCCCCCCCC